>NZ_JBFATR010000027.1:0-91491 GCF_040678395.1 Streptomyces sp. NPDC052687 | reverse complement strand
CCAGCCGCGGGGCGGCAGTCGCGGCGCGCCGGTCGCGGGGTGTCAGTCGCGCCGGCGGTCGCGGCGCGGCGTGCCGCGCAAGGAGGCCAGGACCAGGCGGCCGTAGCGGGTGGTGAGGGCCGCGGCCGTGGCGGCGAGGGCGGCGGTGAGGGCGATGAGGAGGTGCCACGGGCTCTCGTCGCCCAGGACCTGGAGGACGGAGAGGGCGGTGCCGAGGGGGAGGCCGAGGACGGTGAGGACGCCGAGGGCGCCCGCGATCTGCTGGCTCTCGCGGGTCTGGACGATCCGGCTGTAGTCGGCGGCCTCGGCCAGGATGTCCGTGAACAGCTCGGGCAGCCGGTGCTGGGCCTGGAAGGCGCGCAGCAGTCCGTCGGCGGGGCCGTGCACGGTCTGGTGGCGGCGCCAGTGGGCGCTGCGGAAGACCGCGATGTTCTGCTCCAGGGCGGACACGCGCCGGGCGAGGCCCGGGGCGGTGTCGAAGACCGTGGACAGCTCGTCGGCGAGCGCGTCGAGGTGGTCGCGCTGGACCATGCCGAGCAGGAGCGCGTCCAGGTACACCGCGCGGGCCTGCACCGCCGCGAACTCGTAGAAGTCGCCGGGGCCCTGGTCGGGCCGGTGGCCGAGGAACGCGGTGCCGTGCCGGTAGACCAGGGCGCTCCAGTCGGCGGAGATGCGGATCGCCTCGGCCGACACCGCGTCGACGCGTTCGGGTGTCGAGGGGTTGTCCGCCTCGGCGGCCCGCCACGCCAGGGCGCGCAGCCGGCGGTCGGCGCCGGCGGGCAGCCGCCCGTCGGCGTCCCGCAGGACGGCGGTGTGCGCGGTGCCGGGGCTGAGGAAGGCCACCGTGTACGGCCGGGCCAGCGCGAACGGTGCGCGGGGCGGCGCGGTGTCGGCGACGCCGTGGAACAGTGCGGCCGGGTCGAGCGCGCCGGTCAGCGGGTCGGGTCCCGCACCCGGGCGGTGCCCGATCGCCCGCAGCACCGCGAGCAGCGGGACGCCCCGTACGGTGAAGTGCAGGATGCCGAACGCCTGCCGGGGTTCCCGGGGCATCGCCACCCGCAGCAGTTCCACGCCCTCCAGCTCCAGCGGGCCGCGGGTGACGGACGCTCTGCGGTGCCACCGTCGCCCGTACAGGGCCCGCGCGGCCGCCGGTGCGTAGTACCGGCCCCGGCGTTCGGCGTCCCACGGCCGCTGTTCGGGGCCGAACGGCAGCGGTCCTCGCTGCCAGTCCGGGCCCGCGTCCGGGTCAGCGTCCGGCTCCGGGCCCGCGTCCGGGTCCGGGCCCGCGTCCGGGTCCGGACCTGCGCCCGGGTCTCCGTCGAGCAGCACCGGGAGGACCACCGAGACCGCCTGCCGCGCTCCCGGCGGCTCGTCCAGGCCGTCGCCCGGTATGCCGCGCGGTCCGTCGCTCAACCGCGGTCCCGCACCTCGCGTTTGAGAATCTTGCCGCTCGCGTTGCGGGGCAGGCTGTCGACGAACACCACGCGCTTGGGTGCCTTGAACGGCGTGAGGCGTTCGCGTGCGTGGGCGATCAGCTCCGCCTCGGTGACCTCGCCGCGCGGGACGACGAACGCGGTGATCACCTCGATCCACGTGTCGTCGGGCAGCCCGACGACGGCCGCCTCGGCGACGGCCTCGTGGGTGTAGAGGGCGTCCTCGACCTGGCGTGAGGCGACCAGGACGCCACCGGAGTTGATGACGTCCTTCACGCGGTCGACGATGGTGAAGTAGCCGTCCGCGTCGCGGACCGCGAGGTCCCCGGAGCGGAACCAGCCGTCGCGGAAGGCCTCGGCGGTCTCCTCGGGCTTGTCCCAGTAGCCCTCGCACAGCTGCGGGGAGCGGTAGACGATCTCGCCGGGTGTGCCGTCGGGCACGTCCTTGCCGTCCTCGTCGACGACGCGGGCGTCGACGAACAGCACGGGCCGGCCGCAGGAGTCGAGGCGGCCGTCGTGCTCGTCGGGTCCGAGGACGGTGGCCAGCGGGCCGATCTCGCTCTGGCCGAAGCAGTTGTAGAAGGCGAGGCCGGGCAGCCGTTCGCGCAGGCGTTCCAGGACCGGCACCGGCATGATCGACGCCCCGTAGTAGGCCTTGCGCAGCCCGCCGAGGTCGCGGGTCGCGAAGTCGGGGCGGTCCGCGAGGCCGATCCACACGGTGGGCGGGGCGAACAGGCTGTCCACCCGCCCGGTCTCGATCAGATCGAACAGCCGGTCGCCGTCCGGCCCGTCGAGGACGATGTTCGTCGCGCCGACCGCGAGATACGGCAGCAGGAAGACGTGCATCTGCGCCGAGTGGTAGAGCGGCAGCGCGTGCGCGGGGCGGTCCCCGGCGCTCAGGTCGAGGGCGGTGATGGCGCTCAGGTACTCGTGCACCAGCGCCCGGTGGGTCATCATCGCGCCCTTCGGCAGGGCCGTGGTGCCGGAGGTGTAGAGCAGCTGCACCAGGTCCTCGGCGCGCGCCTCGGGGCCGTCGTACGGCGAGGTGGCGGCGAGCAGGTCCAGCAGCGAGCCGTCGGCGTCGCGCAGCGGCAGCGCCGGGGTGCCCTCGGGCAGCCGGCCGGCCAGGCCGGGGTCGGCGAGGACGAGCGAGCTGCCGGACTGGCGGACGAGGTAGGCCAGGTCGTCGCCGGTGAGGTGCTGGTTGACGGGCACGTGCACCAGGCCGGCGCGGGCGCAGGCGAGGAAGCCGATGAGGTAGGCGTCGGAGTTGTGGCCGTAGGCGCCGACGCGGTCGCCGGGGGCGAGGCCCCGGTCCAGGAGGGCGCGCGCGGCGCGGGAGACGGCGTCGTCCAGTTCCTCGTACGTCCACCGGCGGTCGCGGTACTCCAGCGCGACGCGGGCGGGGGTGCGGCGGGCGCTGCGCCGCAGCACCCCGTCGACCGTGCTGCCGTGTCCGGGCCTCATGGCCCCCGATCCTCGATCGCGGGCCGGGGCGGGGTCAAGAGAGCGCGAAGAACACCAAACGCGCCCGGTGCCCCGAGCACATACCCGTTGGTACGCTCAACCGCCCCTTCCCTCCACGGAGTTGTCGGGAGGCTCGATGCGCATCCGCCTGAGACGGCTCGCGGTCACCGCCGTCGCCCTGTTCACCGCGACGGCCGCGCTGCCCGCGGCCGCCGCCGCGCCCGGCGGCCGGGAGGACCGTCCCGCGCACGGCGGGCTGTCCGCCGTCATCCGGTACACCGAGTACGGCATTCCGCACATCGTCGGGCACAGCTGGGCGGGTCTCGGCTTCGGCACCGGCTGGGCGCAGGCCGCCGAACAGGTGTGCGTCCTCGCCGACGGTTTCGTGACCGTGCGCGGTGAGCGGTCGCGGTACTTCGGGCCGGACGCCGCGCCCGACGGCTCGCTCTCCTCGGCGGCCACCAACCTCTCCAGCGACCTGTACTTCCGGGGTGTGCGCGACGCGGGCACGGTCGAGAAGCTGCTCGCCCGGCCCGCCCCGGAGGGGCCGAGCCGGGCGTCGAAGGAGCTGATGCGGGGTTACGCCGCCGGCTTCAACGCGTGGTTGCGCCAGAACCGGATCACCGATCCGGGGTGCGCGGGCGCCGCATGGGTGCGGCCGGTGACGACGCTGGACGTGGCGGCGCGCGCACACGCGCTCGCCGTGCTCGGCGGGCAGGGGCGGGCCGTGGACGGCATCACGGCGGCGCGTCCGCCGGTGCGGCCCGCGACCGGGTCCGACGCCGCGTCCGGCCCCGCGCCCGGCCCCGCGTCCGGTTCCGCGTCCGGCGCCGCGTCCGGTTCCGCGTCCGGCGCCGGGGTCCCGGACGCGGAGGACACCGCCCGCGCCGCCCGTGACCTGTTCGCCGCGCAGGAGTCCGGCATGGGTTCCAACGCGGTCGCGTTCAGCGGGGCGACCACCGCGAACGGGCGGGGCCTGCTGCTCGGCAACCCGCACTATCCGTGGCAGGGCGGGCGGCGGTTCTGGCAGTCGCAGCAGACCATCCCCGGCCGGCTGAACGTGGCGGGCGGCTCGCTGCTCGGCTCGGCCACCGTCTCCATCGGGCACAACGCCCACGTGGCGTGGAGCCACACCGTGGCGACCGGCGTCACCCTCAACCTGCACCAGCTCGCCCTCGACCCGGCGGACCCGACGGTCTACCTGGTCGACGGCCGGCCGGAGCGGATGACGAAGCGCACGGTCACCGTCGCCGTACGGGACGGGGCGCCGGTCACCCGCACCCAGTGGTGGACGCGCTACGGCCCGGTGGTCGGCGGGCTCGGCAGCGGCCTGTCGCTGCCGTGGACCACGACCACGGCGTACGCCCTCAACGACCCCAACGCGGCCAACCTGCGCGCCTCCGACACCGCACTCGGCTTCAGCACGGCCCGGAGCACGGACGACGTGCTCGACGCGCTGCGCGGCACCCAGGGCCTGCCGTGGGTGAACACCATCGCCGCGGACGCGGCCGGGCACACGCTGTTCACCCAGTCGCAGGTGCTGCCCCGCATCACCGACGACCTCGCCCGGCGGTGCTCCACCGCGCTCGGCAAGGTCACCTACCCCTCGTCCGGGGTGGCGGTCCTGGACGGCTCGCGCGGCGACTGCGCCCTCGGCCGGGACGCCGACGCCGTGCAGGCGGGCATCTTCGGACCGGCGCGCATGCCGACGCTGACGGACGCGCCGTACGCGGAGAACTCCAACAACAGCGCCTGGCTGGCCAACGCGGACCGGCCGCTGACCGGGTACGAGCGGGTCTTCGGCGACATCGGCACCCCGCGCTCGCTGCGCACGCGCGGCGCGCTCGCGGACGTGGCGGCGATGGCGGGCCGCGGGGAGCTGACCGTGCGGGACCTGCAGCGGCAGCAGTTCGCCAACCGGGTGCCGGCGGGCGACCTGGCCGCGGCCGACGCGGCGCGGGCCTGCGCCGGGCTGCCCGGCGGGACGGCGACGAGCGGCACGGGCGATCCGGTGGACGTGCGGGAGGCGTGTGACGTACTGGCCGCCTGGGACCGGACCGTGGACACCGGCAGCCGGGGAGCCCTGCTGTTCGACCGGTTCTGGCGCAGGCTCACCGCGTCCGTGCCCGCCGACCGGCTGTGGAAGGTGCCGTTCTCGCCGGCCGACCCGGTCCGCACCCCGCACACCCTGAACACGGCCGCGCCGGGCTTCGCCACCGCCCTCGCGGACGCGGTCGCCGAGCTGCGGGCGGCGGGCATCCCGCTCGACGCGCCGCTCGGCGCACACCAGTTCGTGGTGCGCGGCGGTGCGCGCGTCCCCGTGTCCGGCGGCACCGAGTCGCTGGGCGTGTGGAACAAGATCGAGCCGGTGTGGGACCCGGCGCGGGGCGGCTACCGGGAGGTGACCACGGGTTCCAGCTACCTCCAGGCGGTCGGCTGGGACGGCGGCCGCTGTCCGGTGGCCCGGACCCTGCTGGCGTACTCCCAGTCGTCGAACCCGAACTCGCCGCACCACGCCGACCAGACCCGGCTGTTCTCCGGTGAGCGGTGGGTGACCTCGCGGTTCTGCGAGAAGGACATCCTGTCCTCGCCCGCGCTGAGGATCGTGCGGGTGCGGGAGCGCTGAACGGCCCGCCGGGTCACGGCCGGACGCGTCCGGCGGGGACCCGGCGGGGATGGACGGCAGCCGTCCGCCGGACAGGCTGTCGAGTGCGTCCGGCCGACCACCCGCGGGAGGAACGCGATGACCGAGGACAGGGCCGACAGAGCGGTGACCCGCCGCCGGTTCGCAAGGATGACGGTGGCCCTGGGCGGGGCGCTCGTCCTCGCCCCGCTGCCCGCGCAAGGGGCCACGGCCACGACCGCCGCGCCGGGGCGCGGGCATCCGGCGCGTCCCACCCTGCGCCACGGCTCGCCGGACCGCGCGGGGCTGCTCGCCGGGCCGCTGCGGCGGCTCGTCACGGACGCCGAAACGTTCCTCGGCCCCTCCCCCAGGCATCCCTGGTACGCGGGCGCCGTGCTGCTCGCGGGGCGGGGCGGCACGGTGGCCCTGCACCAGCCGATCGGGATGGCGGTGCGCTATGCCGCGTACGACGAGAAGACCGACACCGGCGTGGAGTTCCCGGCCGAGGAACAGATCCCGATGGCGCGGGACACCGTCTTCGACCTCGCCTCGGTGTCCAAGCTGTTCACCTCGATGCTGGCGGTGCAGCAGATCGAGCGGGGCGCGCTGGAGCTGGAGGGGCGGGTCGCCTCGTATCTGCCGGAGTTCGGGGCCGCGGGCAAGCGGGACGTGACGATCCGGCAGCTGCTCACGCACACCTCCGGTCTCCGCGCCTGGATCCCGCTGTACGCCGCGCCGACGTACGAGGAGAAGCTGCGGCTGATCTGGAACGAGGCGCCGGTCGCGCCACCGGGCAGCCGCTATCTCTACTCGGACCTGAACCTGATCTCGCTCCAGCTCGTCCTGGAGAAGATCACCGCTCGCACTCTGGACACCCTGCTTCACGACGAGATCACCGCTCCGCTCGGGATGCACCGCACTCGTTTCACCCCGCCCGCCTCCTGGAAGCCGAAGATCGCGGCCACGGAGGACGCCCGCAAGCCGTGGTCGGGGCTGGAGCGGGGGCTGGTCTGGGGCGAGGTGCACGACGAGAACGCCTTCTCCCTCGGCGGGGTCGCGGGCCACGCCGGGGTCTTCTCCACCGCGTGGGACCTGGCCGTCCTCGCCCGCACGCTGCTCAACGGCGGCTCCTACGGCCGTACGCGCGTCCTCGCTCCGGAGTCGGTGGAGCTGATGTTCACCGACTTCAACACCGCCTTCCCCGGCGACGAGCACGGCCTCGGCTTCGAGCTGTACCAGCACTGGTACATGGGTGCGCTGGCCACCCCGCGCACGGCGGGCCACACCGGGTTCACCGGCACCTCGCTGGTCCTCGACCCGACGACCGACTCGTTCCTCGTCGTGCTCGGCAACTCGGTGCACCCGGTGCGCAGTTGGCGTTCCGGCTCGGCGCCGCGGGTGGCCGCCGCGGACCACCTGGCGCGGGCGGTGCCGGTCCGCCCGGCGCGCGGGCGCACGGCCTGGTTCTCCGGCATGGCGAGCGCGACGACGGCGACGCTCACGCTGCCCCCGCTGGACACCTCCGGCGGCGGCGCCCGGCTGGGCTGTCTGCTGTGGTGGGACACCGAGCCGGGCGCGGACTGGCTGGCCCTGGAGGCCTCGGCGGACGGCGGCGCCTCCTGGCTGCCGGTGCCGTTCAGGACCTCCCGGCCCGGTGAGGAGCCCGTGGACCGGCCGTCCGGCGCGGTCGGCGGCTGGTCGGGCCGGGTCTGGCACCGGCTCGCCGCGGACCTGCCGGCCGCGCGGGAGCTGACGGTGCGCTGGCGGTACACCACCGACCGGCTGTACGTCGGCCGGGGCGCGTACGCCGACGCGCTGCGCGTCACCGCGGGCGGCCGGGTCCTGTTCGACGAGGCGCGGCCCGAAGACGCGGCCCGGATCGCGGCGGACGGCTGGTCGGCGTCCGCCGACTGACGGCGGGACAGCCGCTGTTCGGGCACACCGGGGTCGCGTCAAGCCGGTGCTGCCGTGGCGCCCGGTGCTGCCGTGGCGCCCGCTGCCGTTGTCCGCCCGGTGCTGCCGTGGCGCCCGCTGCCGTTGTCCGCCCGGTGCTGCCGTGGCGCCCGCTGCCGTTGTCCGCCTGGTGCGCCGTGGCGCCCGCTGCCGTTGTCCCGCCTGGTGCCGCCGTCATGTGCCGCCGTCATGCCCGGTGCCGCAGCAATCCCCGTCACGTCACGGGGACCGCTCCAGCACCGCCATCGCCGCGTTGTGCCCCGGCACTCCGCTCACGCCGCCGCCGCGGACCGCGCCCGCGCCGCACAGCAGGACGTTGCGGTGCCGGGTCTCGACGCCCCAGCGGCCGGTGCCGTCCTGGGCGTGCGGCCAGGACAGGTCGCGGTGGAAGATGTTGCCGCCGGGCAGTCTCAGCTCGCGCTCCAGGTCGATCGGGGTCTTCACCTCGACGCAGGGGCGGCCGTCGGCGTCCTCGGCGAGGCAGTCGGCGAGGGGTTCGGCGAGCTGGGCGTCGAGCTGGGCGAGGGTGCGCGCCAGCAGGTCGTCGCGGACGGTGTCGTGGTCGCGGGCGAACAGCCGGGCGGGGGTGTGCAGACCGAACAGGGTGAGGGTCTGGTAGCCGCGCTCGGACAGCTCGGGGGCGAGGATCGTCGGGTCGGTCAGGGAGTGGCAGTAGATCTCGGAGGGCGGGACGAGGGGCGGATCGCCGGCGGCGGCCTGGGCGTGGGCGGTGGCGAGCTGCCGGTAGCCCTCGGCGATGTGGAAGGTGCCGGCGAACGCCTCGCGCGGGTCGGTGTCCGGGTCGAGCAGCCTCGGGAGCCGCTTCAGCAGCATGTTGACCTTCAGCTGCGCGCCTTCGGCGGGCTCGGGCGGCGCGTCCCCGGTGAGCCTGGCCAGCTCCTGCGGCGAGGCGTTCACGAGGACGTGCCGGGCCGCGGCGACGCCCTCGCCCTCGGCGGTGCGGTAGGCGACCTCGGCGGCCGTGCCGTCGGTGGCGACGCGCACCGCCTCATGGCCGGTGGCGAGAACGGCGCCGGCCGCGCGGGCCGTGGCGGCGAGGGCGTCGGTGAGGGCGCCCATGCCGCCGACCGGAACGTCCCAGGCGCCGGTGCCGCCGCCGATGACGTGGTAGAGGAAGCAGCGGTTCTGCCGCAGGGAGGGGTCGTGGGCGTCGGCGAAGGTGCCGATGAGCGCGTCGGTGAGGACGACGCCGCGCACCAGGTCGTCCGTGAAGTGTTCCTCGATGGCGACGCCGATCGGCTCCTCGAACAGCATCCGCCAGGCGTCCTCGTCGTCGACGCGGCGCCGCAGCTCGGCCCGGCCGGGCAGCGGCTCGGTCAGCGTGGGGAACACGCGCTCGGCGACCCGCCCCGTCATCTCCTGGAACCGCCGCCAGGCGGCGTACTCGCGTTCCTCGCCGGTGAGCCGCGCGAACGCCTCCCGGGTCCGGCGCTCCCCACCGCCGACGAGCAGGCCGGTGGGGCGTCCGTCGCGGACGACGGGTGTGTACGAGGAGACGGTCCGGGTGCGCACCCGGAAGTCCAGGCCGAGATCCCGCACGATCTTCTTCGGGAGCAGGCTGACGAGGTACGAGTAGCGCGACAGCCGCGCGTCCACCCCGCGGAACGGGCGGGTGGAGACGGCGGCACCGCCGGTGTGCCCCAGACGTTCCAGGACCAGGACCGACCGTCCGGCGCGGGCCAGATACGCGGCGGCGACCAGACCGTTGTGTCCGCCACCGACGATGACGACGTCGTAGGCGCGAGCGGGTGCGGGCATGGTTCTTGGTAGCACGCGTGATCGTCCGCCGCCAGAGCGCCCGCCGGCCTCCGGGGCACCGCTCACACCCCCTGCCACCGCGCGTCCGCCGCCCTCCGGTACAGCTCCGCCGCCTCCGGGCCGCGGCCGAGTTGTTCCAGGCAGTGGGCCTCGTCGTTGCGGCTGGTGAGGGTGTCGGGGTGGCCGGGGCCGAGGACGCGTTCGCGGACGGCGGCGACGGTGCGGTACTCGGCGAGGGCGTCGTGCCAGCGGCCGAGCCAGCCGAGGGCGACGGCGACCTCCCGGCGGCTGACCAGGGTGTCCACGTGGTCGGGGCCGAGGACACGCTCGCGGATGGCGCACACGTCGCGGGCCTCGACCAGCGCCTCCTCCCAGCGGCCGAGGCGGCCGAGGTTGACACCGAGGCCGTGGCGGGCACGCAGCGTCTCGGGGTGGGCGGGGCCGTGGACGCGGGTGCGGTCGTCGACGAGGTCGCGGTACAGGCGCAGGGCCTCGGCACTGCGGCCGAGCCGGCCGAGGCTGATGCCGGCCTCGTGGCGCGCGGCGAGGGTGTCGGGGTGGTCCGGGCCGAGTGCGCGGGTGCGGGCCTCGGCGACCTCACGGTAGACGTGCAGGGCCTGCTCCCAGCGGCCCAGCCGGCCGAGCGCGTAGGCGACCTCGTAGCGGGTGAGGAGGGTGTCGGGGTGCTCGGGGCCGAGCACGCGGGCGCGGTCGCCGGCCACCTCGCAGGCCAGCCGGCAGGAGTCCTCCAGGCGGCCGAGGCGGCCCAGGTTGAAGGCGAGGTTGTGGCGGCAGCGCAGGGTGTCGGGGTGGTCGGGGCCCAGGGTGCGCTCCCGGGCGGCCAGCACCGCGGTGTAGATCCGGTCCGCGTCGAGGGGGCGTCCCAGCCGGCCGAGGACGTGCGCCGTTTCCTGGCGGGCGGCGAGGGTGTCCGGGTGGTCGGGGCCGAGCACCCGGGCGCGGAGCCGGGCGACGTGGGTGTACTCGCGCAGCGCGTCGGCGGCGCGGCCGGTGTGGCTGAGGGCGAGGGCGACCTGGTGGCGGCTGTCCAGGGTGTCGGGGTGGTCGGGGCCGAGCAGGTGCTCGCGCTCGGCGGCGACCGCCCGGTGCACCCGTCCCGCCTCCTCCCAGCGACCGAGCCGGCCCAGGCTGAGGCCCGCGTTGTGGCGTCGGGCGAGGGTGGCGAGCACGGCGGGGGACGGCAAGGGAGGCACGGCGGAGGGCGGCAGGGGCGGCACGGCGGGGGACGGCAGAGGCCGCTCGGGCGGCGCGGCGGGTTCGTCGACCGGGCCGGTGGTCGTGAAGCGCGTCCAGGAGAGCGGCCGCTGCCCGGCCGCGAGGGCGACGCCGGCGGAGGCCATGACGGTGGGGGCGTACGGCGGGGTGTTCCGGGCCACGCTGATCCGGCGCCCCACCTCGCGGGCGTCCGCGGGCCGCTGCTCGGGCCGTTTGGCGAGCAGGTCGAGGATGATCCGCTCCAGGTAGGCGGGCAGGTCGGGCCGGTGGCCGCGCGGCGGGCGCGGGGGTGTGTCGCGGTGGCCGGCGAGGATGGCCCAGGCGTCGTCGAGGTCGAAGGGCGGGACGCCGGTGGCGATCTCGTAGAGGACACAGCCCAGGGAGTACAGGTCGCTGCGCTGGTCGACCCCGTCGCCGCCGATCTGTTCCGGTGACATGTAGTGCGGGGTGCCCATGGCGACACCGGTGCCGGTGAGCCGGGAGGTGAAGCCGATGTCGTGGCCGAGGCGGGCGATGCCGAAGTCGCAGAGCTTCACGGTGCCGTCGGTGAGCCGCACGATGTTCGCGGGCTTGAGGTCACGGTGGACGATGCCCTGCTGGTGGGTGTAGGCCAGCGCGGCGGAGACCTGCTCGGCGATGTCGACGACCTCGTCGACGGGCAGCGGATGGTGCTTGTTGTCCTCCAGGAGCCGGCTGAGGTCGCGGCCCTGGAGGAGCTCCATGACGAGGAAGAGCACCCCGTCGCACTCGCCGAAGTCGTGGACGACCGTGATGCCGCGGTGCTGGAGCGCCGCGGCGACGCGCGCCTCGCGGCGGAACCGCTCGCGCAGCACCCGGGTGAACGAGTGGTCGTGCTGCTCGCCGAGCGGCTTGAGGCACTTCACGGCGACCTGCCGCCCCAGCGACTCGTCGCGCGCCCGCCACACCTCGCCCATGCCGCCGCGCCCGATCAGGTCCAGCAGCCGGTACCGGCCCTGGATCAGCCTGGTCTCCCCCATCGCGTGCCGTCGCCCCCGTCGGTGGTCCGCGCCCTCCCCTGGCCCGCCCAGTATGGCGGGCTATGGGCCGGCTTTGTACGGTGCCGGGCGGGCGGCGGGTCCGAGTCCGGCCATCGCCCGCAGGGGGTGTTTGGGGGGCAGTTGCCGGCGCAGACGTGCGGGAACGGCGCGCAGGGCGGTGCCGGTGAGGCGCAGTCGCCGGGTCACGGTATCGGGTGCGGGGGTCGGTCTGCCGTAGAGGGCGTGGGCGTACGGGGGCAGGGAGTCGTACGCCAGACGCGCCACGCGCCGCCACAGCACCGCGCGTGCCGACCGGTGCAGGGGGTGCGTCGGCGGGCGGAGGAGGAAGTCGTCCGCCTGGCGTGCCTCGGGTCCGGCGGCGAGTTCGGGGCGCACGGTGTCGAAGGAGGCGGCCGGTTCCGCACGGTCCGCCGGCACGTGCTCCGGGTCGAGGCCGACCAGGCGGGCGCTGACGCGGTGTTCGGCGATGCAGCGGTCGGCGGCGGCGTCGGTGAGGGGGTGGCCGGAGCGCCGCAGCACGTGCAGGTAGGAGTCGGTGTCGGCGCGGTGCACCCAGAGCAGCAGCGCCGGTTCGTCGGCCGGGTAGCGCTCCCCCGTGTCGGGATCGGTCGCCGGGAGCACGCGGTGGATTTTCCGGACCCGGGCGCCGGCCCGTCCGGCGGCCTCGGTGGTGCCGTACGTCGTGGTGCCGACGAAGCTCGCGGTGCGCAGCAGCCGGCCCCAGGCGTCCCGGCCGAAGTCGGAGTTCTGGAGCACGCCGCGGACCGCGCGGGCCCTCGGGCGGGTCCGGAAGGCGGGTCAGCCCAGGCCGGCGAGGAAGTCGTCGCAGGCGCGGGCGCAGGCCCGGCAGGCCTCGGCGGCCTCCTCGGCGCCGGGGCGGCCGTCGAAGGCCTGGGCGCTCTCCAGGCAGACGGTGCGGCACCACTCCAGCTGGACGCGCAGGCCGGTCTCGTCGACCTGGCTCTGCTCGGCCAGCACTCTGCACGTGGCGTCGCACACCTCCGCGCACATGATCCCCTTGCGCCGGACCAGCTCCTGCTCGGCGCTGCCGTCCGGGTCCACCAGACTGGCCCGCAGCGCGCAGGCCCGCGCACACTCCGTGCACGCCTGCGCGCAGACGAACCGGTCCTCAAGGAACCGGACGAGTTCTGCTCGCGATGGCGTCGAAGTCACACCGCGCGGGTAGCCGCCGCGCGGTCCGTCAAACGCGGCAGGGCGGGTGACGGCGGGGTTTTCGACCTCGGCGCCCGGGCACTCGGGCGGCCCCGATCCGGCGTTCGATGGAGGTGCGGCGGATGCCAGGACGAGAGGAACTGCCGTCGACGCTGGAGCGCTCGCCCGAGGACGCCCGGCGGACCTGGATCAAGGCGCACGACTCGGCGGTGGAGCAGTACGGCGAGGGCGAGCGGGCGCACCGCGTCGCCTACAGCGCGCTGAAGCACTCGTACGAGAAGATCGGCGACCACTGGGAGCGCAAGGAGGGCGGCCGCCGGGGCCCCTCGGACCCGCGGGCGGCGCGGCCGCGCCGGATGGGCGGCCGCAGCGGCGAGGGCGTCGACGAGAACGCGTCGAAGGAACACGTGTACGAGGTGGCGAAGCGGCTGGACGTGGCGGGGCGGTCCCGGATGTCCAAGGGCGAGCTGCTGGACGCGATTCGCAAGGCCAATCGCGCCAGGACGCGCGAGGCGCGCGCACGCCGATCCGGTTCATGACCGAATTGAGGGGTATTCGCACGGTATGAGTACCGCAACGATGCAGTTGGCCGAGCCGAGCGGACTGCTCAGCATCGGGATGTTCGTCGTCCCCGTCGCCTTGCTGGTGCTGCTGCTGGGCGGTTTCTGGCTCGGTACGCGTATCAGGCTCCGGCAGTCGCGACCGCGGCCGGAGGAGCAGCCGCACCTGCCGCCGGGCGGCGCGGTGCACGAGACCAGGGAGAACCGGGAACCCCGCGAGGTGCCCCGGGTGCCGAAGGGCGGCCGCCCGCTCCTGCCGCACGAGATGGGCAGCTTCGGCAACTCGGCGACCCAGACCGGCTCCGCGCAGACGCGGCCGCGCTGGACGCCCGGCAGCAGCGGCGCCTGGGGCGGAGGCGGCCCCGGCAAGTGACCCGGCACATGTCCCGGCACGTGTCCCGGCACACTACGGAGGAAGTGAGATCCATGGCCGAGCCCGGCCGCAGTTCCCTGCCCCTGCCCGACTACGACCACCTGCCCATCGGCGGGCTGGAGAGCCGGGTGCGCTCCCTGAGCGCCGAGGAAGTGGAAGAGCTGATCGCGTACGAGCGGACCCACGCCGACCGGCTGCCGGTGACCGAGCTGCTGACGGCCCGCCTCCAGCAGCTGCACTCGGGCGCCGAGCCCACCTCCGGTGATCCGTCGGCCCTGCGCCCCGAGCAGGCCCAGGGCCGCGTGGGGTCCCACGTGTCCCCGGCGACCTCGCCCCAGCCCTTCAGTCCTCCCCCGCACGGCACCCCGGACCAGCGGGGCAAGCCGAAGGGCGACCGGTTCTAGTCGGCTCCCGATCCCGGCGTACGCGGTGCGCGGGACCCCGCCCGGGGTCCCGCGCACCGGCATGTCAGCGGCCGTCCGTCCCGGGCGTGGCCTGCCCGCCGGCGCGGTGCTCGTCGAGCCCCGCGACGCGGGAGACGTTCTCGCGGTCCTCCGGGTCCTCGCTGGGGCCGGCGGCGAACCAGGCGTCGAGGATCTCCTTCAGCAGGGGCTCGGACGTCAGGCGCAGGCTGAGGGCCAGGACGTTGGCGTCGTTCCAGCGGCGGGCGCCGTCGGCGGTGTAGGCGTCGGTGCACAGGGCGGCCCGGACGCCGGGCACCTTGTTGGCGGCGATCGACGCGCCGGTACCGGTCCAGCAGCACACGACCGCCTGGTCCGCCGCGCCGTCGGCGACGTCGCGGGCCGCCGCGGCGGAGCAGGCCGCCCACTGGGGGTCGTCCCCGGGGCGCAGCGCCCCGTGCGTGACCACCTCGTGGCCCCGGCCGCGCAGCTCACCGACCAGGAGCCGGGCCACGGGTTCGTCCATGTCGGAGGAGACGGAGATCCGCATGTACCGGAGACTACCCCCGCGCGTCCGGCCGGGCCGGGGCCCGGCAGTCAGTCCGGTAGCACCAGTCTCCCCGTCTCCCCCGGATGCAGCCGTACCGCGCGGTCCGGGAGGCGGACGTCGATGGGGGTGGTGTCGGAGGCGGGCAGGGTGATCTCCAGCTGGGAGTGGCGCAGCCGCAGCCGCACGCCCCAGTTGCCCTGGTAGCGCAGGGAGAAGCCGTAGGTGGACAGCTCGGGGAGCGGGACGGGGTCCAGCCACAGGGCGCCCCTGCGGGTGGCGAGACCGGTCAGCCCGCGCTGGACGAGGTCGAGGGTGCCGGCCATGGCGCCGAGGTGGATGCCCTCGCCGGTGGTGCCGCCCTGCACGTCGGCGATGTCGCCGCGCAGCGCCTCCTGGCAGAACTGCCAGGCCTCGGCGCGCCGGGCGCGGGCCAGCACCCAGCCGTGGACGAGCCCGCTGAGGGTGGAGCCGTGGCTGGTGCGGTGCAGGTAGTAGTCGACGGTGCGGTGCCAGGTCTCCTCGTCCAGGCGGAGCCCGAGCCGGTCGAACAGGCCCTGGAGTTCGGGCGGCGAGAAGAGGTAGCCGAGCATGAGGACGTCGGCCTGCTTGGAGGCCTGGTAGCGGTTGACGGTGTCGCCCTCCGCCTCCAGGATCCGGTCGAGGCGGCGGATGTCGCCGTAACGCTGCCGGTAGCCGTGCCAGTCGAGTTCGGCCAGCTCGCCGTAACCCTCGAACTGGCTGATCACGCCCTCGTGGAAGGGCACGTGGAGGGTGCGGGAGACCTCCTCCCACCGTTCCAGTTCGGGGCGGTCCAGGCCGGTGCGCTCGGTGAGTTCGCGGCGGCGCGGCTCGGGCAGGGCGGCCAGCAGGTCGAGGGTGCGGGTGAGCACCCAGGCGGCCATGACGTTGGTGTACGCGTTGTCGTCGAGGCCGGGCGTGGCGGCGCCGGGGTAGGCGTCGTGGTACTCGTCGGGGCCCATCACGCCCTTGATGCGGTGGCGTCCCAGGTGTTCGTCCCAGGTGGCCGCGTCCGCCCAGAACCGGGCGATCTGGAGCAGCATCTCGGCGCCCTTGCTCTGCCGGAATTCGGTGTCGCCGCTGGCCTCGCAGTACTCCCACACGTTGTACGCGATCGCCGAGCCGACGTGGTACTGGAGATGGGAGTGGTCCGGCAGCCAGCGGCCCGAGCGCGGGTTCAGATGCAGCTGCTGAGTCTCCTCCCGGCCGTCGCTGCCGCTCTGCCACGGATACATCGCGCCCCGGCGGCCCGCGTCCCGGGCGGCGGTGCAGGCCTGCTCCAGACGCCGGTGCCGGTAGTGCAGCAGGGCCCGGGAGACCTCCGGGAAGCGCAGGTTGAGATACGGCAGCACGAACAGCTCGTCCCAGAAGACGTGGCCGCGGTAGGCCTCCCCGTGCAGTCCGCGCGCCGGGACGCCGACGTCGAGGTCGGCGGTGTGCGGCGAGAGCGTCTGCAGGACGTGGAAGAGGTGCAGGCGCAGGATGCGGCCCGCCTCGCCCGGCACGTCCAGGTCGCCCCGGCGCCACAGCTGCGCCCAGGCGATCCGGTGGGCGGCGAGCAGATCGTCGAAGCCGGGGGCCCGGCCCACCCGGGCGATCGCGGCGTGCAGCGGGTCGCTGATCGCCGGGTCACGGGAGGTGTGCAGGGCGATGGTCTTGTCGACGGTGGCCGGGATGCCGGGGGCGAGCCGCAGCCGGGCCCGCTGGGTGGTGCGCGGCCGGGCGTGCCGGATCGTCACGGGTCCCTCGGCGGTGAGCCGGGAGGCCATGCCGACGCGGATGTCGGAGGTGCGGGTGCGGCAGCGCAGCCACACGGTGTCGCCGGCGGCGGTGCCGGTGTGCGCGTGGGTGAGGTGCCGGCCGTCCAGGTCCCGGTAGCGGGGGACGCCCGCGTTGGTGACGCCGGCGTCGAGGGCGGCCTCGACGTGGAGTTCACCACTGAAGCCGTGGGCGGTGAACTCGCTGCGCAGGGCCGCCAGATGCGGATCGCCCATGTGCACCATCCGCTGCTGGCGCACCGTCAGGGAGCGCCCGTTGCCCAGGCCGTAGCGGGTCAGGCGCTCCAGCACCCCCGAGTCCAGGTGGACGGTCTGGCGGTGTTCGAGCACGGTCGCGGTCTCGGGGGTGAGCCAGGGGCGGCCGCGCAGCCGGAACCGCAGCGGCAGCCAGTTCGGCAGGTTGACCAGGTCCTCGTTCTCGACGCTGCGCCCTGCCACATGGGATGTCAGCCGGTTGTAGCAGCCCGCCACATAGGTGCCCGGGTAGTGGATGTCGTCCGCGACGCACTCGGGGAGTGCGCCGCGGGTGGCGAAGTAGCCGTTGCCGAGCGTGCACAGCGACTCGCGCAGTCGCTCGTCGGCGGGCTCGTAGCCCTCGTACGTCCAGGTCCAGCCCGTCACTTCGGTGCTCCTCCCGCGTGCGGCGCGCCGGCCCCGTCGAGGACGACGGTGTCGGCGCCGTGCGGCAGCAGTCTCTCCCCGAGGGCGGGTCCGGCCGTGCGGTCCACGCCGGTCACGGGGTGAAGCGGCGGATCTCCCGGCGGGTCAGCGGGGCGCGGCGGCGGCCGCCCCCTCGCGCGGGAGGACGGTGACCCGGTGCAGGTTGCAGCCGCCGGGCGGCAGGTCCTCCGGGGCGGGTCCGCCCTGGTGGGCCTTGAGGGCGACACTGACCAGGGTCTGGAGCAGGTCGACGTCCGTGTCGCAGTCCAGGTGGACGGTCACCCACCGGGAGCCGGGCAGCAGGCGTATCGCCGTCGACTCCGCGAGGTCGGCGGCGAAGCGCCGCAGGGCCCGGCTGGTGAGGTGAAGGTCCACGTCGCGGTCGGAATGGAAGTGGGCGATCTCGCTGTGGGCGGTGCGAAGTGCCCGCCCGGTGCCGCAACTGGCCGGTCCCGCCGTGAGGTCGGGCCAGGCCTCGAGTTGCCGCAGGGCGCGCTGGGCCAGAGTCATGGCCCTATCGTCACTCTCTCACCGCGCTGATACCAGAGGTTGCGCGTTTCGTAACCCAGGCGTGAGGTTCGCCGAGGGTCACGACGCTCCGGGCTCAGGCGGGCAGCCGCCGGTCCGGGGCCGGTGCGCGGCGGGCGGACAGGGCGGACAGGTGCGCCTGGATGTACGGCACGGCCACCAGCGGGAGTTCGCCGTTCACGAAGGCGGGATGCACATTGACCTCGAAGACCACGCCGCCGTTCTCGATCGCCAGGTCGACGCCGGCGAACGGCAGCCCGACCGAGGCGGTGGCGGCGACGGCCAGCCGGCCCAGCGGCGCGGGCAGGTCGGCGGGGGCGATGTGCACCGGGGTGGCGCCCTGGCAGGTGTTGCAGGGGGTGTCGGGTTCGGGCTGGATGTGCTCGCGGGCGTGGATCACCCGGTCGTGCAGCACGAAGACCCGGAACTGGTGGCGGCGGCCGTCGGGCCGGAAGTTGCCGGCGTCGCGGGACAGCAGCCAGTCGGTGTCGCGCTCGGCGTAGTAGGCGGCGGCGTGCTCCAGTTGCTCCTCGGTGGTGATGTGGAAGGTGTCGTCGCCGCCGGTGCCGATCACGGGCCGGGCCCAGGTGTCGCGGCCCAGCTTGTCGAAGGCGGCGGCGGCCTCGTGCGGCGCGGGCCGGGACAGGACGACGGTCTCCATGTGGGCGATGCCGTCGCGGCGGAAGCGCTCCACGGTGCGGTCCTTCTCGGTCGCGGTGCGCCAGGCGGCGGTCCCGGTGCCGAGGGTGACCACGTCGTGCTCGCGCAGCAGCCGCTGGAAGGCGGCCAGGGCGCGGCGGCGGTGCGGCGGGATCTCGTAGAGCACGACGATGTCGGGCACGACGTCGAGGCGTTCCGCGGGCACCCGCAGCCGTAACCGGTCTCCGGCGCGGGCGGCACGGCCGGATCCGCCGGCGGCGAAGTGCCGGGAGTCGATCCGCACCGGCGGGGCGCCGGTGAGCAGTTCCACGGCCCGGGCCAGGTAGTCGGCGCAGCCCTCGGGTGAGGTGGGGTCGGCGATCAGGGCGATGCACGGTCGGGACACGGCGGCCTCCAGTGGTTCTCCAAGCGCACGGTGCCGCGCGCACTCGGTCGCGGCCCGAGCGAACTCACGGGGTGGTGTCTGGGGTGCGGCGGTCGGCGGCCCGTCGCTGCCGGCTGCTCCGCCCGGAACCAGCGGGCCGGTACGGAGGCGTGCCGCCACACTGTAGGCGCCCGGCGGACACCCCGGACAGGGCGCATGCGTGGGCGGCCGCCTGCTCCGGGCTCTGCGCCGTACGCAACCGTGCGTGCGCCGTCCCACGCCTTCGGCCGGTTCAGGCCACGGGGCCGGTCGTCCGGTGGTGGGGTCTCGGGGTGCGGTCCCGTGATGCGGTTCGGTCGTGCGGTTCGCGGCACCGACCGGGCCGCGTAGCGGTCGCGCAGGCGAACACCGCCGTCACGTGCGCCCGTTCGGCGGGCGGCGCCCGGGGTGGGGTGCGCGCGGGCTGGGTGGGTGCGGGATCGGTGGCGGGATCGGTGGGGTGCGCGCTGCCCGGTGAGTGCGCACCCGGCTGCCCCGAACGGGCCAGCGCGGGCGGTGCCCCGGCGGCGAGGGGGTACGGATAGCGCACCCCGTACCGAGCGAGGAGACCGAACGTGCAGCCCTCGAACCAGCCCTACGGTCCGCAGCAGACGCCGTACGGCGGTGGCCCCGCCACGGACGCCCCGCCGCCGCCCGCGCCCCGGCTCGACGCCGTCCGGCTGTGGGCCGGCGGTGTCATCACCGCCGGGGTCGCGGGACTCACCGCCGTGGCCGCCGTACTGGTGGTGCGCGGGACCCTCGCCATCCCGGTGTTCGCCCCGCGGGGGGCCGGCGCGACGGGTGACGCGTCGACCGGGCTGCTGGCGGCCGGTGCGGCGGTCGCCGCGCTCGCCGCGACGGCGCTGCTGCATCTGCTGATCCTCAGCACCCCGCAGCCGGCCCGGTTCTTCGGCTGGATCATCGCGCTGGTCACGATGGCGATGATGCTGCTCCCGTTCCGTACGGGGGCGCCGATGGACGCCAAGGTGGGCAGCGCGGTGGTGTACCTGGCGATGGGCGCGGCCATCGGGTCCCTGCTGTCGGCGGTCGCCCGGGGGGCCACCCGGCGTGCCGCCTGAGGCATCACCCGACGGGTCCCCGGACGGGTCACCCGACGGACGGCCTGATGGGTCACCCGACGGACCGCCCGGTGGGTCACCCGACGGACCGCCCGGTGGGTCACCCGGTGAACCGCCCCGGCGCCGGGGTGGCGGGACCGGCCGCGCTCGCGCCGGCCGAGCCCACTGTGCCGGCGGTGCTGCGCACGCGCGGCTACGTCCGGCTGCTGCTGTTCAGCGTGACCCGTTGTTCACCTCCGGGAGCCGGCACCGGGCGGTCGACCGCGGCGGCCGGGGCGTGAAGACAGCCGACGCCCCGCCGCCGTCGAAGCCGGCCAGGCGGCTGCGGCGGCCCCGCAGGTGGTGGTCGATCCGGCCCGACGGCTGCGGGAAGACCGCGCGGACTGACGGCGGGAGTGTCCCGTAAGGTCACGCCCCTTTGCGGAGGCGTTCGCTGATCTGTCTGCCGAGAGCGGGTGTGACGTGACCGGAAGGGAGCTCCACGCCGAGCGACAGGGCGAGGTCGGCCGCGTAGAGGTCGACGGCCGATTCGGTGAGGTCCGCCAGGTTGGCCGCCGCTTCCCGGCCGCGGCGCCGGCCGACGAGGATGAGAGCGGCACCGGCCAGGGCGGCGGGCCACCACTGCGTGCCCAGGGAGAGGTAGAGCAGGCCCCAGCCGCTCTGCGTCGAAGCGCCGGTCAGCGCATCGCGTGCGGTGATCAGGTCGTTGCGGCAGTTGTCCGGCAGGAGGACCCACAACCGGGGCCAGGCGAAGGGGAAGTCGAGCCCGTACTGGCCGTGGACGCGGACCCCCACGGCCCGTAGCCGGTCACCGATCCACGTCGGTCTGTCCGGCAAGGTGAGCGCGATGGCGTTGCGGGCGTGGGCGAGCGCGGCGCGATCGGCGCCTGAAACGCCCCTCCACCGGTCGCGGCGCCGGCGGACGAACCGGTCGGTCAGCCATGCCGGGCCCGACATCAGCCACACCCACTCCACCACGGCGCCGAGCCCGCGCGCCAGCAACCCGACGGCCGCGCCCGCCCCGAGGAGCACTGCGGCCAGCAGGACGGCCGACACCGGACGGTGGTCGTAGTGAGCCGTGAAGTCCTCGGCGGCACGGACCAGCCGCCGCCAGTCGAGGGCGTCGCGGTGGCCCAGCACGGAACCCGCCGCGGTGAGAGCGGTGAAGAGCGCGCCCGGCAGGGCGAGGAGGCTCACCCACCGTTCGGCGAGCTTCTTGCCCAGCTCGGACAGGAAGGCGTTCATCGGAAGGACATCGGCTCGTCGAACACGAGGCATTCGGGCAGCGGGCCGCCCGGCTCGCGGACCTCCGTGCGCGAGCAGTGCCGGCCCGGACAGGTGTAGGTTCCGGGCGGTGGCGGCGCGGGCTCCTGGCCGGGGACCGGGGCGTATCCCCGTGACCGCACCGGCAGGCCCAGGTGCCCGTAGACCACTTCGACGACGGCCGTCACCGGCCGCGCACCGTCTCGCACATCGTCCAGGACACGGGCCAGTTCCGGCCCCCACCCCTCCTCGGTCGCCCGCGCACGCGCCTCCGGCAGGCGACCGCAGACCCACATGAGCTCATCCACCCATTCCCCTCCCCCACGCGCCTTCTGCCGAATAGTCTCATTCGTCTACCGAGTGAGTCATGAGTTCGGCGGCATTCCACGCGGCCGCCTGGGGGGGCAATGAGCATCGAGGAACTCACGTTCGACATGGAGGAATTATTCAACTCCTTCACATCCCAGGGTGATCCGGCCGTGCTGCGTGAACCGGAGGCGGAGCGACTGACCGAGCGCCTGTACTACTCCGTCGACTGGTACGCGCCCTGCACGGAGGCGGTGGACAGCGCGCGGGCGCTCAACATCGCCATGCTGCTGGCACCGTTCTACTGGTCGCGTTTCGAGTACGACAGGGTGCGCCAGGACGCCGACCGTGCCTTGTTCTTCTACCGGCTGGTCAGCCAGGTGGCCCCGCACCACGTGCCCGATGCCCTGCTGGAGATGTACGCGGGGCAGGGGAACCCGGTGAGCGAGGGGCTGTCGACGCGCGAACTGGCCGCCTACACGGCGCACGGCGTCCACCTGCTGAAGGAAGCGGAGACGAACGGAGA
This sequence comes from Streptomyces sp. NPDC052687, assembly GCF_040678395.1. Taxonomy (NCBI): domain Bacteria; kingdom Bacillati; phylum Actinomycetota; class Actinomycetes; order Kitasatosporales; family Streptomycetaceae; genus Streptomyces; species Streptomyces sp. NPDC052687. The sequence continues at coordinate 69,703 of NZ_JBFATR010000027.1, read as the reverse complement.
CCCGCGCCTGCTCGACGACGCCGTCGCCGTGTGCCTGTTCGCCGCGCGCGCCAATCCGCGCGAGGATGTGACGTGGGCGGAGTCCCTGATCACGCTCGGCAACGTCCTCACCCGCCGATACGAGTACACCGGGAACGCGGATTCGCTGAAGCGGGCCTTCTTCGTGACGGTCAAGGCCGCGCAGGCGATCCCGGAGGGCGACCCGTGCCGGCTGAAGGCCTCCTCCGGCATGGGGCACATCGCGATCCGGATGTACCAGCGCACGGGCGACCTCGACGAGCTCGACCTCGCGGTGCGAGCCCTCCGTGAGGCAGCGTACGAAGCCCCCGACGACGACCCGCACCGTGCCGCATTCCTCACCAACCTCAGTTCGGCGCTCAGCCACCACTACCACCACACCGGCCGCGTCGACTCCGCCAACGAGGCGCTCGAAGCACAGTTCGAGGCAGTACGCATCACCCCGCGCGACCATCCCGACCTGCCGAGCCGGCTGACGAACCTGGCGGCCGCGCTGCAGAGTCACCCCGGATCCCTCCCCCCGGAGGCCGACCGCTACGACCAAGCGGTCACCGTGCTGCGGGACGCCCTCTCCCTCCTCGCCGACGGTCACCCCGACCGGCCCGGCTCCCTGCGTCTTCTCGCCGTCGCCCTCCAGGCCCGCTTCACACACCAGCGCGATCCACGCGACCTGACCGAAGCCGTCGCGGTCGCCCGGGCCGCGCTCCTGGCCGGCTCGCCCGACGGCTATCAGCGGCCGAACCTGCTCCGAAGCCTCGCCGACTCCCTGCGGAAGTACGCCCGCCACTTCTCCGAGCCCGACGTCCTGGGCGAGGCCGTCGAGGCGCTGCAGGAGGCCGACGCGCTCCTGCCCGAGGACCATCCGGACCGCACTGACGTCCTCGCCACGCTGGGGTTCCTGCTGCGGGAACGCTTCGACACCACCGCGGACCTCGCCGACCGCGACGAGGCCGTTCGCGCCCTGCGCGCCGCCTCCGCCGTCGACTCCGCGCCGGCCCGGGACCGCACCCGGGCTGCCGCTGCCGCCGGGCACATCGCGGCCGAGGCCCAGGACTTCGCCGGCGCCGTCGAGTCCTTCGCCCTCGCCCTGGAGCAGCTGGAGCTGACCGCCTGGCGGGGCCTGCGGCGCGACGACCGGGAACGGCTGATCGCGCAGTTCCCTCACCTGGTGGCGCACGCGGCCGCCGTCGCCGTACGGGCCGGTCAGGCCGAACGCGCGGTGGAACTCCTCGAACAGGGCCGCGGCATCCTCCTCGCCCAAGCCCTGGAGACCCGCACCGACCACAAGTCACTGCTCGCCCGTGCCCTGGAGAAGCACGCCGACCACGAGGCGCTGCTCGCCCAGGCATCTCGGCTCGCCGACGAGCTGCGTCACGTGCTCGACGAACTGGACCGGCTGCCGGACAGCCCGTACGGCTCGGCCCCGGCGGACGTGTACGACCGGCGACGGGCGAACGAGCGGCGAGCGGCCCTCGCCCGGCAGCGGGAGGAACTCCTCTCCGGCATCCGCGAACTGCCCGGGCTCGCCGGCTTCCTGCGTCCGCCCTCCTTCGACACCCTGCGTGCCGCCGCGGACCGCGGACCGGTGGTGCTGCTGAGCGCGAGCGAGCACGGTTGCCACGCCCTCCTCCTGACCACGGCAGGGGTGCGGGTCCTCACCCTCGCGCTGGAGGACGTCGAACTGGCCGAGCACGTCGACCGGTTCACCAGAGCCGTCGGTGGGGAAACCTCGCCGCTGACGGCGCGAACGACGATCGAGGAAACCCTCACCTGGCTGTGGGACGCTGTCGCCGAGCCGGTGCTGGAAGCGCTGGGTCATACCGAGCCGCCACGCCCCGGGGCGGAGTGGCCCCGCCTGTGGTGGTGTCCCACCGGCCTGTTCACGCTGCTGCCGCTGCACGCAGCGGGGCGCAAGGTCCCGCACGACGGCGGCGACGCCGTGCTGGACCGGGTCGTCTCCTCCTACACGCCCACGCTGCGCGCCCTGCTGCACGCGCGGAACCAGCCGCCGCACCACCAGCGGTCCTCAGCCGGAGGGCACGGCGCCCGCGGCCTCATCGTCTCCCTGCCCTCGACTCCCGGGTGGGCCGACCTCCCGGCGGCCGAGCGCGAGGCCCGGGAGCTGCACCACCGGCACCCGGACGCCGAGCTCCTCACCGGCCCGGCCGCCACCGCGCCCTCGGTTCGGGAGGCGCTCGGCCGCTGCTCCTGGGCCCACTTCGCCTGCCACGGCATGCAGGATCTGGGACGTCCCTCGCGCGGCGCGCTGATCCTGCACGACGGCCCGCTGACGCTGCGGGACATCGCCAGCCTCCGGTTGCCGCACGCCCGGTTCGCGTTTCTCTCCGCCTGCGAGACCTCGCGCGGCGGCATCGTCCTGGCCGACGAGGCGATCAGCTTCGCCGCCGCCCTCCAGCTCGCCGGCTTCCCGGACGTCATCGGCACGCTGTGGTCCATCGACGACACCCTCGCACCGGACGTCGCCGGCCTCGTGTACGAGGACCTGCCCTGCCCGCCCCGGCCCGACACCTCGCCCGACCCGGCGGCCGCGCTGCACGCCGCGGTACGGGCCGTACGGGCGAAGCAACCCCGGGCCGTGACGAGGTGGGCGCCGTACGTGCACGTAGGTCCGTGACCGGCCGGTGCTCGTGTTCGCGGGGCGGGCATCCGGTTCACGAGCCGGCCGGATCTGCTCTACGAGATCTGGGCCCTGTCGTACAGGGCCTTGGCCTCGTTGCCGAAGTACGGGCCGAACATGCGGTTGGGCAGGAACGTGTAGCCGAAGCTGTTCACCGAGACCTGCAAGCCCTGCCCGGTCGCCTCGCTGAAGCCGGTGAACCAGGGGCCGCCGCTGGAGCCGCCGGTCATGTTGCAGGCGAGGCTGTGGTCCTGCGAGAGCAGGAAGTCCCTGGAGCTGTTGCCGCTGCAGTAGATCAGCTTGCTCCCGTCGTACGGGGAGGCGGCCGGGAAGCCGAAGGCGTACATCGGCTTGTTGTAGCCGCCGTTGAACTGGATGCCCTGCGCGCCGACGACCGAGGTCAGCCGCTGTCCGTTCAGCGGGGCGACGACCGCCGCGCCGATGTCGTGGTTGATGTCCTCGCTCGCCTCCCACTGCGGGGTGGTGAGCGTCTTGGTCGCGGTCCACTGGCCGTACGGCGCGTTGCCGTTGTCGTAGGCGGGCACGAATACCCAGTTGGTGTGCCAGCTGCCCTGGTACTTGACGCAGTGGCCGGCGGTGATGACGGTGCTGGCGTTCTGGCTGGTCACGGCGTTGCCGGAGCAGGAGGCGGTGCGGCCCTGGAAGGTGAAGAACACCCGTCCGGACGTCTTGACGACCGCGCCGCCGCCGGTCCACGGGCCGCCCGCCTGCGGGAAGGCGGCGGGGGCCGCCGTGGGCGCGACGGTCGTCACCGGTCCCTCGGCAGCCCCGGGGGTCTTCAGCCGCTGGGCGGCGCGCGGGGTCAGGAGCAGGTCGAGCGGGGTGGCGCCGCGCATGCGTTCGGCCGTCCAGAAGGTGCGGGACGCGCGCTGTTCGGCGAGGGAGGGCGTGCGGGCGGGTATGCCGGAGCCCCGGGCGGGGCTCGGGGACGTGGGGCGGGCGGACTGTGCCGGCCTGGTGCCGGCGTCGGCCGCGGTGGCCGCTCCGGCCTCGACGAGGGCGCCGGTGAACAGGGCGGCCACGGTCAGCAGAATGCCCGCGGCGGTGCGATGGCGTCTCACGCATGTCTCCTTCTGCCGTGCCCCGACGTCCTCGTCCGGGCAGGGTGGGGGTGCGAAGAGCGGTGCGGATAGACGTGCGTGAGGCAGCGTGCCACGAAACCTTGCGCTTGTCAGGGGCGCGACAACGTGTATTTCCCGGCGTACGCGGATCCAGGGCGAGGAAGCGTCATGAGGCCGCCCGCTCGGCGGCCGCGGCGTCGGGGTGGGCGAGGCCCAGGTGGTCGCGCAGGGTGGTGCCCTCGTACTCGGTGCGGAACACTCCGCGTTCCTGGAGGAGCGGCACGACCTTGTCGGCGAACTCGTCCAGTCCGCCCGGGGTGAGGTGCGGGACGAGGATGAAGCCGTCGGCGGCGTCGGACTGCACGTACTGGTCGATGGTGCGCGCGACGGTGTCCGGGGAGCCCACGAAGTTCTGCCGGTTGCCGGTCTCGATGACCAGGTCGCGGATGGACCAGTTGCGGGCCGCCGCCAGTTCCCGCCACTCGCGGGCGGTGGCCAGCGGGTCGCGGTACATGCGGACCTGGGCGCGGCCCCGGGCGATGTGGTGGCCGGAGAGGTCGGGGTCGATGTCGGGGAGGGGGCCGTCCGGGTCGTAGCCGGACAGGTCCCGGTTCCAGACGAACTCCAGGTGCCTGAGGGCGGTGGCGCCGCTGACCTGCCGGCGGCGTACCTCCCTGGCGTGTTCCTCGGCCTCGGCGTCGGTGTCGCCGAGCACGAAGGTCGCGGCGGGCAGGATGAGCAACTGGCCCGGGTGGCGGCGGTACTTGGCGAGGCGGGACTTGACGTCGGTGTAGAAGGCGCGACCGGAGTCGAGGTCGGCGTACCGGCTGAAGATCGCGTCCGCCGCGGCGGCGGCGAACTCACGGCCCTCCTCGGAGTCGCCGGCCTGGAAGATCACCGGCCGGCCCTGAGGGCTGCGCGGGACGTTGAACCGGCCGTGGATGTCGAAGTGCCGGCCCTGATGGACGAAGGCGCCGGCCTTGGCGTCGCGCAGGAAGGTGCCGGTCGCCCGGTCGGCCACGATCTCGTCGCCCCGCCAGGAGTCGAACAGTTCGGTGGCGGTGGCCAGGAACTCCTTGGCGCGGGAGTAGCGCTCGGACTCGGGGAGGAAGCCGCCGCGGCGGAAGTTCTCCCCGGTGAAGGCGTCCCAGGAGGTGACGACGTTCCAGGCGGCCCGCCCGGCCGAGAGGTGGTCGAGGGTGGCGAACTGGCGGGCCACCTCGTAGGGCTCGTTGAAGGTGGAGTTGATGGTGCCGGTCAGACCGAGGCGGTCGGTGACGGCGGCGAGCGCGGACAGCACGGTGAAGGTGTCCGGCCGTCCGACGACGTCGAGGTCGTATATCTTGCCGCCCTGTTCGCGCAGCCGCAGTCCCTCGGCGAGGAACAGGAAGTCGAAACGGGCGCGTTCGGCGGTGCGCGCGAAGTGCGCGAAGGAGGCGAACTCGATGTGGCTGCCTGCCCTCGGGTCGCTCCACACGGTGGTGTTGTTGACGCCGGGGAAGTGGGCGGCGAGGTGGATCTGCTTCAGCGGCTTGCTCATGGGCGCGCTCCTCAGGCGGCGTAACGGTTGGCGGGGCGGGGGAAACCCAGGAGGCCGCGCAGGGTGTCCGCCTCGTAGGTGTCCCGGAAGACGCCCCTGCGTCTCAGTTCCGGTGCCAGTCCCCGGGTGATCTGACGCAGGTCGTGGCCGATGGCGCCGGGGCGCAGCCGGAAGCCGGCCAGTCCGGCGGTCGCGAGTTCCTGGAGGTGGTCGGCCAGCCCCGCGGGCGTGCCGGTGAAGATGTCGGCGTCGCTGGTGTACGGGTGTCCGGCCAGGTCGTCCAGACGGGCCCGGCGGTCCTCGGCGGCCGCGGCACTGTCGTCGAGGAAGACGACCAGGTCACCGAAGACGTGCACCGGTTCCGCCGCGCGGCCCGCCGCGCTCTGGGCGGCGCGGATCTCGGCGACGGCGGCGCGGGCGTCGTCGACGCCGCGCGGGGTGACGTAGCCGATGTCGGCCGAGCCGCCGACGAGCCGGTACGGCACGCTCCGGTGGGCGAGCGCGGTGACGAGGGGCTGGCCCTGCGGCGGGCGAGGGGTGATGGAGGGGCCCTTGACGCTGAACCAGCGGCCCTGGAAGTCGATGTAGTGCAGTTTGTCGCGGTCGATGAAGCGGCCGGTGGCGACGTCCCGGATCTCGGCGTCGTCCTCCCAGCTGTCCCACAGGCGGCGCAGCACCTCGATGTAGTCGGCGGCCTCCGCGAAGAGGTCCTCGAACAGCTCACGGCCGGAGGGGGTTTCCCACTGGTCGGGAGTGAGCCGGGGGAAGGCGCGGCGGCCGAAGTGGTCCGCCTCGTCGGGGCGCGCGGTCACCTTCAGGCGCAGTCCGGCGCGGCCGGTGCTGACGTAGTCGAGGGTGGCGATCGCCTTGGACGAGTGGAAGGGCTCGGTGTGGGTGGCGATCACGGTCGGCACCAGCCCGATGTGCCGGGTGAGCGGGGCGACCCGGGCGGCGACGAGGACCGCGTCGAGGCGGCCCTGGACCCGGTCGGTGCGGTCGTCCGGCTCCGTCGGGTGGGAGGACTGCGGCCCGAGTCCGTCCTCGAAGGTCACGAAGTCGAGCAGGCCGCGTTCGGCCTCGGTGACGAGGTCGGCCCAGTAGCCGGCGGTGAACAACTCGTGCGGGCGGGCGCCGGGTTCGCGCCAGGCGGCCGGGTGCCAGCCCGCGCCGTCCAGGGCGACGGCGAGGTGCAGGGGTGCGGAGGGGGACACGGGAGGCGGTGCCTTTCTCGTCGGGGCCGGGAAGGGCCGGCCCTCGTGCGGAGGGCCGGTGCGGGCGGGGTGTCAGGGACGGCAGAGGGAGGAGGAGCGGCCGGTCCCGTCCGCGATGTGGGCGGCCCAGTCCAGGATCTGTACGGCCGCGCCCGCGGCCTCCAGTCCCTGGCAGCGCGCGTGGTGACGGCGGGCGATGCCCGGCAGGTCGAGGTGGCGGCCGAAGGCGGGGTGGGCGGCGAGCCGGCGGGCGTACGCCCACAGGTGCGGGTGGTCGGCGATGCGGTGGACGGCGGCGGCGTCCAGGTGGCGGCGGTGGACGAGGTCGAGCTGGACCAGGGTGACCCACACCTGCACGTCGGCCACGGTCATCCGGTCGCCCAGGACGTAGTCGTGGAAGCCGAGCCGTGCCTCCCACTGCCGCAGCGTGCCCAGCAGCCGGGCGAGCGCGGTCCGGCGTTCGCCGGCTCCGGCTCCCGCGCGGCCCGCGCTCTGGGCGGCCTCCTCCACGCCGTACGCGCACAGGTGCTCGACGGCCGCGATCTCCGCGTCCGCGCCGCGCGGCCACAGCTCGCGGCGGTCCCGGCCGAAGTGGCGGGCCATGTCCCGCAGGATGTCCGGGGCGTGGGTGCTGACGATCCGTCCGGTCCAGTCGTCGCTCAGCACGGGTGCCGTGGCGGGGCCGGGGTGGTGGTGGGAGCTGGCCTCGTACAGCGGGCGCAGCGCCAGGTGTTCGCCGCCGGGCCCGTCCGGCACGGGCGCGAGCAGCGTCACCGGGAGGGTGTCGTCGAGGCCGAGCAGGCTGTGCGCGACGGCGAGACGGAGCGAGTGCGGACAGGACGGCGAGAGGTGGAGGCGGTAGCGGCGGGCGACGGCGTAGTAGCCGCTGTTCGCGTCGCAGCCGATCCTGCCCCGGAAGGAGGGCAGGGGCGGCGGGCTGGTCAGGGGTGCGGCGGGCATGTGTCTCCCTGGGTCCGGATCCGGCTGGAGGTGCGCGCGCGGGCGGCGCAGGGCGCACGGGAGGCGGGGAGGGACGGCCGGCGGCGCGGTCCTGCCCGTGCGCGGGAGGGTGCCGTGGGCACCCGTCCGTCAGTGGAGCGGGCTTGCCGCGCTGCAGACGCGCAGGAGATCGATGTGGCGGCGGGAGGTCAGGAGCAGAGCCGGGCGCCCCGCGCGTGCCGCGCGGTCCGCGGACGACTCCGGACGCTCCATCATTTCCTACCTGTCCGCTAGGGAATCTCTCAGGGAGTGTCGGTCCGCCGTGGTGTTCCGTCAAGGGGGCGTGGACGGCTCGGGCCTTTCATGGTCGTGCGGTGCGTGGCCGCTTCCGGGTGGGCGGCCGCGCCTGCGTGCGGGCGGTCCCGCCTTCGTGCGGGCGGTCCCGCGTCCGGGCGGGCGGTCCCGCGTCCGGGCGGGCCGGCGGGAGCCGGTCGCCGGCTGTGGGGACCGACGGGCTCCCGCAGGTACTCATCCGGCGGCCGCCAGCAGGGTCCTGCGGCCGTCGAGGGCGGCGGAGAACTGGTCGACGACGTGGACCAGGGCCTCGGCGGCGCCGGGGGCGACGGAGAGCTTGCCGTCCTCCGTCACCGCGATGTCCTTGTCGAGGGTGAACCAGCCCTGGACGATGTGTCCGGCGCCCATGGAGCTGAGCACCGGGCGCAGGGCGTAGTCGATGGCGAGGACGTGCGCGGTGGTGCCGCCGGTGGCCAGCGGCAGCACCGTCTTGCCGGTCAGGGCGTACTGCGGCAGCAGGTCGAGCAGGGACTTCAGGAGCCCGGAGTAGGCCGCCTTGTAGACGGGGGTGCCGATCACCACGCCGTCGGAACGGGCGAACAGGGCGGTCGCCTCGGCGATCGCCGGGTGCCGGACGTCCGCGCCGAGCAGCGCCTCGGCGGGCAAGGTGCGGACGTCCAGCGGGATCACCTCGTGCCCCTGGGCCGTCAGCCGCCGGTCCAGATGGCGCAGCAGCCGGGCGGTGCGGGAGGTGGCGGACGGGCTTCCGGAGACGGACAGGACGGTGGCCATGGGGAACCCTTCGGTGTGGGTCGGGCGGGGTGGCTACTGGGCGGTCTTGGGCAGTCCGGGCGGGTTGATCTCGGACTTGGTGACGGCCTCGTCGGACAGCCCCCAGCGCTTGAGGACCTGGTCGTAGGTTCCGTTGCGGATGATCTCGTTCAGCGCGGCGGCGAGCGGCTTCACCAGGCCGCTGTCCTTCTTGGTGGTGGCCGCGATGAGGCCCTGGAGGTCGGCTCCGGCGCCGGAGTAGGTGCCGACGACCTCGGTCTTGCCGGTGGTGGCCGCGTGGTAGGCGGCGGTGGGGTTGGGACCGAGGTAGAGGTCGATCCGGCCGGACTGGAGGGCGAGGTAGGTGTCGCTGTCGTTCTGGTAGTACTTGATGTCCACCGGCTTGCGGCCGGCCTTCTCGTTGTCCTCGCTCCACTCGATGAGCAGCTTCTCCTGGTTGGTGCCGCTGCTCACCGCGACGGTCTTGCCGGCCACGTCCTCCGGCCCGTCGACCTGCAGGCCGCTGCCCTTCTTCGCCTCGAAGCCGAGGTTGTCCTCGCGGTAGGTGGCGAAGTCGTACTTCTCCTTGCGTTCCTCGGTGACGGTGATGTTGCTGAAGCCGACGTCGTACTTGGCGCTGTCCAGGCCGACGAAGATGTTCTCCCAGGAGACGGTGTTGAGGTGCGGCTTCAGGCCGAGCACGTCGGCGACGAGGTAGGCGATGTCGGGTTCGACGCCGATGACGGTCTTGTTGTCGGTGGCGAAGAAGGTGAGCGGCGCGGCGGACCCGGAGGAGTCGACGATCTCCAGGGTGCCTCTCTCGCGTATCTCCGCGGGGACCTGGGCGGCGATGGAGTCGACCTTCTCGGTGGTGACGCGGTCCTGGTCGGGGCTGGTGTTGATCTTGGTCTTGGTGCCCTTGGTGTCCGCGACCTCGGTGGTGCCGCCGTCGTCGGGGTTGGCGCAGGCGGCGAGGACGAGGGCGGTGGCGAGTCCGAGGGCCGCTGCGGTGGTACGGCGGGCGAGGGTGGACACGGTGGTTCTCCTTGCGTACGGAACGAGATGAGAGATGCGGGATGCGGGATGAGAGCGGTCGGGAAGGAAAGGGTCAGAGGACCTTGGAGAGGAAGGCGCGGGTGCGTTCGTGCCGCGGGGTGTCGAGGACGGCCGCGGGCGGCCCCTGTTCCACGACGACGCCGGCGTCCATGAAGACGACGGTGTCGGCGACCTCGCGGGCGAAGCCGATCTCGTGGGTGACGACGATCATGGTGGTGCCGCTGGCGGCCAGGTCCTTGATGACGTCGAGGACTTCACCGACCAGCTCCGGGTCGAGCGCGGAGGTCGGTTCGTCGAACAGCAGCACCTTGGGTTCGAGGGCGAGCGCGCGGGCGATGGCCACGCGCTGCTGCTGACCGCCGGACAGCTGGCGCGGATAGGCGTCGGCCTTGTCGGCGAGGCCGACCCGGTCGAGCAGCCGGCGGGCCGTCTCGGTCACGCTCGCGCGGGGGCGGCGCAGCGCGGAGACGGGGGCCTCGACGATGTTCTCCAGCACGGTCAGGTGCGGGAAGAGATGGAAGTTCTGGAAGACGAACCCGATGTTGGTCCGCTGCTTCAGGACGTCCTTCTCCTTCAGCTCGTGCAGCTTGTCCCCGGAGCGGCGGTAGCCGACGAGTTCGCCGTCGATGCTGATCCAGCCGCGGTTCACCTTCTCCAGGTGGTTGATGGTGCGCAGCAGGGTCGACTTGCCGGAGCCGGACGGGCCGAGGATCACGGTGACCTCACCGGTGCGGACCTGGAGGTCCACGCCGCGCAGCACCTCCTGCGGGCCGAAGCTCTTGTGGACGCCGTGGACGTCCACCATGACCTGACTCATCGGCTCTCTCCCAGGGTTCTCACGAAGCGCCGGGCGCGCTCGAGCGGGGTGGGGGGCGGGGTGCGGTTCGCGCCGCGGGCGAAGTGCCGTTCGACGTAGTACTGGGCGACCGACAGCACGGTGGTCAGGACGACGTACCAGGCGGTGGCGACGAGCAGCAGCGGGATCACCCGGCCGTTGCGGCCGTAGATCACCTGCACCTGGTAGAACAGTTCGCCGATCGCCATGACGTAGACCACCGAGGTGCCCTTGAGGAGGCCGATGATCTCGTTGCCGGCCGTGGGCAGGATGGCCCGCATGGCCTGGGGCAGCACGATCCGGCGGATCTGGCGCAGCCGGGGGATGCCGAGCGCGGCGGCGGCCTCCAGCTGGCCCGGGTCGACGGCGAGGACACCGCCGCGGACGATCTCGGCGGCGTAGGCGGCCTGATGGAGCGTCAGTCCGATGACGGCGGCGCCGATGGTGCCGATCAGGCTGTTGCTGTCGACGGACCAGAACACCGGGCCGAAGGGGATGCCGACGCCCAGCCGCTCGTACAGGGCGCTCAGATTGAACCAGAACACCAGCTGGACGATCATCGGGATGGACCGGAAGATCCAGATGTACGTCCACGCCACGGTCCGCAGCACCGGGCTGTGCGACAGCCGCATGAAGGCGAGCACGGTGCCGAGGAGGAAGCCGAGGACGGTGGCGTAGGCGGTGAGCTGGAGGGTGACCCACACGGCCTGGACGATCGTCTCGGAGAAGACGTAGTCGGCGAAGACGTGCCATTCCCAGACGGGGTTCGTGGCCAGGCCGTGCGCGAACTGGGCGACCAGGACGAGGACGGCGACGGCGGCGGCCCAGCGGGCCGGGTGCCGGGCGGGGACGATCTTCAACTCGGTGGCCGTGTCGTCCCGTCGTCTGGCGGGCGCGGAGAGGGTGTCGCTGCTCATGGGTCACCTGTGCTCGGGCGGATTGATCCGCGAGGCGTCGATCGCGGAGGCGGTGGTGCCCCACTTGTCGAGGATCTTCGCGTAGGTGCCGTCCTCGATCAGCTCGTTGACCGCGGCCTGGAAGGCCTTGGTGAGCGGGGAGCCCTTCTTGAAGGCGAAGCCGACGTCGAGGCGGCGGTACTCGCCGAGGAACGTGGTGCGGGCCGCGGGCTGGGACGCCTGGTGGCGCAGTCCGTTGATGGTCGACATCACCACGTCGATCCGGCCCTGCTGGAGGGCGGTGACGATCGCCGCGTCCTCCGAGTACACCTTCACGTCGTACGGCTTCTTGCCGGCCTTGGCGCACACGCCCTTCTCCGCTTCGAGGGTCGCCTCGAAGGTGGTGCCGGCGCTGGTGCCGACGGTCAGCCCGCACAACCGGGTGAGGTCGGTGACCTTGCCCTTGAGGGCGGTGCTGCCCTTCCTGACGGCGAAGCCCTGGCCGTCGTTGATGTAGGTGACGAAGTCGATCCGCTTCAGGCGCTCGGTGGTGACGCCGAAGTTGCCGGTGCCGACGTCGTACTTGCCGCTGCCGAGGGAGGGCAGGATCGACTCGAACGAGGCTTCCTGGCGGTCCAGTTTCACGCCGAGGACCTTGGCGACCGCGTCGGCCAGGTCGATGTCCAGGCCGGCGGGCGGCTGGTCGGAACCGTTCGGGTAGTACGCGCTGGGCGGGTCACCGATGGAGCTGCCGACGCGCACGGTGCCCGACTCCCGTACGTCGGCGGGCAGCAGCGCGGCGATGGAGTCCACGGTGCGCACGGCGGCCACGGGGTCCTGGGTCGGCGCGGGGGACGCCTGGGCGCCCACGGCGGTGGTGCCGGGTGCGCCGCCGGAGCCGCAGGCGGTCAGCGCGAGGAGCGGCAGCAGGGCCAGGCCGAGGGCGGACGCGGTGGTGCGGGGGTTCACAGGGTGGCCGCCTTTCCCGTGGGTGCGGTGGTGCGGACGGCCGCTCCCGCCCGCCGGTTCGCCGGCAGGTGCTTCTCGAAGGGCAGCGGGCCGATGGTCTCGGGGTCGGCGTCCGTGTCGAAGAGGGGGGTGTAGCCGGTCGCCAGATACAGGGCGCGCGCCTCGGGCTGGCGGGGGCCGGTGGTCAGATGGACGCGCCGGTAGCCGCGGGCGGCGGCCTCGCGTTCGAGTTCGGCGACGACCCGCCGGGCGAGACCGCGCCGGCGGTGCGCCGAGTGCGTCCAGATCCGTTTCAGTTCGGCGGTCTCGGGGTCGTAGCGTCGGAAGGCGCCGCCCGCGACGGGCTCGCCCGCCTCGAGCAGGAGCAGCAGGACACCGCCGTACGGCGCGGTGAACTCCTCGTCGGGGTAGCGGGACAGCTCGGCGTGGGCGTCCTTGCCGTACCGGCGGGAGTACTCGTCGCCGAGTTCGCGCAGCAGGGGCCGCACTCTGGGGTCGGAGACGGGCACGCGCAGGACCGTGAGGTCGGGAGCGGAGGTCACGCGCGCACCGCCGCGAGGGACTGGGGCGCCGCGTCGTGGGCGGCGTTGGGGTCGGCGGCGCGCTCGGCGGTGGCGTCGGCGGTGTGCTCGGCGGTGGCGTCGGCGTCACGCGCGGCGGCGTTCTCCGCATCCCGTGCGGCGGCGCGCTCCGCGTCACGCTTGGCGACCTCCTCGCGCACGATCGGAATCACGTACCGGCCGAAGTCGATGGCGTCGTCCAGCAGGTCGTAGCCGCGCGCGGAGAGGATGTCGACGCCGAGGTCGTAGTAGTCGAGCAGCGCCCGGGCGACCGTCTCCGGGGTGCCGACCAGGGCGTTGGAGTTGCCCGCGCCGCCGGTCGCGGCGGCCGTCGGGGTCCACAGGGCGCGGTCGTAGCGCTCGCCCGCCTCGGCGATGGCGATCAGCCGCTGCGAGCCGGTGTTCTCGGGCGCCGTGCCGCGGTGGTGGCGGACGACTCCCGCCTCGCGGCGCCGGCGGATGGCGTCGACCGTGCGGTGGGCCTTCTCCCAGGCGAGTTCCTCGGTGGGGGCGATGATCGGCCGGAACGCGACCTGGATGCGGGGGGTGTCGGTGCGGCCCGCGGCGCGCGCGGCGGCCTTGACGGCCTCGATCTGCTCGGCCGTCTTCTCCAGGGGTTCGCCCCACAAGCAGTAGATGTCGGCCTCCGCGCCGCCGGCGGCGTACGCGGCGGGCGAGGAACCGCCGAACGAGACGGCGGGGCGCGGCTGCTGCACGGGGAACACGTCGCTGACGAAGTCGTGGAAGCGGTAGTGCTCGCCCTCGTGGTCGAAGGGCTCGTGGGTGGTCCAGATCTTCTTGACGATGCGGATGTACTCGCGGGTGCGGGCGTAGCGCTCGTCCTTGCTGAGGGTGTCGCCCTCGCGGGCCTGCTCGTGGTCGTTGCCGCCGGTGATGAAGTGCACGGTCAGCCGCCCACCGCTGATCTGGTCGAGGGTGGCGAACGTCTTCGCGGCGAACGTCGGGTAGGAGACGTTGGGCCGGTGGGCGAGCAGGATCTGCAACCGGTCCAGCCTGCTCGCGATGTACGCGGCGGCCGGCGCGGGGTCGGGCGAGCCGGAGCCGTAGGCGAAGAGCACCCGGTCCCAGCCGTGCTCCTCGTGAGCGCGGGCGAGACGGAGGGTGTACTCCTTGTCGAAGGCGGCGCCGGAGCGCGGGGTGGTCTCGGAGCCGTCGTTGGTGGCGGCGATGCCAAGGAACTTCACGGGCATGGGAAAGGGCCTTTCCTCGGGTGCGCCGGGGGCGGGGCCGTGCCCGTGGGGGGGGCGTACGGACACGGTGGTGCGGCCCTCGGCGCGGGACCGGGTGGTGAACGGGTGTGACGACGCCCGGACGCGGGCCTCGGGCGGGGCAGGGATGGCGGCAGCGCGGTGGGGCGCGGCTGCGGCGCCGGGGCGGCACGGGTGTGGACGCGGATGCCGACGGCAGGACGGCGAAGGCCGCCCGCCGTCATCGGCCCGTCGCCGGGACGGCCGCGGAGGAGAGGGAGAAGGGGCCGGTCAGACGGCCCTTTGCCGCATCAGGCGCAACACGCGGCGGACCACACGCGACCGAAGTCGATGTGGTCACGGGTGACCAGGCGCTGCTCGGCGTTCATGCGCTTACTTGAGCAGTAGATCGCATGTCTCGTCAACTGCGGCCCGCAGTCCGGACGGTGGCGGACGGGGGTGTGGGACCCGGTTTCCCTAGTTTCCCTATCGATTTACTAGGAAAGTGTTGACGATGGTTCAGAAGGGTGCGCAGGATGAGCGACATGCCCACAGCCCCCGCGCCGCACCGACCCGCCACGGCATCCGAGCGAACGGAGTCCGCGCGCACGGAGTCCGAGCCGACGGACGCCGGGCCGACGAGGCCCGGGCCGAGGGTGCCCGACCCGACGGGCCCCGAGCCGGCCGCACCCGAGTCGCAGGCGCACGAACCGGCGGCGCACGAACCGGCGGTTCCGGGCCGCGCGCACTGGCTGCGGGTGGCGCGTGAGACGGCCGACGACCTCGCCACGGACGCGTCCGTCCGGGACCAGGCCGGCAAGGCACCCTTCGACGAGGTGTCCCGGCTGCGCGAGGCGGGGCTGCTGACCCTGCTGACCCCGGCCGAACACGGGGGCGGTGGCGCCGACTGGCCCACGGCCTACGCCGTCGTCCGGGAGATAGCCGCCGCCGACGGGGCGATCGGCCAGCTGCTGGGCTGTCACACCTTCCTCTCGTGGAGCGCCCGGTTCCTCAACGAGCCCGCGCTCGCCGCCCTGATCGACCGGCGGTCCGCCGCGGAACAGTGGTGCTGGGGCGGGGGCCTGGCCCGCCAGGAACCCTCGCTCGCGCTCACCCCGACCGCCGACGGCCAGGTGCTGGACGGCAGGCAGAGCTATGTGACCGGGGTGCTGGTGGCCGACCGTATCGCCGTACGGGCGGTGCGCGCCGACACCGGTGAGCCCGTCGCCGTCCTGGTCGACCCGGCCGCTCCCGGCGTACGCGTCGACAACGATGCCGAGACCTTCGGGCAGCGGCTGGCGGCCGGCGGGAGTGTGGAGTTCGACGCCGCGCCGGTGGCCGCCGGCGACGTCGTCGGTTCGCTGGCCACGGACGATGACGTGCTGTCGCCCCGGGCCGCACTGGTCTCGCCGGTCGGGCGGCTGCTCTCCGTCCAGCTGCAACTCGGCATGGCCGACGGTGTGCTCGCCGAGGCCCGTGACTACGCCCGGGCCGGCCACGCGCCCTGGCACCCCGCCTGGCCCGTGGGCTCCCCGCACGACCCGCACGTGCTGACCGCGTTCGGCGAGCTGGCCGTCCTGGTGCGGGCCGCGTCCGCCCTCGCCGACCAGGCGCTGGCCGCGGTGACCGCGGGGCTGGCCCGCGGTGACGACCTCACCTTCGAGGAGCACGCGGAGATCGCCGTGGTGGTGGCCATGGCCGAGGCCGCCGCCTCCCGCGCCGCGCAGGAGTCCACCGCCCGCGCCCTCGACGTCGTCGGCGCCCGCTCGACCTCCGCCCGGCTGGGCCTGGACCGCTTCTGGCGCAACGCCCGCACCCACACCCTCTACGAGCCCGTCGCCCACCGCCTGCGCGACGTCGGCGACTACTTCCTCAACGGGGCGCACCCCTCGCTCGCCCTGCCGCTCTGACGTGCTCGCGGCGACCGGCACGCCGGGCCTGACCGGAGGGCGCCCGCCCGGGCCCGCCGAGCGGACCCCGCGCCGGTCAGGGCGGGCCGGACCTGCGGGATAATGACCGTATGCGGATCTCAGCCAGGGCGGACTACGCGGTACGTGCCGCGCTACAGCTCGCCGCCTCACGGGACGACGGCCCCCTGAAGGCGGAGGCGATCGCGGCCGCCCAGGACATTCCGCACAAGTTCCTGGAGAGCATCCTCAACGACATGCGCCGCGGCGGTCTGGTGCTCAGCCAGCGCGGCGGCAACGGCGGCTACCGGCTGGCGAAGCCCCCCGAGTCCATCAGCATCGCCGACGTCATCCGGGTCGTGGACGGACCGCTGGTCTCGGTGCGCGGAGTCCGGCCCCCGGAGCTGTCCTACACCGGGCCCGCCGAGTCGTTGCTGCCCCTGTGGATCGCGCTGCGGTCCAACGTGCGGGAAATCCTCGAGGGTGTCTCACTGGCCGACGTCGCCTCGGCCCAGCTGCCTGCGGATGTGTCCGCCCTGACCCACGCCCCGGACGCCTGGGTGAACCCCTGATCCCCGCCTGATCCCAGCATCCGGGATGCTGGCGTCCATCATATGAACAACCCCTTGGGGCGGGGGCGTCTTTCTGCCACGATCCCTAGCAACCAGGTAGGAAAACTAGGAATCTGTGGGGGTAGCCGTCCGCATGCTCGACCACACAGATCCGTCCCTGCCTCGGCTGACCTCGCGTCGCCACATCGATCTCGGCCGTGTCTCCAGCGCCATCTGTCGCCTCGTCCCGGACCGTCTCGTCCCGGACCGTCTCGTCCGAGCCCGTCTCGTCTGAGACCGACCGCAGCCTCACCGGCTCGCGCGACGCACCTTCGCGCACCCTCTCCGCCACCCGTCCGCCCGCTCTTCGCCGGCGGCCGGCCAGGCACACCCACGGCCTGACGCAGGCCTCCTGTTCACCCCATCCCGAGAGGACACCTCCGTGTCTGCCGCACGACCGCTCACCACCCTGCGCGCCCTCGCCGTGACAGCGGCTCTCCCCCTCCTGCTGACCGCCTGCGGCTACGGCTCCGACGCCAAGGACGACGCCCCGCGGGCGGAGGTCGCGGCGGACGCCGAGAAGCTCTCCACCGACGAGGTCCGGATCGGCTACTTCCCCAACCTCACGCACGCCACCGCCCTGGTCGGCCGCGAACAGGGCTTCTTCCAGAAGGAACTGGGCGGCACCGAGGCGAAGTACGCCACCTTCAACGCGGGCCCCTCGGAGATCGAGGCGCTGAACTCCAAGTCCATCGACATCGGCTGGATCGGCCCCTCCCCCGCCATCAACGGCTACACCAAGTCGGGCGGCAAGAACCTGCGCATCATCGGCGGTTCGGCCTCCGGCGGTGTGAAGCTCGTGGTGAACCCGGAGAAGATCAAGTCCGTCAAGGACGTCAAGGGCAAGAAGATCGCCACCCCGCAGCTCGGCAACACGCAGGACGTCGCGTTCCTCAACTGGATCGCCGAGCAGGGCTGGACGGTCGACGCGCAGAGCGGCAAGGGCGACGTCTCCGTCGTGCGCACCGACAACAAGGTGACCCCCGACGCCTACAAGTCGGGTTCCGTCGACGGCGCGTGGGTGCCCGAGCCGACCGCCTCGAAGCTGGTCTCCGAGGGCGCGAAGGTGCTGCTGGACGAGTCCGACCTGTGGCCGGACAAGAAGTTCGTCATCACGAACATCATCGTGCGGCAGGACTTCCTGAAGGAGCACCCGGACGTCGTCGAGGCCGTGCTGCGCGGCGCGGTGAAGAGCAACGAGTGGATCAACGCCAACCCCGACCAGGCGAAGGCCGCGGCCAACGAGGCCCTGAAGCAGGAGTCCGGCAAGGCGCTGCCCGCCGAGGTCATCGACCCGGCCTGGAAGTCGATCGCCTTCCTGAACGACCCGCTGGCCGCCACCCTCGACACCCAGGCCGCCCACGCGGTGAAGGCCGGCCTGCTGGAGCAGCCGGACCTGAAGGGGATCTACGACCTCACCCTGCTCAACAAGGTCCTCAAGGCCGAGGGCGAGGCCACCGTCGACGACGCCGGCCTCGGCGCCGAGTAACCGAATCCCGAGAAGCCCCCAGGAGGTGACGGCCATGGCCACGACGCTCGCCAAGGTTGCCGACGGTACGGACACGACGGCCGCGTACGCCGCCCGCATCGAGCACGTCTCGAAGTCGTTCCCGGGCCCCGCCGGGCGGCAGCTCGTCCTGGACGACATCACTCTTGATGTCGCGCCGGGCGAGTTCGTCACCCTCCTCGGGGCCTCGGGGTGCGGCAAGTCCACCCTGCTCAACCTGGTGGCGGGGCTGGACGAACCGTCCGCCGGTTCGGTCACGACCGACGGCCGCCCCGCCCTCATGTTCCAGGAGCACGCGCTCTTCCCGTGGCTGACGGCAGGTCAGAACATCGAGCTGGCGCTGAAGCTGCGCGGGGTCGCCAAGGCCGAGCGCCGGCCGGAGGCACAGCGGCTGCTGGAACTCGTCCGGCTGAAGGACGCGCACCGCAAGCGGGTGCACGAGCTGTCCGGCGGTATGCGCCAGCGGGTGGCACTGGCCCGCGCGCTGGCCCAGGACAGCAGGCTGCTGCTGATGGACGAGCCGTTCGCGGCGCTGGACGCCATCACGCGGGACGTGCTGCACGACGAGCTGACCCGCATCTGGCGCGAGACCGGCCTGTCGGTGCTGTTCGTGACGCACAACGTGCGCGAGGCGGTACGGCTCGCGCAGCGCGTGGTGCTGCTGTCGTCCCGGCCCGGCCGCATCGCGCGCCAGTGGACGGTCGGCATCCCGCAGCCGCGCCGCCTGGAGGACATCCCGGTCGCCGAGCTGTCCGCCGAGATCACCGAAGAACTGCGTGGGGAGATCCGCCGTCATGGCCAGCACTGACACGTCCGCCGGCACACCCGTCAAGGACGGCGGCGACCTGGCCGGCCTGGAGGCCGGTCTGGACGCCCTGGAGACGGTCGAATCCAGCCGCACCCCGCTGCGCGAGACCCTGCTGCGCAAGGTACTGCCGCCGGTCACCGCCGTCACGCTGGTGCTGGTGGTGTGGCAGCTGCTGGTGCTGGCGGAAGTGGCGCCCGACTACAAGCTGCCCTCCCCGGCCGCCGTCTGGGACGAGGTGGAGACGGCCTGGCTCCAGGGCACCCTGCTCGACTACATCTGGACGTCCGTCTCGCGCGGCCTGCTCGGCTTCCTGCTCGCGCTCGCCATCGGCACCCCGCTGGGACTCCTGGTCGCCCGCGTGGGCTTCGTCCGCGCGGCCCTCGGCCCCATCCTGTCCGGCCTGCAGTCGCTGCCGTCGGTGGCCTGGGTGCCGCCCGCGGTCATCTGGCTGGGCCTGAACGACTCGATGATGTACGCCGTCATCCTGCTCGGCGCGGTGCCCTCCATCGCCAACGGCCTCGTCGCGGGCATCGACCAGATCCCGCCGCTGTTCCTGCGCGCCGGGCGGACGCTGGGCGCGACCGGACTGCGCGGCGCGCGGCACATCGTGCTCCCGGCGGCGCTGCCCGGCTACCTCGCGGGCCTGAAGCAGGGCTGGGCGTTCTCCTGGCGGTCCCTGATGGCCGCCGAGATCATCGCCTCCTCCCCCGACCTCGGCGTCGGTCTCGGCCAGCTGCTGGAGAACGGCCGCAACAACGCCAGCATGTCGCAGGTGTTCCTGGCGATCTTCCTGATCCTGCTCGTCGGTATCGCCATCGACCTGCTGATCTTCAGTCCGCTGGAGCGGCGGGTGCTGCGCGGCCGCGGCCTGCTGGTGAAGGGCTGACGGCGGCGCGCACGGCACGGTGCACGGCCCGCGCCAGACGCGCGCCCCACAGGGAACGCGGCCCGGCGAAGGCCTGCGCCTCGTCTCCGGGACGCGGTACGGCGGCGGCGACGCACACCGCGTCCGTGGGGGTGCCGGAGCAGTCGAGGCCCGCGTCCAGGAGCGCCTGGACCTTGGCCTCGGTGGCCGTCGCCACCGCGTTGACCAGGGCGGCGTCGGTCAGCGCCACAGGCAGCGCGACGACGATGTTGACGGTGCCGGGGGCGGGCGGTGCGGCGGTGCCCTCCCCGGCGGAGGCGGCCCAGCCCCGCACGCTCACGCCGGCGGTGACGACGGCCTCGGCGCCCCCGTCGCGGGCGTGGGCGTACGCCGACACATCGGCCGCCGTCAGCAGACCGACGCCCGCTCCGGACAGGCCCATGGCGTGCGCCAGCTCCGCCAGGTGCCGTTCGGGGTCGCGGCGGCGATAGCCGTGGGCGACCTGCGCGTTGAGCACCCAGGCGCGTTCGCCGATGCCACCGCCCAGGACCGCGTTGCTGATCATCCGCCGGCCGGTCCCCGGCGCCCAGAGCAGCGCGGGCAGCCGCTCGCCGTCCTCCCAGCGGCTGAGGCACTCCACGGACAGCGGCGCGGGCGCGGGGCGCGGCCGGGGGACGAGCGGGGACACGGGACGCGGACTCCTCGACGGGCTCCGGACGGGGACCGGCCGATCGTACGCGCATCCCGCGAAGTGTGGATCTTGTGACAGCGCTGTGACCGGACGAGTGGCCTCCGCCACAGCTCGATCCCCGGCGCTCTGGTGAGGTGGGGAGCCTCGCTCCGACCACGTCGACCGTCGACCGAACCGGTCGGTGCACCACCGGGAGGGAAGCGTGCCGACACGCCGCTACTGGGCGCCGCTGCTGGTCAACACGCTGATCGGCATCCCGATGACCGTGGTGGTGCTGTGCGCCCGCTGGTACGCGGCCCACGGGCACTGCGACTACGACGACCTCGGGCTGCGCGACCTGGACGGCTGCTCCTACGACCAGATCGAGAACAGCGGATGGGTGCTGGGCGCACTCGTCGTCACCGGCTTGCTGGTGCTGCTGCTCATCCTGATCGCCGACGTGTTCCTGCCCCGCAGCCGCCGGCGCCCGCTCACGCCGGGGCTGGTCACCCTGCCCGCCGTCCTGCTGCCGTACGCCCTGCTCACCGCGGCGGCGGCGTGACGCTGCTCCCGGTCTTCGTGGCGCTGGTGGTCTGCTGGGTCGCGCTGCGCGGTTTCCTCGCGTATCCGCTGCTGTCGGGCCCGGTGAAGGCCGTCGCGCTGTGCTGCGCGCCGGGTGCCGCCCTGGCGTGGTTGGCCGTCATGACCGCGGACGACGCGTTCCTGTTCCCGGAGACGGCCCCGTGCCCCGCCGAGCCGCTGCGCGAGGGCGTGATCGGCGACGGCGCGGTCCGGGGCGTCTCGACGCCGTTCCCCCCACGGGCGTACTGCCTGTGGGAGGACGGCACCGTCTACTCGCTCGCGCCGACCGCCGAGGCGCTGTTCTGGGGCTGCTTCGCGGTGACCGCCGTGTCGCTCGCCCTCGGGCTGTGGCACGCTCTGCGCGCGCCGAGGGCGCTGCTGCGGCCGGCGGTCACCGCGGACCCGCTCCGCCGGAAAGCGGCGGAGGGTCAGTCGAACTGGCCCACCCGGTAGTCGCCGGCGGGCTGCTGGACGAGGACGTTGACCCGGTTGAAGGCGTTGATGAGCGCGATCAGGGACACGAGCGCGGTGAGCTGCTCCTCGTCGTAGTGCTTGGCGGCGTTGGCCCAGACCTCGTCCGAGACCCCGCCGGCCGCGTCCGCTGTCCGGGTGCCCTCCTCCGCCAGCTCCAGCGCGGCGCGCTCGGCCTCGGTGAAGACCGTCGCCTCCCGCCAGGCCGCGACCAGGTGGAGCCGCACCGCCGACTCGCCCGCGGCGGCGGCTTCCTTGGTGTGCATGTCGGTGCAGAAACCGCACCCGTTGATCTGGCTCGCGCGGATCTTCACCAGCTCCTGCGTGGCGGCGGGCAGCGACGAGTCCGCGAGGACCTTGCCCGCCGCCACGAAGTGCTTCAGGACCTGCCCGGCGAGGGGGCTGCCGAAGATGTTCAGCCGAGCGCTCATGGTGGTGTTCTCCTCTGCCGTTGCGCCGTTTCGATGACTGCACCGGTATGACGGAGCGGCCCGGCAGGGATGTGACAGGGAGGAATGTGACGTGCGTCTCCCTGACGGAGGTGGAGAACGGTCCCGCACAGCGAACCGGCCATGGTCAACCGCACCGGGATCGGCGCCCTGAGCGGCCGGAAGAAAGCGGTTCCCCGCCCTCGCGCACAGCGGAAACATGACCGAATTTCTGTTCGTCCGGCAACTATGCCAACACCCGCTGGCGCCTTTAACCTGACTCGCCAGTAACCCTCGCACGACCTCCTTCGGCGCGACCCTGGCGCGGCCCTCACCCGCCCCGCTCACGCCGTCGATCCACCACGCCTCTTCCCCACAGGGTGCTCTTTTCCGCCACCGAAAGGACAAAGAGGATGAAAGACGAACAAGGCAGACAGGTAGTGGGCCGGATCCGGTGGCGGCGGTTCGCGCTGCTCGCCGTCCCCGGCTGCGCGGCCACCGCCGCCCTCGGGATCGCCCTCGCCCAGGGCGCGCTCGCCGCCTCGTTCGCCGTCTCGGGCCAGCAGTTCAAGGTCTCCGCCGACCGGCTCACCGGGGAGGGCTTCGCCCAGTACGGCAACATCGACACCAACGTCCGGGGCGATCTGCTCCCGGTCGCCACCGTCGGCATCAGGACCGCGAAGATCGACAGCCTGTGCCAGTCCGTGGTCACGAGTCTCCCGGTGCTCGGTGACATCTCGCTCAACCTCACCGCCGGGACCGGCGCCACCCCCGTCGAGGCCAAGGACCTGTTCCTCGACGCCACCCAGCTGGAGGGCAACGCCTCCTTCAACAACATCGAGATCGGCCGGGACGCCTCCACGCTCGACAAGGGGCCCGACGGCGCGCAGGGCATGCAGGACGCCTTCTCCCAGCAGGCCGACGACCTCTCCATCACCAACCTCAAGCAGGTGGCGTGGGCCGCCAACGCCGGCACCTTCAAGCTCTCCGGGCTCAAGATGAAGATCACCAAGGGGAAGAAGGAATGTTTCTGAGCCGGCGCACGTGGCGCGCCTGGCGCCGCGGCCGGCCCTTCTGGGGCGGCCTGGTCACCGTCCTCGCCGGCACGGAGATCAGCGTCCTGCCCCTGGCTCCGCTGGAGGTCATGCTCCAGCAGGGCATCGCCGGGCTCCCGTCGGTCCTGCTCGGCCTGATGATGATCGTGATGGGCCTGTCCGCGTGGGTCGCCCCGCACTACCGCGGGCTGGCCGGCGTGGTCACCGTGCTCCTCGCCGTCGCCGCCCTGGTCATGTCCAACCTGGGCGGGTTCCTGATCGGCACCCTCCTGGGCATCGTCGGCGGATCCATGATCTTCGCCTGGCAGCCGGTGCCGCCGGTCGCGGACCAGGCGGAGCGTGCCAGGGGCGCGGAGGCCGCCGAGCCGAGCGGGTCCACCGAGCCCGCCGGGTCTGCCGAGCCGACCGCGTCCACCGAGTCGCACGACGTCACCCCACCCGGCGCCGCCCCCCACCGCGTCACCCCCTCCGCTCACCCCACATCCGTCGACCGCCGCTGAAGAGGTCGACCACCACCGAGGAGAAAGAGAAAGGAGCACGACATGCCGTCACGTCCCCACGGTGTACGGGCCCTGCTCGCCACCGGCACCGGCGTCGCCGCGACCGCCGCGTTACTGATCGCCGGCTCCACCGCCGAGGCGCGCTCCGCCACCGAGGCGTCGTCCGCCGCCGAGTCGACCACCGTCTCCCCGGCCGGGCACGCCTACAAGGCCACCCTGTCCGGCAAGGCCACCTTCAAGTCCGGCAGTGTGACCCTGACCTGTTCCGTCTCGGCGACGACCGGTCAGGTCCCGGCCGCCCCCGGCAACCACAACGCCGCGGGCCCGGTGGCCTCCACGCTCGCCGCGCCCACCTTCAGTTCCTGCACGTCGAGCCTGCCCGGCGTGACCCCCACCGTCACCACCAGCGGCACCTGGGGGATCTCGGTCCAGAACGGTTCCCCGGACACGGGGACCCTGACCGTCCCGCAGGGCGGCCTGGTCGTGAAGACCACCGGTCTCGCCTCCTGCACCATCGTCTCCGCGCCGAGCGGCCCCGCGTCCATCACCGGCACCTGGACCAACGGCGCGCCGTCCAACCTGGCCTTCGTCAACGCCGTCGTACCCGTGACCGTCACCGGCACGTTCGGCTGCCCGACCAGCGCGACGACCTCGACCGTCAACCTGGCCTACACGGTGTCCGACACGACCGACCCGGCCCAGCAGATCACCGTCGGCCCCTGACCGGGACCAACCACCCAGGGTGCGCAGGGTCCCTCCCCTGCGCACCCGCCCCTCGTCCGCCCCCGGTCATCCGGTCGGAAGGCCGAGCCCGTAGTAGGTGACGTCATAACCGTCCACGTACTCGGCCTCGCGGCCGACGATCAGGCCGGGAGGCTCGCTCACCCCGCTCGCCCGCGCCGTGGCCACGAGCATCTCCGCGAGTGCGCGGCCCTGCGGCTCGCCGGGTCCGCCCGCGTCGACGCGCCAGAGGGGTCGTCGTCGCCGAAGACCGAAGCCGTACGCGGTTGTTCGGCGACCGTGCCCCAGCCGAGTGCCGCCGGACCGATGTCATCTGCGGCGAAGCAGCCGATCGTCAGCCGGGCGCCGCACGCCACGTCGAACAGGATGGGCGCGCCGTGGGCGTTCGCCCGTAGAGCGGCATCCCGATCCTGATGCCGAGGGCGGCGGTCTCGGCGGGCAGCGCTCCGAGGAGGTCGCCCAGCGAGCGGGTGACGGTCTCCCAGCTGCGGGCCGTCCAGCCGCCCGGGAAGCCGAGGCCGGAGTTGGCCAGGTTGCGCGCCCTGTTGGGCGGTGCATGACCACCCGTCGTCAGCGTGCCGGCGACAAAAGGGGGTCACTGACCGGACCGAATTCGACCGACCGTGGCAAGCCGGGGATCGAAGCCTCGGTCTGCAGCCGCTCGTGCGGGAGATCCCGCCCGTCCCTCCCGCCGCGGACCCCGCCGCCGGCGTCCGGCCAATTTCATGCCGACAACGGCTACGACTACAACCACCTGCGGAAATGGCTCCGCGAGCGTCGCATCCGCCACCGCATCGCCCGCAAGGGCATCGAGTCGTCCAGGCGGCTCGGCCGGGGCACCGCCCCTGGGTCGTCGAAAGGACCGTGTCCGGGGCTGGCCGGCTGCACCGACGTTACGAGCGAAAGCCGGACACTTCATGGGTTTCGCCGGCATCGCCGCAGCCCTCATCAGCCACCGTCACTCACCGAATAGAACGGCGCCCGAAGCGCAACCGGTGGTCGCTGGGGGCGCTGCCCCCTGGCTGGGCGCCGGTTGTCTGCGGCTGCCCAGTTGTCTGCGTGTCTGCAGGAATGATCACCCTCGCGT
This sequence comes from Streptomyces sp. NPDC052687, assembly GCF_040678395.1. Classification (NCBI taxonomy): domain Bacteria; kingdom Bacillati; phylum Actinomycetota; class Actinomycetes; order Kitasatosporales; family Streptomycetaceae; genus Streptomyces; species Streptomyces sp. NPDC052687. The sequence goes on along the minus strand of NZ_JBFATR010000027.1, from coordinate 44,454 downwards.
ACTCAATGAGTCTTTTCAGCGTGGCCACTGATCGGGTGACGGGTGAGCGAAAACGGCAGTTGTCGCACAGAGCTCGTCACACGATCACGATCCGGGCTTCTTGAGGCGTGTCCACGCACACACGGGTCGTTGGCAGTGCGCGCCCCATAGGCGCGATGTCCTTCGGGGCGCGCGGCAGGGTTCGGGTTCAGGCGTTGTAGCCGCCGTGGGCGTCCAGCACCGCGCCCGTGACGTACGAAGCGGCGGGGCTCGCCAGGAAGGCGATCGCCGCGGCGATTTCGTCGGGGTGCCCCAGGCGTTGCAGGGACAGCGAGCTGAGCAGGACCTTGAGGGTGTCGGGGTCCGGCGGTTGCATGCCGCTGTCCATCAGCCCGGCTTCCACGACGTTGGCCGTGATGTTGCGGGGCCCGAGGTCCCGTGCGACCCCCATGGTGTACCTCTCGATGCCTGACTTGGTCGCCGAGTAGTCGGCAACGCCCGGGACGCCGACCCGGGAACCCAGTCCGGAACTCACCGTGATGATGCGGCCGCCCGTGCGCAGCACTCGGGAGGCGGCCCGGATGACGGCGATCACGCCGAGGTAGTTGGTGGCGTGCATCCGGTCCAGCGCCGCGGTGTCGGCGTCCGGGTCGTCCACCCTGCGGCCCTGCTCCACCGAAATCGCCGCGTTGTTGACGAGGATGTCCAGGCCGCCGAAGTGCGCGACCACGTCGTCGATCAGCGCCGGCGCCCGGCTCGTGTCCGCCTGGTCGGACCTGAAGGCGACGGCCTTGGCTCCCTTGCCGCGCACCTCGTCGACGACGGTCTGCGCCTGCTTCTCGGAGCTGACGTAGGTGAAGGCGACGTCGGCGCCTTGCTCGGCCAGCAGCCGTACGGTCGCGGCTCCCAGTCCGCGCGATCCCCCCGTGACCAGGGCGACTTTGCCCGTGAGTGGCTTGCTCATTCTTCTCACCTCGCCGATTGACCCTTTGCGACAGTCGCAACATTAATTGTTACGACAGGCTGTTGCAACATTCACCGTTACGACGGCCGTAACATGAAGCGTTGTGGCTGAGAGGAGGAGCCCATGAGCGCCAACAGCAGGCTGACCATCGCCGCCCACGCGCTGGCCTGGATCGGCCTCTACCAGCGCCAAGGCCATGAGGTCGCCACCTCCGAGCAGATCGCGACCAGCGCGAACACCAACCCCGTGGTGATCAGACGGCTGCTCGGCGAGCTGCGCAGGGCCGGGCTCGTGGAGTCCCGGCGGGGCGCGGGCGCGGGCTGGTCGCTGGCACGCGAGCTGGAGTCGATGACCCTGCTCGACGTGTACGAGGCAGTGGAACCCGGCCCGCTGTTCGCCATGCACCGCACCACCCCGGACCAGGGATGCGTGGTGGGTCACGGCATCCAGCCGGCAATGCAGAGCATCTACGAGGGTATCGAGGAGACCGTGAGACACGAACTGGCCCGCGTCACGCTCGCGGACGTACTCCGGGACGTACTCGCGGCACCTCGCTAGCCCCTCCGTTACGCCCTGACATCACCAAGATCCCCATCTGAGCCCAGTCCAGCGAACAGCCAGGCAACCAGTCACGCCGAAGACCGTTGCAGTATCAGACGTCGACCAACTGCACCGCGTCCTGCTCGCCGAGCTGAACGCGGTCGGCGAACTCGACTGGTCCCGCGATGGACGCTCCCACATCCGCGCGAGAAAGGGGGCGCCGACACTGGTCCGTCGCCGGTCGACCTACGGAAGACGGGTAGCAAGCACCACCTGATCTGCGACGGACGCGGCACCCCGCTCAAGGTCATCACCACCGCGGCCAACGTCAACGACGTCACCCAGACCCTCGCCCTGGTCGACGGCATCCCGCCCGTGGCCGAACGACGCGCCGTCACCCAGGCCCTCGCCCACCACCGGCGCAAGCGGAAGGCCCGGGGAGGAAGACTGCTGTCACTGCGTCGGGACCGACCTGGCCTGCCCGCTGTGGAAGCCGTCGTTCTCAGCTGGCCACAGCGTCGCGTCCTTCCCGTACAGCGTGCTCGCGGGGGTGCTGGGCGGGGATCGCCTCGTACAGGTCCAAGGCGCGGCGGCGGACCAGGCCGGCGCGGTAGTCGACGCTGCTGTGCGTCCAGGGCGCCGTCCCATAGCTGCCCCGACGCCTCGTCCTGTGGGGCGGACACCAGCCGCAGCCGGACTGTCGGCCGTCGGCGGCGGTGCGGGCCCTGGCACCCAAAGTGCGCCCGCCCTCCAAGAACTCCCCGCCCGACTCTGCCTGGACGTCCAAGGCCTGGGCGGCGTGGGCATGGTGGGCGCGCGTACGGCGCTCGGGATCCGGGTCATGGGGAGGCGAGCCCGCCAATGATTTCCCCCAACTTGGCAGCGGCCAAGGGGAGGTTGAGCAACAGCGTCGGCCGCCTCCCTCCAGTGTGGCGCACTGGAAGCGGCCAGAAGGACGTCCGTCGCTCCCGGGCATGACGCCACCGCAAGGACGCACGCCTATGTGGGGGTCAGCCCGGCCGGATGAGATCGGCGAGCTCCTGGTCAACGATGCCGGTAAGAACACTTCCTGGCCTTCGTCGGCATCGCCGCAGCCCTCATCAGCCACCGCCGACTCACCGAATAAACGGCGTCTGAGCCTGTTCGTGCCGGCCCACCGGGCGCAGGAGGGCCTCGCCCGCGGACCGGCCGGTGCTCACGACGGGCTCCTCCGGCGTTCCCTGCGACGGGCAGTCACGGGGCAGCCGCACGCACCGAGACCGATGGGTCGGCGGATCTGCTTGGATGACGTGATGACGAGTGGATCCCCGGCCGGCGGGCCCCGGCACGACGAACGCTCCGGCCGCCTCCTCGCCACCCTGCTGGACCGTGCCGCCACCGGCCGGGACGGTCAGGTCTGGAGCGACCTGTGGACGGGCCTGTACCACAACGGCACCCTCGACGTCCGCGACCCGCGTGTGTTCCCCGCCCTGGCGGCCATGGCGGAAGGCGACGACGCCGGCACGGCGGCCTCGGCGCTCCACCTGGCCGGTGCCCTCCTCGCCCAGGCCGACCACCGGCACGAGACACGGACACTGCGCGAGCAGCACGCCCGCGATGTCGCACGCCTGCTGGCCGCCGCCCATCGGTGGCGGACGTCCACACCGGGCCGCGACGACTACTGCCACCTGCTGGAGGCGGTGCTGCACCTGGAGGGCGACGTCGACTGGGCGGAGGACCTGATCTGGGGCATCGTCAGCGAGGAGTACGAGCTGGAGTGCCCCGACCCGGACGGCTGCTCGGTGGTGTGGGTGGTCATCGGCGAGCGGGGCTTCTTCAGCACGTCGGAGGACTACGCCCTCTCCGACGAGGTCCGCACCCTCCCCCTCCGTCCGGCCGCTCCCGCCGCCCTCGACGGCCTGGGCCGCCGGCTCCACGAGCTGGCCCTGGCGGACGGCCACGAGGATGTGGCCCGGGCCCTGACCCACGCCTTCGGCGAGGCGACCTGCCCGCGGTGCGAGCGGAGCTTCTCCGTCGTCGGACAGGTCGTCGCACGCGCGAGCTGAGCGGTCGCGACGGGCGCCGCGGGAGGGCGGCCGCCGATCGCCGCCCCCGGCGCTTCACCGCCGCCACCGACCGCCGCAACCGACCCGCGCCCACCGACCGGCGCGTCCAACCGCCGCCACCGAAGGGCGCCACCGACCGGTGCGTCCGACCGGTACCGACGAAGGGCGCCGAAGAAGGGCGGCCGTGCATTTTCCCCCCGGCACTGCACCGCCGCCACCGGGGAGGTCGCACAGACCCCCACCGGATACCGGAATCACCCGTCCGGCCCATCCCCACTCTTCTCCGCACCGGCGGAAGGCTTTCACTCGTGCAGTGGACCGGCGCTCACGACCGTGGGGCGGGGGCGGATGACCCGCGGCCGGTGACGAGCGGGAGCGGGGACCGGGGACCTGCCGGTGATCCCCGCGTCTCCCACCGAGCCGCCGCCCTCTCTTCGCTGCCGGTCCTCCGCCCAGCACGAGTGAAAGGCCGAGCCTCATGCCCGTACTGTGCCAACCCGCCGTCGACGTCCCCGAGCACGTCATCACCGCCGAGGAGACGCTCGCCCTGGCGGAACGCCGGCACGCCCGGCACCCTCAGCTCCCCCTCGCACTCAAGCTCATCCGCAACACCGGAGTACAGAAGCGTCACATCGTCCAGCCCCTCGAGCAGACCCTGCGCCACCCCGGCTTCGAGGAACGCAACCGCGTCTACGAGGCCCAGGCGAAGGAGCGGGTGCCCGCGGTCGTGCAGCGCGCGCTCGACCACGCCGAGCTGACCCCGGCCGAGACGGACGCCATCATCTACGTGTCCTGCACGGGCTTCATGATGCCGTCGCTGACCGCGTGGCTGATCAACCGCATGGGCTTCCGGCCCGACACCCGCCAGCTGCCCATCGCCCAGCTGGGCTGCGCGGCCGGGGGCGCGGCGATCAACCGGGCCCACGACTTCTGCGCCGCCTACCCCGGCAGCAACGTCCTCATCGTCTCCTGCGAGTTCTGCAGCCTGTGCTACCAGCCCACCGACGTGGACATCGGTTCCCTGCTGTCCGACGGCCTGTTCGGCGACGCGGTCGCCGCCGCGGTCGTACGGGGCCGGGGCGGACGCGGGCTGCGGCTGGAGCGCAACGCGTCCTACCTGATCCCGCACACCGAGGACTGGATCTCCTACGCCGTCAAGGCGACCGGATTCCACTTCCGGCTCGACAAGCGCGTCCCGACCACCATGGAACCGCTCGCCCCGGTCCTGAGCGACCTCGCCGCCGCACACGGCTGGAACGCCTCCCGCCTCGGCTACTACATCGTCCACGCCGGCGGTCCCCGCATCCTCGACGACCTGTGCCGTTTCCTGCACGTCGAGCCGCACGCCTTCCGGCACAGCCGGGCCACGCTCACCCAGTACGGCAACATCGCCAGCGCCGTCGTCCTGGACGCGTTCCGGCGCCTGTGCGAGGAGGGCGGTGTCCCGCACGGAGCGCCCGGCATCCTCGCGGGCTTCGGCCCCGGCATCACCGCCGAGATGGCCGTGGGCAGATGGGTCGGGGGGCCGGCACCGGCGGACGCGGTCCGCGCCGGGGCCGGCCGGGTGATGTCCGCGGCGGCCGAGCCCCGCTGAGCCGGCGGCCCGATCCCGGTTCCGACGCGCGGGTGGAACGTCGTGGCACAGTGGCGGTATGTGCGGCCGCTACGCCTCCACCCGCAGTCCGCAGGACCTGGTCCGGCTGTTCGACGTCGCCGAATGGCACCCCGCCGAGACACTGGCCCCCAACTGGAACGTCGCACCGACCGACGAGGTCTACGCCGTCCTGGAACGCACCCCGCGCGCACCGGGCACCGACGCGCCCGTGCGCCGGGAACTGCGGCGGCTGCGCTGGGGGCTGGTGCCCTCCTGGGCCAGGGACCCGAAGATCGGCTCCCGGCTGATCAACGCGCGGGTGGAGACGGTGCACGACAAACCGGCCTACCGCCGCGCCTTCGCCCGGCGCCGCTGCCTGCTCCCGGCGGACGGTTTCTACGAGTGGACCCCGCTGAAGGACCCCGCCACCGGCAAGACCCGCAAGCAGCCCTACTTCATCCACCCCGCCGACGGGCAGGTCCTGGCCCTCGCGGGCCTGTACGAGTACTGGCGCGACCCCGGGGTCGAGAACGACGACGATCCCGCCGCCTGGCTGATGACCTGCACCGTCATCACCACCGAGGCCACCGACGCGGCCGGGCGCGTCCATCCGCGCATGCCGCTCGCCCTGCCCCCGGACCACTACGAGGCGTGGCTCGACCCCCGCCACGACGACACCGCGGACCTGCGCGCCCTGCTCACCCAGCCCGCGAACGGCGACCTCGCCGCCCGCCCCGTCTCCCCGGCCGTCAACAACACCCGTAACAACGGCCCGGAACTGCTGGACGAGATCGTCCCCTGACCGGACGGCCGTCGGGTGCCGGTTCCGTCACCCGTCAGGGGCGGGGCGGCGGCGGTGGCGTCGACGGGGGCGGCACCGGCGGAGCCTCCGGCCAGACCAGCAGCACCGGGCAGGGCGCGTGGTCGACGACGAAGCGGCCGGCGGGGCCGAGGCTGTGCGGGCCGAGGTGGGTACGGTCGCCGTCGCGGGCCAGGATCAGCAGTTCGCAGCCCTCGGCCGCGGCGACCACCTCGCGTTCGACGCGCCCGGTCCGCTCGACCCGTGTGCAGGGCAGGCCCAGCCGGTCGGCGGCGGCCTGGAGCAGGACCCGCGCGGAGGCGGCGGCGAGGTGTTCCACCCGCGTGCCCGGGTCGCGCTCCGGGTGGCCACGGCCGAGCAGCCCGGCGAAGGCACCGTGGGCGGCGCCGGGGACATCGGCCGGGGTGACGTGCAGCAGGACGATCCCGGTGTCCGCCGGGGCGTGGGCCCGCGCGGCGTCCACGCAGGCGGGCCAGGTGCCCTCGACGATCCAGACGACCACGGCCATGGGGTCAGCCTCCTCCGATCACCGCCAGCGAGACCCACAGTGCCACCACGGCGGCCGCCAGACTCGCCGGTACCGCGAACACCCCGAGCCGGGTGAACTCCCGCAGCTCGACCTCCTCCTCGTGGGCATGGACGATGCGCCGCCACAGCAGGGTGGCCAGCGAGCCCGCGTAGGTGAGGTTGGGGCCGATGTTCACCCCGAGCAGGACGGCGAGGACCGCGCCGGGCCCCGACGGGGCGGTCAGCGGCAGCAGCACCAGCACCGCGGGCAGATTGTTGATCACGTTCGCGAGGACGGCGGCCAGCGCGGCGAGCGCGAACAGTGCCACCAGCCCGGTGCCCTCGGGGATCAGGTGTCCCAGAGCCTCGTCCAGCCCGTTGTCCACGACCGCCCGGACCACGACGCCCAGCGCCAGTACGAAGGCGAGGAAGGGCACGGAGGCCGCGCTCAGCAGCGCCCGGGGTGTGGTGCGGCGCCGGAGCAGGGACCGCACGGCGAGGACCAGGGCGCCCGCCAGGGCCGCCCAGGCCGGGTCGACGCCGACCGCCGAGGCCAGCACGAACCCGGCCAGCGTGCACCCCACGGTCACCAGGGCGAACACCGGCAGCGGCGGCGGCTCGCCCACGGGGGCGGCCTGCGCCCCGGCGTCCAGCTCGGTGGCGAAGAAACGGCGGAAGACCAGGTACTCGACGGCGATCGCGGCCACCCACGGCAGGGCCATCAGCGCGGCGAACCGGGTGAAGCTCAGACCGCTCGCCGTGAACGCCAGCAGGTTGGTCAGGTTCGAGACGGGCAGCAGCAGCGAGGCCGTGTTCGACAGGTGGGTGCAGGCGTAGACATGCGGTTTTGAGCGGGCGCCGAGCCGGGCGGCGGTGGCGAACACGACCGGTGTCAGCAGGACGACCGTGGCGTCCAGGCTGAGCACGGCGGTGATGGCCGACGCGGCCATGAAGACCTGGGCCAGCAGCCGCCGCGGCCGGCCGGCCGCCGTGCGCGCCATCCACGCCCCGCAGGCGTGGAACAGCCCGTCGTCGTCGCAGAGCTGAGCCAGGACGAGCACAGCCGCCAGGAAGCCGATGACCGGTGCGAGCCGTTCGACCTCGTCCAGCGCGGCGTCCGGTGGGAGCGCCCCCGTGGCGATCACCAGGGCCGCCGCGGGCACGGCCACCACGGCCTCCGGCCAGCCGAAGGGGCGGATGATGGCACAGGCCAGCACCAGGACGAGCAGGGCCGCGGACAGTGTCTCCGCGAGCTGGGTGTTCAGGGTTCGTTCCTTCCGCGCGGCGGCCGAGCCGCCCGTACATCACAGCGAAAGGTACCCGCTCGAACGGCCGCACCCGCCGCTGGGGCGACGGACCGTTCAGGAGTGGCCGCGGAGGGCGCTGAGGTTCACGAGCCCTCCCTGCCGGTGGCGAGACGGCGACGCCACCAGAGTCCGGAACGCCACTGACGTTGGTCAGCGAACGGATCCGGCAGGGTGCGCCGGAGGTACGCTGCGTCAAGAGAAGCCACCCGACGCCTCAGTTCCCTGTGAGCACGCCCCGGCAGTTGCTTCAGGACTTCCTCAAGGACGTCCCTCGCGTGCCGCACATCGTCGAAGGAACACCCGCGGCACGAGCACTCCGCGAGCTGCGGGTACAGGGAGCGGCATCCCGGTGAGAGCGCAAAGGCTCGGTACCGCCTCAACGCTCGGTCTGTGGCGCCCGGGTACACGTAGTAGTCGGTCGAGAGTCTCTCGACTCGGTGTATCGCCAAGCTGGTACGGGTCGAGAGCCAGTGGATCCGACTTGGCGGCGGATCGCTCCAGGTGCGCGGGCCCTGTCGTCGGTCGGCGCGGAGCCTGCCGGGCCGTCTACGCGGCATCGGCCTTTCGGTCTGCGGTCATGGACGCCATCATGCCGCAATCGTGGAGGAGGGCGGAAGACCGCGTCGCGCGGGGGCTGCCATGCCCGCGGGTCATCGCTGTTTCGGCCTTGCCATGAACCTCGGGCCTTGATCGTCCCGGAGCAGCGTCGCCGCCCTCCCCCGGCGGTCCCGCCGCGAGAGCCGGTCGGCCCCGCCCGCATCGGTCGGCGCGTCGTACGCCGCCGTGCGAGGGCATGCACACTGCCGCCGTCGCGGCCAAGAGCGGCCGATCGCGTCGTCGCGCTCGTCGAGGAGACGGCCCCCGGGGCTGCCGACGCCGTGAACGTAGAGATCGACGTGACGTGGACGACGCGGTAACGGCCGCCGTCCGCCGCTGGGAACCCTGCACGCCTCTGGTTCAGCGGGGACGAGCCGGCGGCCCTGGCGGACCGGCTGGGCCATCCGGTGAAGCAGATCCGAGCCTACATCCGAGCTTCCGCAGCTCGGGCGGTTGCCTGCCGCTCTGTCCGGGCTCGGGCGGTGACATGGTCGGCGCCATGCACGCGTACGACGAGGCCCCGTCGACCCGGCGTCGGCGGGGCCGGTAGCGTGGCGTTCAGCAGGCGTCGTACTTCCAGGCGCCGTCTTCCCGCACCCACGGCTGCTGCTTCTGGTCGAACTTCGGCAGACCGACGCCGTACGAGACGCGTGCCATCTCCCCCGACAGCTGGTCGATCCGGAAGCGCTGCACGTCCTGCCGCCCATAGTCGCCGACGGCGCGCTCGGTGAGTGCGGCCATGGCCTCGGGGGTGATGCGTTCCTCGCAGCGGGCGGACAGCATGCCGTAGGTGGTGTCCGGCTTGTCGGCGAAGTAGGCGGCGGTGTAGGCCCGGACTGCGCGTTCCAGCTCGGCGGCGTCGGCCGGCGTCTCGGCGGGCGTCGCGCTGGTGGTGGTGGCGCTGCCGGCGGCCGGGGTACTCGGCGTGCCGGTGGGTGCGGCGTCGGTGCCGTCGTCGTCGGATGACGAGCAGGCGGTGAGCGCGAGCAGCAGGACGGCGGCGAGCATGGTGGTGGTGGCGCGGGTGCGCATGGGTCCCCCTTGGGCGGTGTGGCTGAAGGGGCATCGTGCCATGACGGGCACGGGGCGGGCTCCGCCGCACGGCCTGTGGCCGCTTCGCACGGCCACGCCACCGGCGGCCCACGTGAACTTCGCGGTCGCAAGGTCGATACTGCCCTCAGCGAGCACCTGTCACTCCACGTCCGCCGAGCCGTCACCACCCGACACACCGTCGCCACCGTCGGCATGAGGTCACAGAGCCGCCTGCCGATCTCTTCAGGAGGTACCCGTGAAAATGCTCATCAACGTGCCGGAGACCGTCGTCGCGGACGCGCTGCGGGGTATGGCCGCCGCGCATCCGGAGCTGACCGTCGATGTGGAGAACCGGGTGATCGTGCGGCGGGACGCGCCGGTCGCCGGGAAGGTGGCCCTCGTTTCGGGTGGGGGCTCGGGGCACGAGCCGTTGCACGGGGGGTTCGTGGGCCTCGGAATGCTGGCCGCGGCCTGTCCGGGCGAGGTGTTCACCTCCCCGGTGCCGGACCAGATGGTGCGGGCGGCTGCGGCCGTGGACAGTGGCGCGGGCGTGCTGTTCGTCGTGAAGAACTACACCGGTGACGTGCTGAACTTCGACATGGCCGCGGAGCTCGCCGAGGACGAGGGCATCCGGATCGCCAAGGTGCTGGTCGACGACGACGTGGCGGTCACCGACAGTCTGTACACCGCGGGGCGGCGCGGCACGGGTGCCACGCTGTTCGTGGAGAAGATCGCGGGCGCCGCCGCGGAGGAGGGGCAGCCGCTGGAGCGGGTGGAGGCGATCGCCCGGCAGGTCAACGAGAGTTCCCGCAGCTTCGGGATGGCGCTCAGCGCCTGTACGACGCCCGCGAAGGGCAGCCCCACGTTCGATCTGCCGCCGGGTGAGCTGGAGTTGGGCATCGGCATCCACGGCGAGCCGGGGCGTGAGCGGCGGCCCATGATGACGTCCGGGGAGATCGCCGACGTCGCGGTGCACGCGGTGCTGGAGGACCTGGAGCCGCGCAATCCCGTGCTGGTCCTGGTGAACGGCATGGGCGCGACGCCGCTGCTGGAGCTGTACGGGTTCAACGCGGAGGTCCAGCGGGTGCTGGCCGCGCGCGGTGTCGCCGTGGCCCGCACGCTGGTCGGCAACTATGTGACGTCCCTCGACATGGCGGGCGCCTCCGTCACCCTGTGCCAGATCGACGAGGAGCTGCTGCGGCTGTGGGACGCGCCGGTGCGCACGCCGGGCCTGCGCTGGGGTGTGTGACCCCGGCCGACGCGATCAACCGACCAACCACGCAAGGAGATTCCGTGCTCGACGCCGATTTCTTCCGCCGTTGGATGACGGCGACCGCCGCGTCCGTGGACCGCGAGGCGGAACGGCTCACGGCCCTCGACTCCCCCATCGGGGACGCCGACCACGGCAGCAATCTGACCCGCGGGTTCGCCGCGGTGACCGCGGCGCTGGAGAAGGAGGCCCCCGGCACTCCGGGTGGTGTGCTGACGCTGGCCGGACGGCAGCTCATCTCCACGGTGGGGGGTGCCTCCGGGCCGCTGTACGGCACGCTGCTGCGGCGTACCGGCAAGGCGCTCGGCGATGCCGCCGAGGTGAGTGAGGAGCAGCTGGCGCAGGCGCTGCGGGCCGGGGTGGAGGCGGTGATGGCGCTGGGCGGGGCCGCGCCGGGCGACAAGACCATGATCGACGCGCTGGTGCCGGCGGTGGACGCGCTCGGTGACGGCTTCGGCGCGGCGCGTGCCGCCGCCGAGCAGGGCGCTCTCGCGACCACGCCGTTGCAGGCCCGCAAGGGGCGGGCGAGTTATCTCGGCGAGCGCAGCATCGGTCATCAGGACCCCGGTGCCACCTCGGCGGCGCTGCTGGTCGCGGGTCTCGCGGAGGCCGCCGGTGAGTGACGGGACGGACGACAAGCGGGTGGGCATCGTGCTGGTGTCGCACAGCGCCGAGGTCGCGGCCTCCGTCGCCGACCTCGCCCGCGGGCTGGCCGGCGGCGCTGCGGCGGTGCCGGTCGCGCCGGCCGGCGGCACGGAGGGCGGTGGACTCGGCACCAGCGCGGAGCTGATCGCGGCGGCCGCCGCGGCCGTGGACCGCGGCGCCGGGGTCGCCGTGCTCACCGACCTGGGCAGCGCCGTCCTCACGGTGAAGGCGCTGCTCGCGGAGGGCGACGAACTGCCCGGGAACACGCGCCTGGTGGACGCGCCCTTCGTGGAGGGCGCCGTCGCCGCGGTGGTCACGGCCGCCACCGGCGCTGACCTGGACGCGGTGGTCGCGGCGGCGGCCGAGGCGTACGACTACCGCAAGGTGTGAGGCGTACGGCGGCGTAACCGGGACCGGGGCCGGAACCGCGACGGAGGTCGTCCGGTCCCGGTCCCGGTCCTGGCTCCACGCCGGGTTCCGGGACCGCGCCGGGCTCCGGTCCCGCGCCGGGTCCCTGGTTCGACTCCGGCGCCGTTCCGCGCCGGTTGCCGGTTCCGTACACCGGTCCCCGGTCCCACGCCGGGACCCGGTTCCGTACCGGTCCCCGGTCCCCCGCCAGGACCCGGTTTCGTGCCGGGTCCCTGCCTCCCCTCCGGGTGCAGGTTCCGTACCGGTTGCCGGTTCCGTACCTGGCCCCGGTGCCACGCGGGCTTCCGGTCCCGCCCCGGGCCCTGGGCCCACACCAAGTCCCGGCCCCCGCCCGCTCGCGGCCGCGCCGCATGCCGCGCGCCGGTCAGTCTCCCCCGATCCACTGCCGTGCCAGCCGCTCCCCCTCCGTCACCGCGGCGGCGTGGCTCTCGATCGGCGACGCGCGGGAGTTCCTGAAGACGATGTAGGTGACGCCGGAGTCCGTGCCGCCGCCGCGCGGGTCGGGGTCGATGCCGAGCCGTGCGGCCGTGGCGTACGACGCCTCGCCGATGATGTGGCCGGGTCCGACGTCGCCGACGACCGCGTACTGCACCCGGTCGCGGTACACGACGGCCACCACCGAGCCACCGCGCACACCGTCGGCACGGTGGTCCCAGATCCGGCTGGGAGCCGGGACGACGATGAAGGGCAGCCGCCCGGCGTCCAGGAAGCGGCCGTCGGACTGGGCGAAGGCCGTGCTCGCGGAGAAGGTCGGGTCGGTGTCGCCGTTGCAGCGGCGGCCGGGCCGGCCGTCGCAGTCGATGTCCAGGTCCGCCTTCCAGAAGACGGCGCCGCGGGAGCCGCACACCGGGATGTCCGCGGGCGCGCCGTCGTCGCTGCGGTAACGGCCTCGGGAGACGGGGGCGCAGTCCCGGGCTCCGGCCAGCAGGGCGGAGGCGCTCACGGCGCCCTCGCGGGGCGCGTCCGGCGTCACGCGCGGGGAGGCAGGAGCGGCGGCGGCAGCGGGGGTGGTGGTGGCGAGGGCGGTGGAGCCGGGGAACGCCGCCGGGGCGAGCAGGGCGGCGCCTGCCGCGGCCAGCGTGAGGGACGGGACACGCACGATAAGGGGGCCTCTTCTCCGGGGAACTGACGGGCACTCAGGCCAATCTGCGGGCCCCGCGATCGAGTGGCCAGTCGCAAGGGGCCGGACGGTGCACGGGCTCGTTCTCCGGTGGGGGCCGGGCGCCTGACTCCCTGTCGGGTCGCGGCCGCCCGGCCGCCCGCACCGGACGCGGGACGAGCGACGACAGCGATACCCGCGCCCCGGACGCGAACTCCCCACCGGCTCGGGGAAGTTCGTCCGTGGGAAGGTTCAGCATACGCACCCCCGCGCGAAGGCCCGCAACACACCCGCCCTCTTGATGTGATCGCGCCAGAGGGTCATATTGGTCCGGACCATTCCGTCGTTCTCGTCCCGCCCACCGGGAGGCCGAACCGTGCGACGCGTTCCCGTACCCGCGCTGCTGGTCTGTGGCGCCCTGACGCTGGTGGTGTCGTCCTGCGGCGGGGGCGGGGACGGCACGGACCGCCCGGCTCCCGGAGCGCCGACCGGGGTCACCGCGGCGGCCGGCAGCGCGACCAGCGTGCACGTGATGTGGAACGCCGCCGCCGCGCAGACGGGCGTGCGCGCCTACGAGGTGTACCGCGGCACCACCAAGGTCCGCGAGGTCCCCGCGTCCCGGCACATGGTGGACGTCACCCGGCTGCGGCCGGCCACCACCTATGTGTTCACCGTCCGCGCGCGGGACGCCGACGGACGGCTCGGCCCGCCCAGCCGGGAGGTGCGGGCCACCACCCCCGCCGCCGTCGCGGCCGACCGCTCGGCACCCTCGCGGCCGGGCGGGGTGCGCGGACGGACGACCGGGAGCCGGGCCGTCCAGCTCACCTGGAAGGCGGCGACCGACGACCGGGGTGTGGTGTCGTACGACATCCATCAGGGCGGCACGAAGATCCACAGTGTGGGCGGGAACCAGACCGGGACGGTCGTCACGGGCCTGCGGCCGGGCACGCGTTACACCTTCACCGTCCGGGCCCGGGACGCCGCGGACAACGTCTCCCCCGCGAGCGCCGCCGTCCGGCTCACCACCGCGCCGGGCGACGACGACGGCCGCGACACCGCGCCCACCGGCTTCCGTGCCACCACGCACGCGGAGGGCGGCGCCCACTACCTCGACCTGTCCTGGGTGCCGCCGCGAGCCGACGGGGTCGTCACCGAGTACCAGATCCACCTCGACGGCCGGGCCGCCACCTCCCTCGTCTGGGGCGGGTCCGCGCCGCGTGAGAAGGCGACGTACAGCTTCTACCTCGGCCGGGAGGACGGCGTACGGCACCGGGTGCGCATCCGCGCCAAGCTGCCGGACGGCACCTGGGGCGGGTTCTCGGCGGAACGGACGGTCACCACCGGGCGGTGACGCGTCCGCCCCGCCCCCCGGACGGGGTAATCCGTCACCTGCCCGGGGGCCGCCCGCATGCGGGACCCGCTGGGGGCACGTTGGCTGACCCCGAGGCAGCACGGGCGTTTCCCGACCCCGGCGGCGCAAGGGATGTACCGCCAACCGTGCCGCCGGAAGGACATCTCCCATGAGCAGATCTCAAGGATTCCTCCGCTGCGGCCTCGCCGTGGCAGCCGCCGCCGCGCTGCCCCTCGGCCTCGCCGCACAGCCGGCCGGCGCGGTCTCCGGCATCTCGGTGAGCACCAGCGGCTCCACGGTCTCGGTGACGACCAGCGCCTGCACCCAGGTCGGCGGCAGCTGGGGCAACGCCTCGCTGCTCAACAGCAGCCAGACCAGCTTCGCCCAGGGCCGGCAGGCGGCGCTGACCGGGACCGCGAGCGTGCAGTCCGCCGCCTGGTCCAGCGTCAGCCCGGGGACGTACACGGTGGTCCTGGTGTGCTCCAACGGCACCACCGCGGGCACCCAGTCCGTCATCGTCTCCTCTGCCGCTACCCCCACCCCCTCCCCGACGGCCTCCCCGTCGCGGGGTGTGATGGGCGGCGTGGGCGGCGGTACGAAGGACTACGGCACGGTCACGATGGTGGCGGGCGGGGTGCTGGTCGGCACCGGCGTCATCGCGACGGGCTGGTTCCTGCGCCGCCGGGCCAAGCCCCACCGGATCTGACCCGGCGGCGGCCCCACCGGCTCCGGCCAAGGGCGGGCCGCACCGGCTCCGCTCAGGCGGCGGGCCGCACCGGCTCCGCTGCGGGGCAGGCCCTACCGGCTCTGCTGCGGGGCAGGCCCTACCGACTCTGCTGCGGGGCGGGCCCTACCGGCTCTGCTGCGGGGCGGGCCCTACCGGCTCTGCTCGGGCGGCAGCTCGGCGAACTCCGCCAGCGCGTGGGTGAGCCACTGGGTCCAGAACGTCTCCAGATCGATGCCGGCCCGCAGCACCAGATGGCGCAGCCGGTCCTGGGCGCTGTCCCGGCCGGGCGGGAAGTCCCGCTTCTCGATCTCCCGGTACTCGGCGAGCTGACGCCGGTGCAGCTCCAGGTGACGGCGCAGGTCCTCCTCCAGACCCTCGGTGCCGACCACCGCCCCGGCGCGCAGCCGCAGCAGCAGGGTGTCGCGGTGCGGCTTGGGGTCCTGGGACGCGGCGGTCCAGCGGGCCAGCTCGGCGCGGCCCGCGGGGAGCACCTCGTAGCTCTTCTTCTGCCCGCGGGCGGGCTGTGCGCTCGGCAGCGCCCGGATCAGGCCGTCGGCCTCCAGTTTTCCCAGCTCGCGATAGATCTGCTGGTGTGTCGCCGACCAGAAGTAGCCGATCGACTTGTCGAACCGGCGGGTCAGCTCCAGCCCCGAGGAGGGCTTTTCGAGCAGAGCGGTGAGGATCGCGTGCGGGAGTGACATGGGGGCCATCCTAGGGACGGCCCCCGGTCCGGCTCAGAGCGCCGCCGCCAGTTCCGTGCCCTGCTTGATGGCGCGCTTGGCGTCCAGTTCGGCGGCCACGTCGGCGCCGCCGATGAGGTGGGCGGGGCGGTTGGCGGCGACCAGCGCGTCGTAGAGGTCGCGGCGCGGTTCCTGGCCGGTGCACAGCACGATGGTGTCGACCTCCAGCACGGTGCTCTCCTCGCCGACCGTGATGTGCAGACCGGCGTCGTCGATCCGGTCGTAGCGCACGCCGGGGACCATGGTGACGCCGCGGTGCTTCAGCTCGGTGCGGTGGATCCAGCCGGTGGTCTTGCCGAGGCCCGCGCCGACCTTGCTGGTCTTGCGCTGCAGCAGGTGCACGGTGCGCGGCGGCGCGGGCCGCTCGGGGGCGGCGAGGCCGCCGGGGCCGGTGTACGCCATGTCCACGCCCCAGTGGCGGAAGTACGTCTCGGGGTCCTCGCTCGCCTTGTCGCCGCTGTCGGTCAGGTACTCGGCGACGTCGAAGCCGATGCCGCCGGCGCCGAGGATGGCGACGCGGTCGCCGACGGGGGCGCCGTCGCGCAGCACGTCGAGGTAGCCGAGGACGCTCGGGTGGTCGACGCCGGGGATGTCGGGGGTGCGCGGGGTGACGCCGGTGGCCACCACGACGTCGTCGTAGTCGGCGAGGTCCGCGGCGTCCACCCGGGTGTTCAGCCGTACGTCCACGCCGTGGGCGTCGAGCTGGTGGCGGAAGTAGCGCAGGGTCTCGTCGAACTCCTGCTTGCCGGGGACCCGGCGGGCCACGTTGAGCTGGCCGCCGATCTCGGCGGCGGCGTCGTACAGGGTGACCTGGTGGCCGCGTTCGGCGGCGGAGACGGCGCAGGCCAGGCCGGCCGGTCCGGCGCCGACGACGGCGATCCGCTTGCGGCGCCGGGTCGGGGAGAGCACGAGCTGGGTCTCGTGGCAGGCGCGCGGGTTGACGAGGCAGGAGGTGATCTGGCCGCTGAAGGTGTGGTCGAGGCAGGCCTGGTTGCAGCCGATGCAGGTGTTGATGGCCTCGGGGGTGCCGGCGGCGGCCTTCTTCACGAACTCCGGGTCGGCGAGCATCGGGCGGGCCATGGAGACCATGTCGGCGGTGCCGTCGGCGAGCAGCTGCTCGGCCAGTTCGGGGGTGTTGATGCGGTTGGTGGTGACGAGCGGGACGGAGACCTCGCCCATCAGCCGCTTGGTGACCCAGGTGTAGGCGCCGCGCGGCACGGAGGTGGCGATGGTGGGGATGCGGGCCTCGTGCCAGCCGATGCCGGTGTTGATGATGGTCGCCCCGGCGGCCTCGACGGCCTTGGCGAGGGTGATCACCTCGTCCAGGGTGGAGCCGCCGGGCACCAGGTCGAGCATGGACAGCCGGTAGACGACGATGAAGTCCTCGCCGACGGCCTCGCGCACCCGGCGGACGATCTCGACGGGGAAGCGCATGCGGTTCTCGTAGGAGCCGCCCCAGCGGTCGGTGCGCCGGTTGGTGGGCGCGGCGATGAACTCGTTGATGAGGTAGCCCTCGGAGCCCATGATCTCGACGCCGTCGTAGCCGGCCTCGCGGGCGAGGCGCGCGGTGCGCGCGTAGTCGTCGATGGTGCGCTCGATGTCGGCGTCGGTCAGCTCGCGCGGCGGGAAGGGGCTGATCGGCGCCTGGAGGGGGCTCGGGGCGACCAGGTCGCGGTGGTAGGCGTAGCGGCCGAAGTGGAGGATCTGGAGGGCGATCCGGCCGCCCTCGCGGTGCACGGCCTCGGTGACGACCCGGTGCCGCTCGGCCTCCGCCTCGGTGGTGAGCTTGGCTCCGCCCTCGTAGGGCCGGCCCTCGTCGTTGGGGGCGATGCCGCCGGTGACGATGAGGCCCACGCCGCCGCGGGCGCGTTCGGCGTAGAAGGCCGCCATCCGCTCGAAGCCGCCCTCGGCCTCCTCCAGGCCGACGTGCATGGAGCCCATCAGGACGCGGTTGGGCAGGGTGGTGAAGCCCAGGTCGAGCGGGCTCAGCAGGTGCGGGTAACGGCTCATCGACGCCTCCGTGCGCGGACTGGTGCCCTGTAGTTGTAGAGGACCGCGCACCCTTTGTGCAACTAGTTGCACAACACCGGGCGGGGAGACGTGACCGGACACACAGCGCGGCACGGGGGAGCACGTGACGGGCTCCACAGCGCGGCACGGAGCAGCACCTGACGGGCTCCACAGCGACGCGCCGGCTCGCGCTGTGCGACGGGCTCCGCGCACGGAAGCGGGCGGTCACCGGCCGCAGCCGGTGACCGCCCGCTCACCCGTGTGGACCAGTGTGGATCAGCGGCTCTCCAGGATCAGGTGCAGTTCCCGCTCCTGGTCGCCGGAGGCCGTGCTGAGGTCATGGACGGAGAACAGCGAGTCGAGGGTGGTACGGAACTTGTCGATCGCCCAGTAGCCGCCCTGGACGTCGGCCGTGACGGGGGCCGAGAGCCGGGCGGGACGCGCGCCCTCGTGGGGCTCGGCGACGTCGAAGGTGCCGAGCCAGACCATCGGACGGGACTCGTGCCACTGCTCGGGCACGTCGTCCGCGCACCGGTCGGACGCGAAACACGCGCACAGGGTGTCGAACACGATCCGGGCGTCCTCCTTGCTGCACCCGCTGATCTCCACGGAGACGGACTCGGGGTGCGACCGTTCGCCGTTCATGGTGACCGCTCCTCTCGTGGCAGTGCCGGAGATGCGCGAGTGCCCCGCGCAGCCGCCCGCACTCCCCCAGGAAAGCACCAGCCCCAGCCGAGCACCACCGGCGGCGGTACCCGGGCGGCGGTCCCCCGGCGGTGCGGCCGCGCCCCGGCCGTACCACCCGTCGCGCACCGCCTCCGGGTGATTCGTCCGACCAGCCGGGCCGTATCGGGGGATGGTGGAGAGGGGCGGGGTGGCGTAAGAGAGATGGTTGAGCGCAGGACGACAAGGGGAGTCGGCACGGGGGCGGGCGTGCCGGAGGCGAAGGCGGTGCGTGCGATGGGTTCAA
Organism: Streptomyces sp. NPDC052687; assembly: GCF_040678395.1. Classification (NCBI taxonomy): domain Bacteria; kingdom Bacillati; phylum Actinomycetota; class Actinomycetes; order Kitasatosporales; family Streptomycetaceae; genus Streptomyces; species Streptomyces sp. NPDC052687. The sequence goes on along the minus strand of NZ_JBFATR010000027.1, from coordinate 25,828 downwards.
CCGGGCCACCCGTGGCGGACGGAGCCGGGCCGGGCCGCGGTGCGGCGCGGCCCAGCGGGCTGCTGGACGAGCTGGGCGTGGCCTCGGTGGTGCTGGACGCCGACGGCCGCATCGTGCTGTGGAGTCCGCAGGCGGAGGAGCTGTTCGGCTATCCGGCGGCCGAGGCGCTGGGCCGGTACGCGGCCCGGCTGATGGTGCACGAGCAGCACCTGGACCTGGTCGTGCAGCTGTTCAACGACGTGCTGTCCACCGGGCGGGGCTGGGCGGGCGCGTTCCCGGTGCGGCGCAAGGACGGCAGCACCCGGTTGGTGGAGTTCCGCAACATGCGGCTGCTGGACGACCGGGGCGACGTCTACGCCCTGGGGCTCGCCGCCGACCACTCGACCGTGCGGCGGCTGGAGCGGGACGTCGCGCTGTCGTCCCGAATCGTGGCGCAGTCGCCCATCGGGCTGGCGGTGCTGGACGGCGGGCTGCGGTACGTGTCCGTGAACCCCGCGCTGGAGCGGATCGACGGCGTCCCGGCCGAGCAGCACCTGGGGCGGACGGTGCGCGAGGTGGCGCCGGGGATGGACGCCGACGCCCTGGAGGAGGCGGCGCGCCGGGTGCTGGAGACCGGGCGGTCGGTCGTCGACCGGTCCACGATCGGGCGGACCGCGGCCGACCCGGACGAGGACCGGGCCTGGTCGGTGTCGCTGTACCGGCTGGAGGACACGCTGGGCACGGTGCTGGGGGTGGCGATGTCGGTGGTGGACGTCACCGAGCAGTACCGGGCCGGGGTGGAGGCGGAGGCGGCGCGGCGCCGGCTCGCCCTGATCGCCGACGCGTCCACCCGGATCGGCACCACCCTCGATCTGGAGCTGACCGCGCGGGAGCTGGCCGAGGTGGCCGTGCCGGAGCTGGCGGACGTGGCGGCCGTGGATCTGCTGGCGGCGGTGGTGGAGGGCCGGCCCAGCACGGTCGGCCCGGCCGAGCCGGCGGTGATCCGGGCGCTGGCGGTGCGCGCCGAGGGCTCACCGGAGGCGCTGAGGGCCGCCGACCCGCCGGGGCAGGTGGCCCGGTACGGGCCCGACCGGCTGGTCACGCAGTGTGTGCGCACGGGGCGGCCGGTGCTGCTGCCGCAGGTGAAGGACGAGGATCTGCCGCGTATCGCGCGCTCCCCGGAGGCGGCGGTGCTGCTCAGCCGGGCGGGCGTGCACTCGTATCTGGCCGTGCCGCTGATCGCGCGCGGTGAGGTGCTGGGCGCGCTGGATCTGAAGCGGACCGGCAATCCGATGCCGTTCGGGGAGGACGATCTGCTGCTGGCGCGGGAGCTGGCGGCACGGGCCGCGGTGCAGATCGACAACGCCCGCTGGTACCAGAACGCCCGCAACACCGCCCTCACCCTGCAGCGCAGCCTGCTGCCCAGCCACCCCCCGGTCACCGGCGGCCTGGAGGTGGCCTCCCGCTACCAGCCGGCCGGGGCCACCGTCGAGGTCGGCGGGGACTGGTTCGACGTGATCCCGCTGGAGGACGGCAAGACGGCGCTGGTGGTCGGCGATGTGATGGGCAGCGGCATCAACGCCGCCGCGACGATGGGCCGGCTGCGCACCGCGACCAACACGCTGGCCGCGCTCGATCTCGATCCGGCGCGGCTGCTGGAGCACCTGGACCGGATCACGGCCGGCCTGGATCACTCGATCGCCACCTGCCTGTACGCCGTCCACGATCCGCGGCTGCGGCAGTGCCGGATCGCGAACGCGGGGCATCTGCCGCCTGTGCGGGTGCGCGCCGGGAACGGGCCGGAACTGCTCGACCTGCCCACCGGGGCGCCGCTGGGCGTGGGCGGGGTCGCCTTCTCGACGACGGTGTTCGACCTGGACCCGGGCGACCAGCTCGTCCTCTACACCGACGGACTGGTCGAGACCCGCCGGCACTCCCTCGACGAGCGGCTGGACACCCTGATGTCCCTGCTGAACGGTCCGGCGCGCCCGCTGGAGGAGATCTGCGACCTGCTGCTGCGTACGCTGCACCACCCCGACAACCACGACGACGTCGCGCTCCTCATCGCGCGGGCGCGCACCGGGAGCTGAGCGGGCGTCAGTCCCACTTCGGGGACGTGCCGTGCCCCTCGCCGTAGGGCAGGGGCCGGCCGGTGAAGGCGTCGAGGAGGACGCGGTCGCCGAGCGGCCGGTCCAGCCGCACGGTGACGTCCTCGGCGAGCAGCTGGGCGGTGCAGGGTTCGCCGTCGGGCCCGCCCACGACGGACCCGGACAGCACGACCGTGCCGTCGGTCTCCAGCGCGTGCACGGCGGGCCCGTCGTCACAGGCGCCGTGCCCGGCCCAGACGGTGACGGACCGTCCGTCCTCCGCGATCCCGGCCAGGCCCAGCAGTTCCCCCAGGTCGTCGGCCGGGGTGTCCCCGGCCGGTTCGACGGGCGGCTTCGGCAGCTCGGACGGGCTGAGCGCGGCCCGCTTCAGCGGGGTGTCGAAGCCGTCCAGGGTGAACAGCCAGGAGGGTACGGTGGCCGGGCCGCGGCTGGTGGCCATGGTCATCTCACCGAGCCGCACGCGGGTGACGGTGAGCGGTTGCGGGCCGTCGCCGCGGTCCAGGTCCGCGTACGCCTCCCGGGCGTCCATCAGGGGCAGGGTGAGCGATCCGCCGTTCTCCCACCTCACCGTCCCCTCGGCCGCCTTCGGGGCGGGGAGTTCACCGCGCAGTGCGAGGTTGCGGGCGCCGTAGGCCTCCTTGCCGGCCTCGTCGCGGAAGGCGTCCTCGGGCAGCTGGACCTCCTCCCCCATCGGGTAGTAGCCCGCGCGCCACAGGTCGGCGGCGCGCGAGCCGTCCCAGGCCTCGGCGACCAGCCGGGCGCGGGCGGCGGCCTCCGGCGCCGGTCCGCCGCCGCGCACCCGCGACGCCTCGCCGGGCCGCTCGTTTTCGCAGCTCACCGCCGCGGCACCGGCCGAGAGCACGACGAGGGCCGCGAGGACCCGCCTGGTGTGCGGATGGTTCGTACGCATGGGCTCCCCCGGGGAACGGACGGCTGTACCGCTCCTGTGACGCGCGGGCCGGGCGCGGCGTTCACCGGGGCGGGGCGGCCGCCCGGTCAGGCCACGCCGATGACGACCTGCGCGTACCGCTCCTCGCAGACCGCCAGCCGGGTCGTCAGTCCGGCGCGGGTGAACGCCTCGACGGCGGCGGGGGCCTGGCGTTCGCTGGTCTCGGTCAGCAGACAGCCGCCGGGGGCCAGCCACCGGGGTGCCTCCGCGACGACCCGGCGGGCGATGTCGAGGCCGTCGGCGCCTCCGTCGAGGGCGGTCAGCGGCTCGTGGTCGCGGGCCTCGGCGGGCAGCAGGCCGACCTCGCCGGTGGGGACGTACGGCACGTTGGCCGCGAGGACGTCGACCCGGCCGCGCAGTGTGCCGGGCAGCGCCTCGAACAGGTCGCCGGTGTACACCCGGCCGCCCGCCGCGACGAGGTTGCGGCGGGCGCAGCGCACCGCGGCCGGGTCGATGTCGGCGGCGTGCAGTTCAACCGGGCCGAGCGCGTCGGCCAGGGCGGCGCCGACCGCGCCGGAGCCGCAGCACAGGTCGACGACGACCCGGGCGCCCGGTGCCTGGGCGAGCGCCTGCTCGACGAGGAACTCGGTGCGGCGGCGGGGGACGAAGACGCCGGGTTCGACGGCGACGCGCAGGCCGCGGAACTCGGCCCAGCCGACGACGAGTTCCAGCGGCAGGCCGGCGACGCGGCGGTCCACCAGGGCGGCGAGTTCGTCCGGGGTGCGGGCGGCGTCCAGGAGGAGGTCGGCCTCGTCCTCGGCGAAGACGCAGCCCGCGGCGCGCAGCGCGGCGATGACGGACGTACGGGTGGAGGGGGACCCGGCGAAGTCGCGGGAGGGCGAGGCAGCTTCGCGGGACGCGGCGAAGTCGCCGGAGGAGGGAGAAGCGGGCATGGACCCTGAGCCTTTCGGGAGCCGAAGGGCACCCTCGTGTCTCAGCCGAGCCGGCGATCCACGCCGTGGTGAGGTGAGGGCACCCGAGCCGTCACAGCGGTAATGGGTCTCACCTCCCGGGCATCGCACGGCCGGGTCGGTCCACGGCCGGAGGCCACCCTATCCCACCCGCCCGGAGGATCGGACGCCGGCCGGCCCGAACGGCCAGACGCGGACGGTCTCTTCGGGTTCCGCACGACCGGATGCCCACGGCCGCTTCGGCGCCTCGCACGACCAGACGCCCACGGCCGCTTCGGCGCCTCGGCCCGTCAGACGCCGACCGCCTCTTCGGCTTCCTCTTCGGCCTCCCGCTTCTCCCCTGCCGGTGCGGCCGGTGCGGTGCGGGTGCGCTCGTAGGCGCCCGCGACGGCCGTGACCGCGAGGCCCGCGACCAGCCAGGCGATCAGCGTGACCACCGTGCGGCCCAGGCCGTCGCCGTCGAAGTAGAGCAGGCTGCGGGTGCCCTCGACGAACCCGGCGCCGTTCCAGAAGGCGTGCAGGGTGCCGAAGAAGCCGTTCTGCAGCTCGGGCCGGAAGAGGCCGCCGGAGCTGGTGAAGTTGAGCATCACGAACAGCACCATCATCGCGAGGGTGGTCCAGCGCTTGAGGAAGGTGTGCAGGCCGACGCCGATCAGCAGGATGCCCGCCGAGTAGAGCCAGGCCAGGGCCCAGACGCCGGCGAGGTCGTGGTGGGCGAGGTGGAAGACCGGCCCGGCGAGCAGCGCGCCGATGCCGCTGACCACGACGGAGACACCGAGGGTCAGCAGGGCCCGCGACCGCATCGGCAGGGCGCCGCCCGCGCCGCCGAGTACGGCGACCGAGGCGTAGGAGCCGATGCTCACCGCGATCATCAGGAAGAACAGGCCCTGCCCGGTGGGGTCGGCGGCGACGGGCGCCGCCACGTCGGTCACCTTCAGCGGGACGCCCTGGCGTTCGGCGACGGGGGCGAAGACCTTCTCGACGGCCATGGCGCCCATGTCGGAGGCGGCGGTGGCGACGATGACCTCGGGTGCCTGCGCGCTCGGGACGTAGGCGCCGGTGATGTCGCGGGACCGCAGCAGGCCGACGGCCCGGTCCCGGTCGGGGACGGTGCGTACGTCGAGCGCGTCGCCGGCCTCGTCCTCGACGGACTGGGCGAACACCTTCGCCTCGGGGCCGGTGCCGACGACGGCGACCGGCAGGTGGTGCGGCTCGGGGGTCACGAAGGCCCCCATGTAGGCGAGGCCCATGCCCACGCACATCAGCAGCGGGGTGATCAGGTGCGTGAGCACATGGCGCAACGCGGGTGACCGCATGCCCGGATCCTCCTTCGGTTCGCCAAGCCGCCCGGCGGGGAACTAGTTGGCATATACAACTTCGCTTCTAGTTGTACTATACAACCAGATGCGCGAGGGAGGTCCGTGACCGTGACGGCAGCCGAGGCCGTGGAGGCCATCCAGCGTGAGATGACGGCGTTCGCGCGCCGCGCCCGGGCCTCGGCCGGGCGGATGCACCCGGAGCTGTCACTCGTCTCGTACACCCTGCTCGGCCACCTCGAGGAGCGCGGCGGCTGCCGCGCCACCGACCTGGCCGCGCACTACGCCCTGGACAAGTCCACCGTGAGCCGCCAGGTGGCCGCCCTGGGACGCGCCGGACTGATCGAGCGCCGCCTCGCCCCGGACGACCACCGCGTACAGGTGCTCCACCTCACCGACGCCGGCCGACAGCTCCTGGCCCGGGTCACCGAGAGCCGCCGCGCCGCGTTCCGCGAGCGGCTGGCCGACTGGCCGGAGGAGGACCTGGCGCGGTTCGCCGCGTACCTGACCCGGTACAACGCCTGGACACCGCCGGAGCCCGGCGAGGCCGCGCAGGCCTGCCGGACCTCCTGACCCCCCGGAGCTCCTGGAGCTCCCGAACTCGCCTGGCGCTTCCGCTTGTCCCTCCACGGCATCTGCCGCGCAACCACGCTCCTGGTTCACGCACCCGGATCGACTGGCTGGTTGAGGCCCGCCACCCGGTTGACGTCGGCGAGTTCCTGCACCTTCACGAGGCCCACCTGGACGCCGTCCACGGTAATGGCTCCGGCCGCGTCGTGGAGTCAGCAGCCATCGGGGCGGACACCCCTATGCTCCGGCCGCCACCCGCTCCGGTGCGCGCGCCGACAGGAACGCGGTGGTGCGGCGCAGGCGGAAGCCCAGGGACTCGTACAGGCGGATGGCGTGGACGTTGTCCGCGCCGGTGTGCAGGAACGGGGTCTCGCCGCGCTCGCGGATGCCGTGCGCGACGGCGAGGACGAGCCGGCTCGCCAGGCCCTCGCCGCGCACGGAGGGGTCGGTGCAGACCGCGCTGATCTCGGTCCAGCCCGGCGGGCGCAGCCGCTCCCCGGCCATGGCGACCAGCGCGCCGCCGCGGCGGATGCCGAGGTAGGTGCCGAGTTCGATGGTGCGCGGCAGGAAGGGGCCGGGCCGGGTGCGGGCGACCAGGTCCAGCATCTCGGGCACGTCGGCGGGGCCGAGGCGGACCGCCTCCGGGTCGGGGGCGGCGGCGAGCCCGGCGTCCACGTACTGCACGCCCGGCATCCGGAAGGTGACCTCCCAGTCGTCGGGCACGCGGCCCCGGAAGCCGAGCAGGGGTACCTCGGTGCCGGGGCCCGCCAGCGCGGCCAGGTCCGCCCAGTCGCGCTCGTCCGGCTCCTCGGGCAGGGCCACCCAGGGGGTGACGTCGACCGGGTAGCGCAGGATACGGCCGTGGCGCTCGGCGAAGCGGGCGTGCGGGCCGGTGAGCGCGGCGCGCGCCGGGTGGTCGAGGACATGGCCTCCGGTCGGTTCCGGCATCGTTCCCGCTCTCCTGCTCCTGCTCTGCTTCCGGCTTCTGCTTCCGGCTTCGGGGTCCACAGAGATCAAGAGAGTGTGACCTGCGGCTATTCCCGGCCCCGGAGGTCGGAGCGGGACAGGGGGCCACGTACCGTTGAACCATGAACGTCACCCGAGGCTTCACCGGACGCCCGCGCGTCCACCGTCCGGGCCTGCCGCCCGGGCAGTACGACGCGGGCGACGACTGGCCCGTCCTGTCCGCCGAGGTCACCCCCGACCTGGCCCCCGCCGACTGGACCTTCCGCGTCGACGGACTGGTCGAGGAGGACCGCACCTGGACCTGGGAGCAGGCGCACGCGCTGCCCGGGTCGGTGTACGAGGGCGACATCCACTGCGTGACGAGCTGGTCGAAGTTCGGCGTGCGGTTCGGGGGCGTGTCCGTGGACGTGTTCCTGCACGCCGTACGGCCGCTGCCGTCCGCCACGCACGCCGTCGCCTACTCGCACACCGGGTACACCACGAACCTCCCGCTGGCCGACCTGACCGGCGGCAAGGCGTGGATCGCGTTCACCTACGACGGGCAGCCGCTCGCCCCGGAGCACGGCGGACCGGCGCGGCTGCTGGTGCCGCACCTGTACTTCTGGAAGAGCGCCAAGTGGATCGCGGGGCTGCGGCTGCTCGACCACGACGAGCCCGGCTTCTGGGAGCAGAACGGCTATCACGCGCGGGGCAACCCGTGGGAGGAGCAGCGGTACTCCGGTGACTGAGATCTCCTCTCCCCCCGCCTTCACTCCCCCGACCCGGTTCGCCATCCCCGGCCGGATCGCCGTGACCCACCAGGGCGCGAGCGTCTGGCAGACCGCGACCCTCACCGAGATCCGCCGGGAGACCCCGCGCGCGGCCACCTTCCGGTTCGCGGTGCCCGCCTGGGTGGGCCACGTCCCCGGCCAGCACCTCCAGCTGCGGCTGACCGCCGAGGACGGATACACCGCCCAGCGGCACTACTCGCTGGCGTCCGCGCCCGACGACTCCGGGCACATCGAGCTGACCCTGGACCACGTCGAGGGCGGCGAGGTCTCCGGCTGGTTCCACAGCGAGGCCCGGCCCGGCGACCGGGTCGAGGTGCGCGGCCCGGTCAGCGGCTTCTTCGCCTGGCCCGGCGACCGGCCGGCGCTGCTGATCGGCGCCGGGTCCGGCGTCGTACCGCTGATGTCGATGGTCCGCCACCACCGGGCGCGGGGCCTGGACGTGCCGCTGCGGCTGCTGGTGTCCGCGCGCAGCCCACAGGAGCTGATCTACGCGCGCGAGTACGGCCCGGAGACCACGGCCGTGTTCACCCGGAGCGCCCCTGCCGGCACGCCCGTGGGCCGGATGACGGCCGCGCACCTCGAGCCGCTGCTGGCCGAGCGGCCGCCGGGCGGCTGGGAGGTGTACGTCTGCGGCTCCAACGCCTTCGCCGAGCACGCCACCCGGCTGCTGGTGGCGGCCGGGCAGCCGGTGGACCGCATCCGCGTCGAGCGGTTCGGCTGAGCCGTCCCCCGGCTTCGGCCGGGCCTCCGTCCGCCTCCCCCCTGCCCGTCCGGCGCGGCGCGCACCCCACGGGAACGAACCCCGCCGGACGGGGTACGAGACGCATGTGGGTGCCCGCGCGCAGGCGGCGAGGAGGCGGACATGCGGACCCGGGTGCGCGGCTGGCGCTGGCGGCGCAATCCCCTGCGGCGCCGGTCGGATGTCGTGGAGGCGTGGACGGTACTGGCCGTCACCGTCCTGCTGGCGCTCGGCGCGCCGCTGGCCGGGGCGGTCGCGGCCTGGTGGGCGCACCAGGACGCGCGGTCGACGGTGGCCGAGCAGCGCGCGGAACGGCAGCGGGTGCGGGCCGAGGTGGTGGGCCGCTCCCCCGGCGGGGTGCCCTTGCAGGGCGGCCGTGAGTACACGTACCGGGCGACCGTGCGCTGGAGCGATCCCGAGGACGGCGTGCGCACGGCGGTCGCCCGCGTCCCGGCGGGCACCGCGCGGGGCGAGACGGTGGACGTGTGGTTCGACGGCCGGGGCCGCAGCGTGCCCCCGCCGCCGGACGCGAACGCCGTCTGGCAGCACACCGTCGCCATGGGCGTCAGCACGGCCGGGATGGCGGCCGCTGTGGTGCTGATCGGCCACACCCTGGTCCGCCGCGCGGCACTGCGCCACCGGCTGGCCGAGTGGGAACAGGCGTGGGCGCGCACCGAGCCGGAGTGGACCCGGCGGAGGGCGTGAGCGCCGGGCCCGGGCGACGGGTGTGAGCGCCGGGTGGAGCACTGGACATGAGCGCCGGGCGCGGGCGGCGGCCGGGAGTGGGCGGTGGCCGGAGATCAGCGGGGCTCATCGTTCGGCATGTCGGACAGTGTCCGGAAAGTGGGCAGGCGGTGGCGCCCCGTCTTCGCGCAACCGTACGGTGTGTGATCATCACCGGCCCTCCTCACCCAAGGCGGTCCCTCCATGGCCCTGTTCGACCTCCCACTCGACGAGCTGCGGGAATACCGCAGCGCGTCCACCGAGCCCGAGGACTTCGACGCCTTCTGGTCCAAGACCCTCCGGGAAGCTCGCGAGCACGACCTGGACGCCCGGTTCGAGCCCGTGGAGACCGGGCTGTCGACCGTGCGGGTGTACGACGTGACGTTCGCCGGGTTCGGCGGCCACCCGGTGAAGGGCTGGCTGGTGCTGCCCGCCGGCGCGGACGAACCGCTGCCACTGGTGGTGGAGTTCGTCGGGTACGGCGGCGGGCGCGGCCTGCCGCACGAGCATCTGCTGTGGGCCTCGACCGGCCGCGCGCACTTCGTGATGGACACCCGCGGCCAGGGCAGCGCCTGGGGCGGCGGGGGCGGCACCACCGACCCGGTGGGCGGCGGCCCCGCCTTCCCCGGTTTCATGACCCGCGGCATCGACGCCCCGGAGAACTACTACTACCGCCGCGTCTTCACCGACGCCGTGCGCGCCGTCGAGGCGGCCCGCTCGCACCCGCTGACCGACGCCTCCCGCACCGTGGCGCTCGGCGCGAGCCAGGGCGGCGGCATCACCCTCGCCGTCGGCGGGCTCGTGCCGGACCTGGTGGCGGTCGCGCCGGACGTGCCGTTCCTGTGCGACTTCCCGCGCGCCACGACACTGACCGACCGCCACCCGTACCGGGAGATCGGCCTGTATCTGAAGACGCACCGCGGGCGCGCCGAGGAGGCCCGGCGCACCCTGTCCTACTTCGACGGTGTGCACTTCGCCGCCCGCGGCCGGGCGCCCGCCCTGTTCTCGGCGGCGCTGGAGGACCAGACCTGCCCGCCCTCGACGGTGTTCGCGGCGTTCAACGCCTGGGCCCACGACGACAAGGCCATCGAGGTCTACGAGTTCAACGACCACGAGGGCGGCGGGCCCTACCAGGAGCGGGCCAGGATGCGCTGGCTGCGGTCGTACGCCTGAACCGCCGGACGCGAGACGCATCGGGCGCCCGCGTCCTTCGGGCGCCCACGTCCTTCGGGCGCCCGGCCGCCCGGCCGCCCGCGCACGAACGCACGCTTCCCCCCGGTCCGACCAGTCGGTACGTTCATCGGCGGCCCGGTGCGCAGCAGCGCGCTCCGGGCTTTCCGAGGGACGACGGAGGGTGCATGTCCGAGCGCGAGCCAGAAGTCCACGGCCACTGCGACAGCCGCTTCGCGGCGGTGCGCGCGGCATTCGAGGAGAACTTCCGCGACCGCGGCGAGCTGGGTGCCGCGGTCGCCGTCACGGTCGACGGGGCGCGGGTGGTCGATCTGTGGGGCGGCTGGGCCGACCCCGAGCGCACCCGGCGCTGGGAGCGCGACACCGTGGTCAACGTCTGGTCCACCACCAAGGGTCCGGTGGCGCTGTGCGCGCACATCCTCGCCGACCGGGGGCTGCTCGACCTCGACGCGCCGGTGGCCGCGTACTGGCCGGAGTTCGCGGCGGCGGGCAAGGAGGGGGTGCTCGTGCGGCATCTGCTCTCCCACCGGGCCGGACTGTCCGGCCCGCGCGAGCCGCACTCCTTCGCCGACCTGTGCGACTGGGAGCTGACCACCGGCCGGCTCGCGGCGATGGCGCCCTGGTGGGAGCCGGGCACGGTCTCCGGCTATCACGCGCTCACCTTCGGCCATCTGGTCGGCGAGGTGGTGCGCCGGGTGTCCGGGCTGCTGCCGGGCGCCTTCCTGGAGCGGGAGGTGACCGGGCCGCTCGGCGTCGACTTCACCATCGGCCTGCCGGAGAAGGAGGCCGGGCGGGCCGCCCGTCCGGTGCACGCGCCGGCCGCGCCGCGCGGCGAACAGGCGGCGGTGTTCAGCCAGTTGGCGCCCGCCGCGCTGGCCGCCCTGACGAACCCGGCGGTGGGGGCGCGGGAGGCCTGCACCCCCGAGTGGCGGGCGGCCGAGATACCCGCCGCCAACGGTCACGGCACCGCGCGGGCGGTCGCCGACCTGTACGGCGTCCTGGCGGGCCGGGGCGCCCTCGGCGGGCGGCGCGTGCTGTCCGCCGAGGCGGCCGAGCGGGTGCGCGAGGGGCAGGGCGCCTGCCGGGACCTGGTGCTGGGCGCCGGGTTCGAGCGGGAGACGGAGGTGGGGCTCGGCCTGTGGCTGAGCGGTGCGAACGGTTCGTACGGGCCGAACCCGCGCGCCTTCGGCCATGACGGCTTCGGCGGTTCTTGCGGGCTCGCGGACCCGGAGGCGGGGGTCTCGCTGGGCTATGTGATGAACCGCATGGGCCCGCGCATCGCGGACGACCCGCGGAAGATGGCGCTGGTGGAGGCCGTGTACAGCGCGCTGTGACACGGCGGGAGTGGCGGTCCGCGCGGTGCGGTTTCGGCCGAACCGCCGGGCCGCCCTTCCCAGCTGGTTTAGACCAATGCTAGATGTGGTGGCGCAATGAGCCCGTGTGGCTACGGCACGTCACCAACAGGAGGGCGCGGCATGGCCCGCACCACCCCGCACGACCATCCGCAGACCGCCGGCCGGCCTGCCCACCGGAGCGACGACCAGCCCTTGTACCGGCGGATCGCCACCGAGTTGCTGGGCGAGCTGCGCGACGGCACCATCCCGCCCGGCGAACGGCTGCCCGGCGAGCGGCAGTTGGCCGAGTACTTCCGGGTCAGCCGGGAAACCGTACGGCAGGCGCTCGAGGTACTGCGCCGTGACGGCCTGGTCGCCACCGACCGGCGGGGCAGCCACGCCACCCTCTCCGGCCCGCCGGTCGAGCATCCGGCCTCGCTCGCCTTCCCGGTCGGCGCCCGCCGCCCCGCGGACCCCCGCGCCGTCGACCGGGCCACCGTCGCCTGGGAGCCGCCGCCGCCCGAGCACGCCGAGGCACTGGGACTCGCCCCGCACCGGCCGACCCTGGTGCACCGCTACGAGTCGGCCGGCGCCGACGGCCGGGGCCGGCGCACCGCCGTGACCTCCTTCTCGGCGGTCGCGCTCGCCGAGGTCGCGGAGCTGGGCCGCTACCGGGACCGTGCCGACGGCACGTCGTCCGCGCAACTGTGGCGCGCGTACGACTGGATGCGCCGGGCGGGGCTCACCCTCCACCACCGGGACACCATCACCCGCCTCCCGGACACCTCGTCGGTTCGCGTGACCCGGCTGGTGCAGGACCAGTACGCCCGGCCCCTGGAGATCACCGACCTCCACGTGGACGCCCGTCAGGACGCGCTCGTCTACGAGTTCACGCTGCCCGCGGCGGTCTGACCCCGCCCGCCGCGCCGCTGCGGGAGCCGCCGGGCCACCACCAGCCGGACCCGTGGGCTCCCGTCCCGCCGACTCCCGAACTCAGGCAGGGCGTACAGCTCCACGGCAAAGCCCGCACGGGCCAGCTCGTCACGCACCCGGCCGAGCGCGAACGTCCGGTAGTACATGACGAACGGGGGCCGCCACAGCGCGTTGCGCACCCGCATCACCGCGTCGAAGCCCAGCAGCGCCCAGAAGGCGCGCGAGCCCGGGCGGGGTGGCGCGACGACCGGGAAGACGAAGCGGCCGCCCGGCCGCAGCACCGCGCGGACCTGCGCGAACACTCCCGGCACCTCGGCCGGCAGGAAGTGCCCGAACGCGCCGAAGCTGACCACGAGGTCGAAGGCCGGCCCGAACGGCAGCGCGCGGGCGTCCCCGCGGACCCAGGACACGCGCGGCCCCTTTGCCGGGGACCGGACCCGGTGCCGGGCCACCGTGAGCATGCCCGCGCTGAAGTCGACCCCCGTGGCGCTGCGCGAGCACACCCGGGACAGCACGCCGACGCCCGCCCCGGTGCCGCAGCACAGGTCGAGCCCGTCCTCGAAGGGACCGATCCGGCGCAACGCCGCGGTGGTCGCGTCCAGCACGGAGTCCGGGGTGCGGAACGGCGTGTGGTCGAACTCGGGCGCGAGCAGGTCGTAGCCGCGCTCGACCGACGACAGCGCCTGGACGGCGAGTTCGCGCAGGCTGGGACCCTCGGGGCTGAACATCGCCGCCAGCGTACTCCCGGCCGCCGGCCGCCGGGCCCGCCTCGCCGGGCGTGGTACAGTGCGATCGGTACTTGTGTACGCCCCGTCGAGGGCGCCGGTACCGGAGTCTCTTCTCTTCTCCTTCACGGTCTCTCACCGCCTCGCTTCGAGGCGTGTTCCCGCCGCTCGCACGGAGCGCGCTGTGCGCCCGTCCGTCAACCCCCGCGCGGCTTCTCCCTCCTCTCCCCCTTCCTTCTTCTCTCACCTGCCTGACGTCCTCGAAAGGACCACCTCATGGCCACCACTCTCGAACACCCCTCCCTCCAGGAGCACTCCGCGGTCGCCCGGATCGTCACCGGCGTGCTCGACGTCGACGCGAGCGGGAAGGGGCACCTGCGCGCCGCGCACCTCTCGCCGTCGCCCGCGGACCCGCAGGTCCCCGCCGCGCTGATCCGCCGGTACGCACTGCGCAAGGGCGACCTGGTGGACGGCGTGGCCGGACCGCGGGGCGCACTGACCGGCGTCGCGCGAGTCGGCGGCCGCAGCCCCGAAGAGGCCCGCGACCGGGTCCGTTTCGGCGACCTGGTCCCGCTCCATCCGCGGCGCAGGCTGCGCCTGGAGCATCCGGCGGCCGGGCTCACCGGGCGGCTCGCCGACCTGTTCGCGCCGGTCGGCAAGGGCCAGCGCGGACTGATCGTGGCCCCGCCCAAGAGCGGCAAGACCGTCCTGCTCCAGCAGACCGCCGCGGCGATCGCCGGCAACCACCCCGAGTGCCGGCTCATGGTCGTCCTCCTCGACGAGCGTCCCGAGGAGGTCACCGACATGCGGCGCTCGGTGCGCGGCGAGGTGTACGCCTCGACGTTCGACCGGACGCCCCGTGAGCACATCGCCCTCGCCGAACTCGTCGTGGAGCGGGCCAAGCGGCTGGTCGAGCACGGCGAGGACGTGGTGATCCTGCTCGACTCGCTGACCCGGCTGTGCCGGGCCTACAACAACGCGGCGTCGTCCGGCGGACGCACCCTCAGCGGCGGTGTCGACGCGGCGGCGCTGCACGGGCCGAAGCGTTTCTTCGGAGCGGCCCGCCAGACGGAGGAGGGCGGTTCGCTCACCATTCTGGCGACCGCGCTGGTGGAGACCGGCTCACGGGCCGACGAGTACTACTTCGAGGAGCTGAAGAGCACCGGCAACATGGAGCTGCGGCTCAGCCGCGAACTCGCCGCCCGCCGGCTCTTCCCGGCCGTCGACCTCACCGCTTCCGGCACCCGCCGCGAGGAACTGCTGCTCTCCCCCGCCCAGTCGGCCGCGGTGCGCGGTCTGCGCCGGGCCCTGCGGTCCCGGGACGCGGCGGCCGACCTGGAGACGCTGCTCCAGCGGATGCGCGAGACCCCGGACAACGCGACGTTCCTGCGGCGGGTGCGGCCGGCGCTGCCGGCCAGCTGACGCCGATCCCCGCTCGGGCGGCGTTCGGCCACCCGTGTCCGGCGGGCGTGTGGGACATCCGGGTGCACGCGGGCGGCCAACGGCCCGGCCAGCGCGGCGCATGCGGGGAGCGTTTCTACGTTGACCGTATGACGATCGGATTCCCCTCCCGGCTGACGGTGTCGACCTGCGGTTTCTGTCTGGCGGGCATGCTGGCCCTGGCGTCCGCCGCGGTGGCCGCCCCGGCCGCCGGCGACCCGGGCGCGCCGGGCGGGCCGCGGGCGGCCCCGCGCCCCGCGCTGCTGTACCGGCCCGGCACCCATGTCCGGCCGCGCGCCGGGGCGCCGAAGGTGCCGGACGTCTCCGCGCGCTCCTGGCTGGTGGCGGACGCCCGTACCGGCGAGGTCCTGGCCGCGCACGACGCGCACCGCAAGCTGCCACCCGCGAGCACCCTGAAGACCCTGTTCGCGCTGACCGTGCTGCCGGTGCTGCCGGGCGGCGTGCGGCACCGCGTCGAGCCGGAGGAGCTGAAGGGGATCGGTCCGGGCAGCAGTCTGGTCGGGGTCTCCGAGGGCCACACCTACCGGGTCGCGGATCTGTGGCGCGGCGTCTTCCTCAGCTCCGGCAACGACGCGGTGCGGGTGCTGGCCGCGCTCAACGGGGGCTGGCGGACCACCGCGCAGCGCATGCAGGCGAAGGCGCGCGCGCTGGGCGCGCTGGACACGCGGGTGCTGTCACCGGACGGCTACGACGCGCCGGGCCAGGTGTCCTCGGCGTACGACCTGGCGGTGTTCGGCCGGGCCGGGCTGCGCAACGCCGACTTCGCGCGGTACTGCGGGACCGTCGAGGCCCGTTTCCCCGGGCGCGGCGGCGGCTGGGCGTACGAGATCCGCAACACCAACCGGCTGCTGACCGGCTCGGACGGCGTGGAGCGCTATCCGGGGCTGATCGGCGTCAAGAACGGCTACACCAGCAACGCGGGCCACACCCTCGTCGCCGCGGCCCGCAAGGGCGGGCGGACCCTGGTGGTGACGGTGATGAACCCGCGGGAGGGCGACGGGTTCGCCGTCTACGAGGAGGCCCGCTCGCTGCTCGACTGGGGCTTCGAGGCGGCCGGCCGGGTGGACCCCGTGGGGTCGCTGGACGCCCTGCGGGCCCGGCCGAGGCCGGGTCCGGACGTCGTACCGGCCGCGGCGGCCGTCCCCGCCGGCACCGGGCCGGGCTGGGCCGGCGGGGCGGCCGTCGCGGCCGCCGCGGTGCTGGGCGCCGGGGCGGTCGCGCTGGCGCTGCGGCTGCTGTTCGGCCGGATGCCGGCGGAGTGACCGGCGGGCAGCCACAGCAGCAGGCCGAGGGTGATCCAGGTGTACGCGTTGCTCCCGAGGAAGCCGTCGACGCCCGAGGTGTCGTCCACCCACAGCCACACCACGCTGGTGCACAGCACCGCGTACAGGGCGCCCGCCCAGCGGGTCCGGCCGGCACGCACCAGCACGGCGAACGCCGGGAGCAGCCACACGAGATGGTGCACCCAGGTGACCGGGCTGACCAGACAGGCCGTCAGTGCGGTCAGCGCGAACGCGGCGGGCCAGTCCCCCGCCGCGGCAGCCCGGCGGGAGCGCCACGCCCACACGCCGAGGACCAGCAGCACCGCCACCGCCCACACCGCGTGGCCGGTCAGGCCGAGGCGGGCCAGGACGCCCTGCAGCGACTGGTTGGACACATAGTCGAGCCGGCCCACCCGGCCGGTGTCCCACAGCGCCCGCGTCCAGTAGAACCGTGACGCGTCGGGCGCGGCCCAGGCC
Source organism: Streptomyces sp. NPDC052687 (assembly GCF_040678395.1). Classification (NCBI taxonomy): domain Bacteria; kingdom Bacillati; phylum Actinomycetota; class Actinomycetes; order Kitasatosporales; family Streptomycetaceae; genus Streptomyces; species Streptomyces sp. NPDC052687. Next base: position 9,414 of record NZ_JBFATR010000027.1, on the reverse strand, counting down.
GCGCACGCGGTCGCCCCGGCGGCGACCCCCGTGGCAAGCGCGGCCGCCCGGCCCCGGCGGGTGAGCAGCAGCAGGCCGATGAAGAGCGCCGGTGTCAGCTTGATCGCGGCGGCGAGGCCGATGCCGGCGCCCGCGAGGCGTCCCCGGCCGGTCGCGAGCAACCGGGCGTCGGCCAGGACCAGCGCCAGCAGCACCAGGTTGACCTGGCCGAAGCTGACGGTGTCCCGGACCGGCTCGTACAGCGCGAGCGCGCAGGCGGCCAGGGCGCAGCCGTACCAGCCGTAGCGCCGCCACGCCGGCCCGGTCAGCAGGCGCAGACAGACGGCGAGGGCGGTCAGGTTCACCAGCAGGGCGAGCACCACGGCGGTGCCCAGGGCGACCGGGGCCAGCGGCAGCAGGGCGAGGGCCGCGAAGGGCGGGTAGGTGAAGCCGTACGGCGTGCCCGGCACCCGGTAGTCGTAGAGCCGGCCGCCGTCGGTCCAGTGGTGGACGGCGCCGTGGTAGACGCGCAGGTCGAACCAGTCGCGCAGCAGCGGCACGGTCGCGGTGAAGACGGTCACGGCGGCGGCGAGGGCGAGGACGAGCAGCAGCCGTGCGCGGTCGGTGCGGGGCGGGTTCACGCGGTGCGCCCCAGGGCCGGGGCCCGCACCGCCTGGTGGGCCTGCCACAGGACGACCACGGCGAGGACCCCGCCGCAGCCGGCCAGCAGCAGCCGGCCGAGGTCGGCGGGCGCGCCGCTGGGCAGCACCGCGAGGGCGAGCACGGCGGTGACGGTGGCCGTGCGGTGGCGTACGGAGGCGCTGGGCGCCGCGGCGGCGATGAGGAACAGGCCCCACAGCGCGTACCAGGGGCGGATCGCCGGGCCGAACGCGGCCACCGCGGCGAGGCTCAGGCCGAGCGCGTACACCGGGCGTGGCCGCAGCCGCAGCCAGACGAGGCACAGGACGGCCGCCGTCGCGGCGAGGCCGAGGGCGTGCCAGGCCGGCACGGCGAGCGGGGCGAGATCGCTGCCGAGGTGGTCCAGCAGCGCGGCGGTGGCGCGGCCGAGCAGGCTGGTCGGCGCCCAGTTGTGCGGGGAGACGGGGGTGCGGAGGGCGGCGATCCAGCCGTAGCCGGTGCCCGCGGCGGCGGTCGCGGCGATCGTCGTGGCGGCGGCGGTGAGGCCGGTGGTCAGCACGGCCCGGACCGGGCGGTGTCCGGCGCGCGCCGCGAGTACGGCGACGGCGGCCAGTCCCAGCACCGCGGGCGCCTTGACCAGCGCGGCGAGCGTGACGAGGACGGCTCCGAGGACCGGCCGGCGGCCGAGTGCGGCGACCAGGCCCGCGCCGAGCAGGCCCAGCATCATGGCGTCGTTGTGGGCGCCGGCGACGAGGTGCAGCAGCACGAGCGGGTTGAGCGCGCCCAGCCACAGCGCGGTGGCCGGGTCGGCGCCGCTGTGCCGGGCGAGCCGGGGCAGCGCGGCCGCCATCGCGGCGACTCCGAGCAGGGCGACCAGGCGCATCCCCAGCAGGCCGGTGGGGAGGTCACCGCCGGCCGGAGCGGCGAGCGCGGCGGCGACGGCCAGGAACACCGGCCCGTACGGGGCGGCGGTGTGCCGCCACAGCGGGGCGACCTCGTCGGCCGCCGGGCCGCCGAGCGCGGACGGGCCGTGGGTGTACACGTCGATCCGGGCGTCGACCATGGCGCCCTGCGCGAGATAGCTGTAGACGTCCCGGCTGAACAGCGGCGGGGCCAGCAGCAGCGGCGCCGCCCAGAGGGCGAGGACGAGCAGCAGGGCACGCCGGGTGGGCGGCTGGGGTCCGCGCAGGAGGCGGCCGAGCAGCGCCCAGGCGGCGATCAGCAGGACGACCCCGAAGGAGGCCCCGACCAGGCCGAGGGCGGCGGCGGGCGACGCGGGCGACGGCAGCTCGCGGACAGGCAGGGCTCCGGCCGTCTCACCGCCCAGGGCGAGGACGGCGGTCCCGGCCAGCCCCAGGACGCCGCAGTGGCGCAGATCGACGGAGGAAGCCATGGCCAACACCGGGGCAGCGTGACAACGCGGGGTGGCCCGCGGGCGACACGGGGGCCTCCGGGGGTCAGCCGGTGCGTTACCGGTGGGTGCCCGTCACCGTGCGGGCGCTGTCCGGGGGGCGGTGCCCAGAACATGCGACAAGCCGGTGAGCGTTCAGAACACCAGCAGGCCGGTGAGCGCTCAGAACACCGACAGGCCGGTCAGCGTGGTGAAGCGGTCCAGGGCCGCCACGCCCGCCACGGAGTTGCCGCGCTCGTCCAGGCCGGGGCTCCAGACGCACAGGGTGCAGCGGCCGGGGACGACCGCGACGATGCCGCCGCCCACGCCGCTCTTGCCGGGCAGGCCCACGCGGTAGGCGAAGTCGCCCGCCGCGTCGTACGTGCCGCACGTCATCATGATCGCGTTGACCTGCTTGGCCTGGCTGCGGGTGAGCAGCCGGGAGCCGTCGGCGCGCACCCCGTGCCGGGCGAGGAAGGCGGTCGCGCGGGCCAGGTCGGCGCAGGAGGCCCGCAGGGAGCACTGCCGGAAGTACTGCTCCAGCAGTTCCGGCACCGGGTTGTCGATGTTGCCGTACGACGCCATGAAGTGGGCGAGGGCCGCGTTCCGGTCACCGTGCGCGGCCTCGGAGGCGGCGACCTCCTCGTCGTAGGACAGCTCCGGGTTGCCGGACTCGGCGCGCAGGAAGTCCAGGAGGGTGCCGGACGCGTCGCCGGTACGGGTGTGCAGGCGGTCGGTGACGACGAGGGCGCCCGCGTTGATGAACGGGTTGCGCGGGATGCCGTCCTCGTACTCCAGCTGGACCAGGGAGTTGAACCGGTTGCCGGAGGGCTCGCGGCCCACGTGCTCCCACAGTTCGTCGCCCTCGCGGGCCAGGTCGAGGGCGAGGGTGAAGACCTTGGTGACGGACTGGGTGGAGAACGGCTCGCGCCAGTCCCCCACCCCGTACACCGTGCCGTCCGGCTCGGCGACGGCCATGCCGAAGCGGCGCGGGTCGCAGGCGGCGAGCGCCGGGATGTAGTCGGCGGGCCGGCCGCGGCCGGGCGTGCGCTCGATCTCCTCGGCGATGCGCTCCAGGACCGGCTGGAAGGTCGTCGACGACGTCATGATCACCATTGTGCCTCCGGGCCGTTCCTGGTGCGCATCGGCGGATCCCGCGGGGAGAACGCGGGTCAGACGACGGGCGAGCCGTTGCCCGCGACGACCTCGGGACGCAGCAGGGCAGCCAGCTTCTCCTGCGGCAACAGGCCCTTCTCCAGGACGAGTTCGGCCACGCCCCGGCCGGTGGCGAGGGCTTCCTTGGCGATGTCGGTGGCGGCCGTGTAGCCGATGTGCGGGTTCAGGGCGGTGACCAGGCCGATGGAGTTCTCGACACTGGCCCGCAGCACCTCGGTGTTGGCGGTGATGCCGGCCACGCACCGCTCGGCGAGGGTGACGCAGGCGTTGCGCAGGTGGGTGATGGACTCCGACAGGGAGTGGAGGATGATCGGCTCGAAGGCGTTCAGCTGGAGCTGACCGGCCTCGGCGGCCATGGTGATGGCGACGTCGTTGCCGATGACCTCGAAGGCGACCTGGTTGACGACCTCGGGGATCACCGGGTTGACCTTGCCGGGCATGATCGACGAACCGGCCTGCACGGGCGGCAGGTTGATCTCCCCGAGACCCGCGCGCGGCCCGGAGGACAGCAGCCGCAGGTCGTTGCAGCTCTTGGACAGCTTGACGGCGATCCGCTTGAGCACGCCGGACATCTGCACGAACGCGCCGCAGTCCTGGGTGGCCTCGACCAGGTTGGCGGCGGTGACCAGGGGCAGACCGGTGATCTCGGAGAGGTGGCGGCGGGCCGCCTCCGCGTACCCGCGGGGCGCGTTGAGGCCGGTGCCGATGGCGGTGGCGCCCAGGTTGATCTCGTGGATCAGCTCGACGGCCTCGGCGAGCCGGCTGCGGTCCTCGTCGAGCATGACGGCGTACGCCGAGAACTCCTGCCCGAGCGTCATCGGTACGGCGTCCTGGAGCTGGGTGCGGCCCATCTTCAGCACGTCGCGGAACTCGACGGCCTTGCGGGCGAAGGCGTCCTGGAGGACCGACATCGCCTTGAGCAGGCCGCGCACCGCGAACACCGTCGCGATCTTCACGGCGGTCGGGTAGACGTCGTTCGTCGACTGCCCCAGATTGACGTCCTCGTTGGGGTGCAGGTACCGGTACTGCCCCTTCTCGTGGCCCAGCAGCTCCAGCGCCCGGTTGGCGACGACCTCGTTGGCGTTCATGTTGGTGGAGGTGCCGGCGCCGCCCTGCACCACGTCCACCACGAACTGGTCGTGCAGCTCACCGGCGCGGATCTCCCGGCACGCGGCGACGATCGCGGCGGCCTTGCGCGGGTCGAGCAGCCCCAGCTCCTCGTTGGCGAGCGCGGCGGCCTCCTTCACGGCGGCCAGGGCGGTGATCAGGTGCGGGTAGGCGGAGATGGGCGTGCCGGTGATGGCGAAGTTCTCCGTGGCGCGCAGGGTGTGCACACCCCAGTAGGCGTCGGCGGGAACGTCCCGGTCCCCGAGCAGATCGTGCTCACGACGGGTGGCGACGGCGTTCATCGGAAGGGTCTTCTTTCTGAGAAAGGTGAAGGTGAACTACCTCAAGGGCGCGGGGAACCGCGCGACCGGCCGCGAAACGACCCGCGGACCGCCGACGGCCCGCAGCCCCCCTCGGACTCGGCGCCTACACGGACACCGGGTCCAGCGCCCGGACCACCCGCACGGACCCCACCGGCTCCCCGCCACCGAGCAACGGCTCCCCGGCGAACCCGGTCAGCAGTGCCGGGTCCACGCCCGCGCGCGCGAGCGCCGCCGCGGCGACGGGGATCCGCGCCCGGTTCGCCCCGTCGGAGATCTTCACGGCAACGGCCCGCCCGTCGGGCAGCGCGGCGACCTGGACGCCTTCGAAGCCGTCCTTGGCGAGCAGCCCCGGCACGGCCCGCATCAGCGCGGCCACGTCCCGGCCCGAGCCGGAGGCCATCTCCGCGTGGTCGCGCATCGCGTCGGCGACCCGCGCCTCCGGCGTGCCCGGCGCCGCGGTGGTGATCCGGGCGACGGCGCGCGCGAGCCCGTGCAGGGAGACGGAGAACAGCGGCGCGCCGCAGCCGTCGACGGTGACCGCGGCGACCCGCTGCCCGGTCAGGTCCTCGACGATCTCGGCGATCGCCTGCTGGAGGGGGTGCCCGGGGTCGAGATAGTCGTCCAGGGACCAGCCGTTGAGCCGGCAGACGTACAGCATGGCGGCGTGCTTGCCGGAGCAGTTCTGGGCGAGCCGGGACGGCTGCCGTCCCTCGCGCACCCAGGTGTCCCGCACGGCGGGGCCGAACGGCAGGTCGGGCGTGTTGCGCAGGTGGTCCTCGGTGAGGCCGGCCAGTTCCAGGATGCGCCGGGCGCCGGCGAGGTGGCGTTCCTCGCCGGAGTGGCTGGCGGCGGCGAGGGACAGCAGTTCCCCGTCGAGCGGCAGCCCGGCCCGGACCATGGCGACGGCCTGGACGGGCTTGAGCGCCGAGCGCGGGTAGAACGCGGCCTCGATGTCGCCGAGCTGGAGGGTGACCCGGCCGTCGGTGTCGAGGACGACGAGGGAGCCGTAGTGGATGCCCTCGACGACCCCGCCGCGGACGAGGTGGGCGAGGGGGGCGTGGAGGGGTTCACGGACGAGGGGTGCGTCCGCGGCGGAACTGCTGTACATCACTGCCTGGTTCTTCGGTGGGTGGGTTTCGGCCTGGGCGGGGTCACGCGTCGGCCTGGGCGGGCGGGGTGGTGCCGGTGCGGCCGCGGACGGCGTACCAGCCCGCGACCAGGGCGGCGACGATCAGCGGCAGGCACAGCATGGTGGTGCGTCCGGCGCCGCCGTCGGCGTACATGAGGACCAGGACGGAGGCGAGGAACGCCAGGGTCACGAGCTCGGTCCAGGGGGATCCGGGGAGGCGGTAGCCGGGGCGGTCCAGCTCGCCCCGCTGGGTCTTCCGCCAGAACAGCAGGTGGCAGACCATGATCATGCCCCAGGTGGCGAGGATGCCGATCGCGGCGAAGTTCAGCACGATCTCGAACGCCTCGGCCGGGACCACGTAGTTGAGGCCGACGCCGAGGACGCAGAAGCCGCTGGTGAGCAGGATGCCGCCGTAGGGGACCTTGCTGCGGCTCATGACGCTCGTGAACCTCGGGGCGGAGCCGGACATCGCCATGGAGCGCAGGATGCGGCCGGTGGAGTACAGGCCGGAGTTGAGCGAGGACATCGCCGCGGTGAGCACGACGAGGTTCATGATGCCGCCGGCGGCGGGCACGCCGATGTTGGAGAGCACGGTGACGAAGGGGCTCTCGCCCGCCTTGTACGACGACCAGGGCAGCAGCATCGACAGCAGCACGACCGAGCCGACGTAGAACAGTCCGACGCGCCACATGATCGAGTTGATCGCCTTCGGCATGATCTTCTCGGGGTTCTCGGTCTCGCCGGCGGCGACGCCGACCAGCTCGACGGAGGCGTAGGCGAAGACGACGCCCTGGACGACCAGCAGCATGGGCAGCAGGCCGTTGGGGAAGACGCCGCCGTTGTCGGTGATCAGCGACGGGCCGGGGGTGTGGCCGTCGACGGGGTGCTGGGTGACCAGCAGGAAGACGCCGATGCACAGGAAGACGACGAGCGCGCCGACCTTGACGATCGCGAACCAGAACTCCAGTTCGCCGAAGATCTTCACCGAGATCAGGTTCACGGTGAGCACGACGGCGAGCGCGATCAGCGCCAGCACCCACTGCGGGATGTCGGAGAACATGCCCCAGTAGTGGGTGTAGGTGGCCACGGCGGTGATGTCGGCGATGCCGGTGGTGGCCCAGTTGAGGAAGTACATCCAGCCCGCGGTGTACGCGCCCTTCTCGCCCATGAACTCGCGGGCGTACGAGACGAAGGCGCCGGAGGAGGGCCGGTGGAGCACGAGTTCGCCGAGGGCGCGCACGACGAGGAAGGCGAAGAGGCCGCAGACCGCGTAGGCGATGAAGAGGGAGGGGCCGGCGTCGGCGAGCCGGCCGCCCGCGCCGAGGAAGAGGCCGGTGCCGATGGCGCCGCCGATGGCGATCATGTTGACGTGCCGGGACTTGAGGGACTTGCTGTAGCCCTCGTCTCCGGCGTCGACATGGACGGAACGTTTCTGCACGCCGTCGCCGTGCCCGGTCCGCACGTCCTTGTGCAGGGACTGCTCGCTCAACGCTCGGGTCCGCCTTCCGTGGTGGTGCCGGTGCGTGGGGATCGCACGATGTCGGTGAGGGTGGTCTCGACGCGGTCGAGGTGGTGGGACATCGCCTCGACGGCGTCGTGCTCGGAACCGTCGATCAGCGCCTCGACGATGGCCCGGTGCTCGCGGTTGGACTGCTCGCGCCGGCCGCCGACTTCGTTCAGGAACGCGGACTGGCGGGCGAGGGCGTCCCGGATCTCCTCGATGACCCGGCGGAACACCGGGTTCTGGGCGGCCTCGGCCACGGCCAGATGGAAGAGGGTGTCCATCGCGACCCACGCGGTGGTGTCGGTCTCCCGCTCCATGCGGTCGAGCAGATGGGCCAGGTGGTCGAGGTTCTCGGGGGTGCGGCGCAGGGCCGCGTACCCGGCGACCGGGATCTCGACGTGCCGGCGCACCTCCAGCAGATCGCTGGCCGCGTAGTCGCCGAAGGTGGGGTCCTCGACGCTGCTGGCGACCACGAAGGTGCCCTTGCCGGTCTTGGCCACGGTCAGGCCGAGCGCCTGCAGGGCGCGCAGCGCCTCGCGCAGCACGGGCCGGGAGACCTCGAGGGTGCGGCACAGCTCCGCCTCGGAGGGCAGCTTGTCGCCGATCGCGTACTCGCCGCGCTCGATCGCGCCGCGAAGGTGGGAGAGCACCGCTTCCATGGCACTGACGCGCCGCGGGCCCGGACCACCTGTCTGGCTGTCTGACAGGTTCACGGTGGTCGATCCTGCGGGTTGCGCCAGGGGGCTGTCAAGGCAGGTGAAAGGAAAGATTCAGGAACACAGACGGATGATGTGATCCATTTCACAGGGTGCGGGTCAGTGCGACACCCGCGAACGCCGCCGCCAGGCCGGCGAGCACGCTCGCCGCCACGTTGAGCGCCGCGTGCAGCCGCGCGCCGGTCTCGGCGAGGCGCAGCGTCTCGTACGAGAAGGTCGAGTACGTGGTCAGGGCGCCGCACAGGCCCGTGCCGAGCAGCAGCCCCCAGTGGTCGCCGAGCGCCGCGCCGGTCAGCAGGCCGAGGACCAGGCAGCCGGTGACGTTGACCGTGAGGGTGCCCCACGGGAAGACCGCGTCGTGGCGGGACTGCACCGCGCGGTCGGTGAGATAGCGCAGCGGGGCGCCGATCATGCCGCCGACGACGACCAGCAGCCAGTTCACGGGGCCTCCTCCGGGGCGGCGGGCCGGACGATCTCGCAGGGGTCGAGGGTGATCAGGCCGTCGGTGACCAGCTCCGCCAGCCGCGGCAGGAAGGCGCGGACGCGGTCCTCGGTGTCCACGATCACCACGGCGACCGGCAGGTTCTCGCTCAGCGAGAGCAGGCGGGAGGTGTGCACGACCGAGGAGGCGCCGAAGCCCTCGTTCCCGCGGAAGACGCTGGCCCCGGCGAGGCCCGCCGCGTGCGCCCGGTGCACGATCTCCGTGGCCAGGGGCCGGTGGTGCCAGGTGTCGTTCTCGCCGACGAGGACGGTCAGGCGCAGGGCGGGGCCGGCCGGCCGGGGCGTCGCCGCGTCGGGGTTCATCGCTGCCTCCGGGTGAGGAGCCGCCGGGTCGCCGTGGCCGCGAGGGCGACGGCGGTGAGGGCCGCGAGGAGGGTCGCGGCGAGGTAGGCGAACGCCGTGGCGGGGCGGCCCGCCTCGGTCAGCCGCTGGATGTCGACGGCGTACGTCGAGAAGGTGGTGAAGCCGCCGAGCACGCCGGTGCCGAAGAACGGCCGCACCAGCGGATGGGCGGGGCGGATCTCGGTGACGGTCACCAGGAAGACGCCGATGACCGCACAGCCGGCGACGTTGACCCAGAAGGTCGCCCAGGGAAAGCCGTCCGGTGCGGCGGGCCAGAGCAGGGACGCCGCGTAGCGGGCGGCGGCCCCGATGCCGCCGCCGGCCGCGACCACGGCGACCACCGGCGCCTGGGCACGCCAGGCGGGGCGGCGTCGTGCGGGCGTGGCGCGCGGGGGCGCGCTGCCGGTGTCCGGGGCTGTCATGCGGTCAGCAGCGTAACTCCGGACGCCCCGGCGGGCACCTCGGCCCTGTCACCACCCCTTCTCGAAGATGCGGGCCACCTCCGCGATCCGCATGTCGCCGTACCCGGTGGTGGAGAGGGTGACGGTGGCGTAGTAGGCCGCGTCGACGAGGTCGACGGAGCCGTCGGAGTTGTCGTTGTAGCCTTC
>NZ_JBFATR010000026.1:0-96702 GCF_040678395.1 Streptomyces sp. NPDC052687 | reverse complement strand
CGTGTCCGCCGGGGGCGCGGCGGGGTGGTCCGGGCCCCCCCGCGGCCGCCCACGTCAGGCCCGGCTGGAACGCGGGGCGCACCGGTGCTGTCCGGCCGGTGCGCCCCGCGCGTCTGCTGCGGCGACGGGGCAGCCGCGGGGGAACCCGGGGCGTGCCCCTCGCCCGTCACCCACCCAGCTCCTGGTGGCGGGCGGCCAGGCCCTGCGCGCCCTCCTCCGTGAGGGAGCCGAAGAGGCGGAGGCGGGAGATGCCGCCGTCCGGGTAGATGTCGACGCGGGCGTGGGTGCCGACGGCCGGCTGGTCGAGGACGAACCGGTGGTTGGTGTCGGGCTGGAGGCGGGTGCGCGGGAGGATCTCGGTCCACTCGCCGTCCTCGCCGTCCCGTACGGACACCGAGGCCCAGCCGGCGCTGTTGCCCTTCAGGTAGGCCGTGTCGATCTCGATCGCGCGGATCTGGGACCGGGCCACCAGCCGGTAGCGGATCCAGTCGTTGCCCCGGTCGCGGCGGCGGCGGGTCTCCCAGCCGTCGTCCATCTTGCGGGAGCGGCCCGGCTGGATGGTGTTGGTGGCGGGCGAGTAGAAGAGGTTGGAGGCGTCCTCGACGCGACCGCCGTTCTCCAGGGCGACGACGTCGAAGGTGCCCAGCACCGACAGCCACGCCGGGTCGGGGACGACCTCGCCGTACACGCGCAGGCGGGCGATGCCGCCGTCGGGGTGCTGGTTGACCCGCAGGTGGGTGAAGCGCTGCTCCGCGGAGACGGCGAAGCCGTTGGCCGCGTGGCCGCCGACCGCGGTGCGCGGCACCAGGGTGGTCCACTTGACGTCGTCGGCGAGCAGTTCCTCGGGGGAGGGCGAGCCCGCCACCGAGGTGGCCTCGACGGAGACCGACTGCGGGTAGTTGCCGCGGAAGTGGGCGGTGTCGACGACGATGCCGCGGATCACGCCGGGGGCGCCGAGGCGGATCAGCGCCCAGTCGTGGTCCTCGGCGGCGGGCCAGGGGTGGTCGGCGGAGACGCCGCGGCGCCGCCGGGTCTCCCAGCCGTCCATGACCTTGCCCTTGTGGCCGAAGTGCTCGGGGTCGAACTCGGCCCGCTCGGGCACCAGCAGGTTCTCCCGCTGGGCGAAGAACTCGTCGTTGGCGGCGATGACACCGGCGCCGAGCTGCCGGTCGGCGAGGTTGGCGTACTGGGTGAAGGGGAAGTCGGCGGTGCGGTAGTCCGCGTACGGGTCGCCGCCTCCGTAGGGGTTCGCGTCGCCGGTGAAGCTGGGTATCGCCGTCACGGTGATCAGTTCTTCCTTTCGGGAGTGGGCCGCTGCGGGGTGCGGGCGGGGCGGTCAGGGGGTGCGGGTCAGCAGGCGCCCCTGGGGGTCGGTGAACTCGCCGTCGGCGTAGATCCGCTCGCCGCGCAACCAGGTCGACTTGACGACACCGCCGAGGGTGCGGCCGGCGTAGGCCGTGACGCGGTTGCGGTGCTGGAGCTCCGCCGGGTCGACGGTGAAGGTCTCGTCGGGGGCGAGGACCACGATGTCGGCGTCGCGGCCGGGCGCGATGGCGCCCTTGCGGTCGTCCAGGCCGACCAGTTCGGAGGTCCGCGCGGACATCCAGCGGACGACGTCCTCCAGGCCGTACCCGCGCTCGCGGGCGGCGGTCCAGACGGCGGAGAGGCTGAGCTGGAGGCCGGAGATGCCGCCCCACGCGGTGGCGAAGTCGTCGGTCTTCAGGTCGGCGGTGGACGGGGAGTGGTCGGTGACGACGCAGTCGATGGTGCCGTCGGCCAGCGCCTCCCACAGCAGGTCCTGGTTGGCGGCCTCGCGGATGGGCGGGCAGCACTTGAACTCGCTGGCGCCGTCGGGGACTTCCTCGGCGGTGAGGGTGAGGTAGTGCGGGCAGGTCTCGACGGTGACGCGGACGCCCTCCGCGCGGGCGGCGCGGATCAGCGGCAGCGCGTCGCTGGAGGACAGGTGCAGGATGTGCACGCGCGCGTCGAGCCGCCTGGCCTGGGCGATGAGTGCGGCGATGGCGGTGTCCTCGGCGTCGCGCGGGCGGCTGGCGAGGAAGTCGGCGTACTTGGGGCCGCCGTGCTGCGGGGCGGCGGCGAGGTGGTGCGGGTCCTCGGCGTGCACGATCAGCAGGCCGCCGAAGCCGGCGATCTCCGCGAGGGAGCGGGCCAGCTGCTCCTGGTCGAGGTGCGGGAACTCGTCGACGCCGGACGGTGACAGGAACGCCTTGAAGCCGAACACGCCGGCCTCGTGCAGCGGGCGCAGGTCCTTGACGTTGCCGGGCAGGGCGCCGCCCCAGAAGCCGACGTCGATGTGCGCCTTGGACCGGGCGACGTCCTGCTTGACGCGCAGGTGGTCGACGGTGGTGGTCGGCGGGAGCGAGTTGAGCGGCATGTCGACGAGGGTGGTGATGCCGCCGGCGGCGGCCGCGCGGGTGGCGGTCCAGAAGCCCTCCCACTCGGTGCGGCCGGGGTCGTTGACGTGGACGTGGGTGTCGACCAGGCCGGGGAGCAGGACGTGGTCGCCGACGTCCTCCAGGCGGGCGCCCTCGGGGACGGGGGCGTCGTACGGCAGTACGGCCGTGATCGTGCCCCGCGCGACCGCGACCGTCGCGGCGCGCGTTCCCTCGGGCGTGATGACGCGCGTCGAGCGCAGCACCAGTTCAGCGTCGGACACCCGGACCCCTCTCTCTGCCGCGTGTTACTCCCAGGAAACGGGGGTTCACTTCCGCGTTACGGAATTCAACACTCTGTTGAATCCCTCTGGAGTCTTCACTCCCGCTCCCGCGCCGTCAAGAGGCACACTTCCACCGTGCACCCACATCGCCCTGCTCTGGAGATTTCCACAAAGCGGAATTAGAATTTCGGCAGGCAGAACGTAGCTACGCACAAGCGGGGAGTCAACCGGCCGCCGGGTAGGCTTCTGACCTTCCTGCCAGTCCCGAAAGGAACGCGCCGTGCCGACGTCCAGCGCCAGCACCACCGACTCCGCCAAGACCGCCAACGGCGGCGGTGGCGTCCAGTCCCTCGAGCGCGCCTTCGACCTCCTGGAGCGGATGGCGGACGCGGGCGGCGAGGTCGGGCTCAGCGAGCTCTCGGCGAGCAGCGGACTGCCGCTGCCCACCATCCACCGCCTGATGCGCACGCTCGTGGCCTGCGGCTACGTCCGCCAGCAGCCCAACCGCCGGTATGCCCTCGGCCCCCGGCTGATCCGCCTCGGCGAGTCCGCCGCCCGCCTGCTCGGCACCTGGGCGCGCCCCCATCTGGCCCGCCTGGTCGAGGAGACCGGCGAGACGGCCAACATGGCGCTGCTCGACGGCGACGAGATCGTCTACGTCGCCCAGGTGCCCTCCAAGCACTCCATGCGCATGTTCACCGAGGTCGGCCGGCGCGTTCTGCCGCACTCGACCGGCGTCGGCAAGGCGCTGCTCGCGGGCTTCCCGGACGACGAGGTGCGCGCCCTGCTCGCCCGCACCGGGATGCCGGCGGCCACCGACAAGACCATCACCACGCCCGAGGGCTTCCTCGCGGCCCTGGAGGACGTCCGCCGACTCGGCTACGCGGTGGACGACAACGAGCAGGAGATCGGGGTCCGCTGCCTCGCGGTGCCGGTGCCCGACTCCCCCACCACCGCCGCGATCTCCATCTCCGGCCCGGCGGGCCGGGTCACCGAGGCGGCGACCGAGCGGATCGTGCCCGCGCTGCAGCAGGTCGCGCGCGAGCTGTCCGCGGCGCTGGCCACGTCCGTGGCCAACGGCGGCTGACCTCCGGCGCACCGGCCCGCCCCGACCGACCGAACGAGACAGCCCCCGGCCATGGCGGCCGGGGGCTGTCCTGTCGTCCTCCCGGTTGTCCCACGTTCCAGCCGAGCGGCGGCTCGCCGTCCGGCGCCACAGCCCACCGGCCTCTCAGCCGACCGGCAATCCCAGCCGGCCAGCAGCACTCAGCCGGCCGGCAGCACTCAGCTGATCAGCAGCGCCCAGCCACCCACCATCGCTCAGTCAGCCACCAGCACTCAGCCGATCAGCCGCGCTCAGCCGGCCGCCATCGCTCAGCCGGCCGGCCGCGCTCGGCCCACCGCCCCCTCAGCCGTCCCCCGCCCGGCCGTCCCCCGCCCGGCCGTCCCTCGGCGGCGGCCCGAACAGCTCCACCGCCTGCCGTACGTCGGCCAGCCCCCGCGCGAGCGCGCTCACCGAGCCGATCGCGCCCGCGATCAGCAGCAGCGAGCGGCGCAGCCGCGGGATCTCCGGGGTGCCGCCGACGGCCATCGCGGCGAGCGCGGCGAGTTCCTCCTCGGCGACCGTCCGGTCGGGGAACTCCGCCGGGTGCGCGGCGAGTTGACGACGTAACCGGGACACGGCGGTGCGCAGTTCCACCGCCCTCGGGTCCTCCCCGCTGCCGGTCACCGGCCTCTGCCCCAAGCTCCGCAACACAGCTCTCCCCCCTGGCACTCCCTTGTGCCCGGTTCCCGTTCACTCCCCCTGTGCGCCCCCACCACGAGCCGAGCGCCGGGGATGTGCGGGAAAGTAAACGCCACAGAGTGCGACTGCGCCAGCACGCGGAGACAAATTCAGCCCGCCGGGACGGCTGCTCGACCTCGTGTCCGGTATGCAGGAGCCATGAGCCCCCCACAGGACGCGGCGGCGCACGACGCGTGCGCGCCCCCGGTGGCGGGTCCGCTCCTCGCGGCGGGCCGCGGCCGGAGACGGTGGCCCGCGCGCCGGCCGGGTACACGGGCGAGACCTCCCTGGCGACGGCGGCCCGGAATGCGCCCGGCGGAGTGCGGCGACATCGCACTCCCCTACGACATCGACACCGAGGCCGACCTGGTCCACCTTGAGTGAACGGGGTGGCACCGAGCGCCACCTTGCCTCGACTCAGAGAATCTCGACATCAACAAACCATTGAAATTCCACGATGAGGAAACTAATATCCACTGACCAGAAGCACTCGACCGCACAGCGGGTGCGATATTTCCCCTACGTGCCGCTTGGCACCCGGTGCCACCGCTGAAGGAAGTGACAGCTCATGTCCACACCAGCGCCGTCCCCGCTGGCCATCGTCGACGCCGAGCCCCTGCCCCGGCAGGAAGAGGTCCTCACGGAAGCGGCGCTCGCCTTCGTGGCCGAGCTGCACCGGCGGTTCACGCCGCGCCGTGACGAACTCCTCGCCCGCCGGGCCGAGCGCCGCGCCGAGATCGCCCGCACCGCCACGCTCGACTTCCTGCCGGAGACCGCCGCGATCCGCGCGGACGACTCCTGGAAGGTGGCCCCCGCTCCGGCCGCGCTGAACGACCGCCGTGTCGAGATCACCGGCCCCACCGACCGCAAGATGACCATCAACGCCCTCAACTCGGGCGCGAGGGTCTGGCTCGCGGACTTCGAGGACGCCTCCGCGCCCACCTGGGAGAACGTCGTCCTCGGCCAGCTCAACCTGATCGACGCCTACACCCGCAGCATCGACTTCACCGACCCGAGGTCCGGCAAGTCGTACGCCCTGCGCCCGAACGACGAACTCGCGACCGTCGTCATGCGCCCGCGCGGCTGGCACCTGAACGAGCGTCACCTCGTCGATTCCGACGGCACCCCGGTGCCGGGCGCCTTCGTCGACTTCGGCCTGTACTTCTTCCACAACGCCCGGCGCCTGCTCGACCTCGGCAAGGGCCCGTACTTCTACCTGCCGAAGACCGAGTCGCACCTGGAGGCCCGCCTCTGGAACGACGTGTTCGTCTTCGCGCAGGACTACGTCGGCATCGAGCAGGGCACCATCCGCGCCACCGTCCTGATCGAGACGATCACGGCGGCGTACGAGATGGAGGAGATCCTCTACGAGCTGCGCGACCACGCCTCCGGGCTGAACGCGGGCCGCTGGGACTACCTGTTCTCCATCGTGAAGAACTTCCGTGACGGCGGCGAGAGGTTCGTCCTGCCGGACCGCAACGCGGTCACGATGACCGCCCCGTTCATGCGGGCGTACACCGAACTCCTCGTCCGCACCTGCCACAAGCGCGGCGCGCACGCGATCGGCGGCATGGCGGCCTTCATTCCCTCCCGCAAGGACCCGGAGGTCAACAAGGTCGCCTTCGAGAAGGTCCGCGCCGACAAGGACCGCGAGGCGAACGACGGCTTCGACGGCTCCTGGGTCGCCCACCCCGACCTCGTGCCGATCGCCATGGAGTCCTTCGACAAGGTCCTCGGCGACAAGCCGAACCAGAAGGACCGCCTGCGCGAGGACGTCCACGTCAAGGCCGAGGACCTGATCGCGATCGACTCCCTCGACGCCAAGCCCACCTACAACGGCCTGGTCAACGCCGTCCAGGTCGGCATCCGCTACATCGAGGCGTGGCTGCGCGGGCTCGGCGCGGTCGCCATCTTCAACCTGATGGAGGACGCGGCCACCGCCGAGATCTCCCGCTCGCAGATCTGGCAGTGGATCAACGCCGGGGTCGTCCTCGACAACGGCGAGCAGGTCACCGCCGAGCTGGCCCGCAAGGTCGCCGCCGAGGAACTGGCGAACATCCGCGCGGAGATCGGCGAGGAGGCGTTCGCGGCCGGCCACTGGCAGGAGGCCCACGACCTGCTGCTGGAGGTCTCCCTCGACGAGGACTACGCGGACTTCCTCACCCTGCCCGCGTACGAGCGGCTCCAGGGCTGAGCGGCGCGAGACACCCTCTAGGACGTACGTTCCGAGTGGCCCAGGGTCTTGCCCGGGGCCACTCGGTCGCGTACGGCCCGCTTGACCGCCGTCGGCTCGGGGAAGCCGTGCTCGCGGCGGTCCCAGACCACCTCGTCGCCGGCCCGGACGACGAACACCCCGCCCGTGCCGGGCTTGAGCGCCAGTTCGTCCAGCTCGGCCTCGAAGGTGGTCAGCAGCTCCTGCGCCAGCCAGGCCGCGCGCGGCAGCCACCGGCACTGGGTGCAGTACTCGATCGTGACGCGCCGGGGGGCGGGTGCGGTCCCGGGCGTGGCCGCGTGGGGCGTCTCGGGTGTCGTCATCCCAAATGCACCGACCAATCCTGTTCCGCCGCCGGCTTGCCGTGCAGGTCGGGGACCCGCTTGAGCCAGTCCGGGCGGCCCTGCCGGGTCTTCGCCGCGCGGCGCGCGTTCTCCGCGGCCAGCTCCGCGCGGCTGGGGAAATCGGTGGGCAGCCACGCCTCGGAGGCCCGCACGCGCGCGTGCAGGAAGTCGACGTAGGCGCGGCGCACCTCCTCGGGTGTGCCGAAGCCGGGCTCGTCGGCCAGCCAGGCGTCCGGCACCTCGTCCGTGATCGCCCGCAGCAGCTCCTCGGTCACCTTCGGCCGCAGCTCCGCGTCGGCCGCGCGCACGTCGGGGCCGTAGTGGCCGAGGGCGTGGTGCCGGAAGTCGTAAGCCTTCGCCGGGTCGGTGGTGCCCCAGCGGTGGTGGAAGACGAGCGCGGCGCCGTGGTCGATCAGCCACAGCCGCGGCGGTGCCACGCCGAGCGTCGGCCAGACCATCAGGTTGGAGCTGTGCACGGTGCGGTCGACGTTCACGGTGAGCGCGTCCAGCCAGACGATCCGGCCGGCCTCCAGCGGGTCCACGTCGAAGACCTCGGCGATCTCCGGGGTGAGGTCACGCGCGCCCGGCAGGTGGTCCATGCCGAGGTTGACGCCCGCGCTGGCCGAGTGCAGCTCGCGCACCTCCTGGTGGGGTTCGTCCGCGGCGATCGCCGGGTCGAAGCGCACCAGGACCAGCTCGGGGAAGCGCAGTCCCAGGGCGCGGGCCAGCTCCCCCACGATGATCTCGGCGACCAGCGCCTTGCGGCCCTGCGCGGAGCCGGTGAACTTCACGACGTACGTCCCCTCGTCGTCGGCCTCGAAGACTCCGGGCACGGAGCCGCCGGACCGCAGGGGGGTGACGTAGCGCGTGGCGGTGACCTCTCTCAGCACGGTCCCGGGCCACCCTCGGACATGTCGCTGGACGGTTTGATCTCTCCGGCGAAGACGATGATCTGGTCGATGAGGCCGCGCCGCAGGTGCACGACGTCCGTCCCCGCCAGACGCGGACCGCCGTCCGGTGTGGTGAAGACCCACTGGTAGCGCGCCCAGTCGTGCGGCATGTCCACCGCCGAGCAGCGGACCATCGTGCCGGTACCCGCCGGGTGGCGCCGCAGGTCCAGGACGAAACGCTCGACGGCCTCGATCCCCTCGCTGCGGCCGAGCGGCCCCCACAGGACCACGTCCGAGGTCAGGGCCTGGGACAGCAGAGACGTGACATAGGTGTCGTCGGACGCGTTGAAGGCCGAGATGAACGTGTCGATCGCGGACTGAGCGGTCTCTTCCTGCATGCACCAGTCATATCAGCCGCGGCGGTCACGGCGCCCCCGCGGCCGGTTTCCCGTCGGCCCGCTCACGCCCCGGCCAGTGGGTTGGGCAGGGGCCGGTAGTGGGCGGCGGCGCCGTCGGCGCCGGTCCAGCGCAGGAGGAGGTTGGTCTTGGCGGGGAGGGTGGGGGCGGTGAGGAGGGCGGGGATCTCCGGGAGGTCGTGGCGGGCCAGTTCGCGGCGGACGGCGCGCCAGGGGTCGAGGCCGGGGTGGCGTTCGGCGAGGGCTTCGGCGAGTTCCATGAGGTGGTTGACGAGCAGGCAGTACACCAGGCGTTCCCAGCCGGCCGCGCGGTCGGTGCCGGGCGGCAGCTTCACGCCCTCGGCGTCGCGGAAGAGGGCCTGGACGGGGACGCCGTCGCCGTCGCAGGCGATCAGGCAGTTCTGCAGGTGGGCCTCCAGGACGACGCCGTGGCCGGCGAAGGCGGCCAGGACCGGCGGCACGAGGCGGCCGAGATACGCCTCCCACCAGGCCGCCGGGTCGGCCGGGCCGTCGAGCGGGCTGCCGTCGAAGCCCTCCACGAGCCCGGCGGCGAGGTAGGGCGTGGCGCCGGGCACCAGGTGGCCGCGCAGACCGTCGCGGACCAGCACGGCCAGTTCCTCGAACGCGAAGTCCGCGGTGCGGTAGCCGCGGTCGGAGAGCCAGGCGGCGGGGCCGTCGAGGGCGGCGAAGGCGGCCCGGACTGCGCTGTCGGTGCGGATCAGTTTCAGCAGGTCGTGGCGCCACAGGCGGCGGATGTCGTTGGTGATGCGCACGTCGAGGCTGAACTTCAGGAACAGGTCGCGCTCGGGGGCGTACACCGTGCGGATCGCGGCCGTCGGCCAGGTGTCGCACGCGGTGGTGCCGAGCCGGATCAGCCGGCCGTCGGCGAAGGCGCCGGCGAGCCCCGCGGCGGCCAGGTCGAGCTGCCAGGGGTGGGCGGGCAGCAGCCGGTAGCCGGGCGGGGCCGTGCCGAGGGTGTCGAGCGCGGAGCAGTCGCCCTCCTCGACGACGGCGTCCTCGCGCACCCCGAGCAGGGTCAGCGGGAAGCGGGCGTGCGCCTCCGGGGCGTACGGCAGCCAGGTGGCCGCCGGGCCGCCGCCGCGCGCCTTCGGTGCAGGGTGGTGCGGGTGGCCGGTGAGCAGGCACTGCTCGGAGCGCAGGTACGGGTCGGCGGGCGGGGTGGCGCGGGCCCGGGCGGTGAGCAGCGCGGCGACCGTGTCCCGGCTGTCGGCCATCTCGGCGGGCAGTTCGTGGTTGGACAGCCCGGTGTGCCGGCGCAGTTCCTCGGCGACCAGTTTGACCAGCTCGGGGTGGTCGAGGCGGTGCCAGCCGCCGGCGGTGCGCACCTCGGGCGCGGCGGGGCGCCGTCCGCCGCGCACCCGCAGCAGCTTCCCGCAGCCGGGCAGCAGGTGGACGCCGGGCTCGTCCGTCACCGGCCGGGCGACCTCGCGCAGCAGGCAGCCCAGCAGGGGCGCGGCCGCGTACGCGTCGGCGCGCGCGGCGACTCGGCTCTCGGCGGCGTCGGCCTCGGGGTGCGGGGGGAGGTGGTCCACGCGACATACTCGTTTCGTACGGTCCTGCGGAACGGCCGGCGATCACTGCGGGATCGCCTGCGGTGCTGCGGAGTTCCCTACGGTTCTCCGGAGACGATCAGTATCCCCGCCGTCACGCCCCGGCGTGACCGCTCCGCTCGCCGATTTCCCCGGAGGACCCGACCGTGCACCGTTCCCCCACAGCCGAGGCCGAGGTCGCCGACGAGCTGGCCGAAGTGCGGCCGGACCTCGCCGGCCGGTACGCGGCCGAACTGCCGGGCGCCCGGGCGGCGGTGCTGACCCGGCTGTGGCGTGCGCTCACCCATGAGCCGCTGCCCTGGGTCGAGCGCCGGGAGCCGGCCGGGGAGGGCCGGCTGCTGCGGCTGCGCGACGGCCGCCGGCTGCACGGCCCGGTGCCGGACCCGTACGCGACCGCCGGGTACGTCACGGCCGTACGGCTCGACGGTGCGGCGTACGAGGATCCGGCCCGGCTGCTGGCGGACCTGCGGGTCCCGCACGGCGCGGACCTGGCCCGTGAACTCGGGCACAGCGTCGCCTCGTTGGCGCTGTCGCGGGCCGGGCAGCCGGCCGGGCCGCAGGACGCGCCGGAGCGGGACTGGGAGTGGGAGCAGCGGGTGGTGGACGGGCACCCGTACCACCCCAACTGCCGTTCCCGGCCCGGTTTCTCGGTGGCCGAGCAGCTGGCGTACGCGCCCGAGCACCGGCCGGTGGTGGAGCTGGGCCTGCTGCCGGTGCCGGCCGCGGAGTGCCTGGTGACGGGCGAGTGGCCGCGGTCGCTGCGCGACGGGGGGCGGGTGATGGTGCCGGTGCATCCGTGGCAGGCGGCGCATGTGCTGAAGCGGCAGGGCGGGGAACGGCTCACCGGTCATCCGCTGATGTCGCTGCGCACCCTCGCGCTGCCCGGCGGACCGCAGGTGAAGACGGCGCTGAGCACCCGGCTGACGTCGTCCGTGCGGGACATCTCGGTGGGGTCGGTGGCCGCCGCCATGACGCTCTCGGAGTTCGCCGAGCCGCTGGCCGACGAACGGCTGTGCTTCACCCGCACGCTGGGCGCGGTCACGGACGGTTCGCCCGATCTCGCGGCCGTGCTGCGGGAGTCCCCCGAGACGTACGCGAGGGCCGGGGAACGGGTGGTGCCGGTGGCCGCGCTGCCGCTGACCGGGCTGCCCCGGGACCCCGGCTGGCTGGCCGGGTTCGCCCGGCTCGCGATGACCGCCGGGATGCGGCTGCTGGAGCTGGGTGTGGCGCTGGAGGCACACGGCCAGAATTTGCTGGTCGTGCTGTCCGCGACGGGTGTCCCGGTGCGTCTGGTCTACCGTGACCTCGCCGACATCCGGGTCAGCCCGCTCCGCCTCGCCCGGCACGGCGTCCTTCTGCCCGAGCTGCCGCCGCGCATCCTCACCGACGACGAGACGGTGCTGCGGCGCAAGCTGTTCGGGTCGCTGGTGGGCGGGGCGCTGGCCGCGGTGGCGGGCTCGGCACCGGCTCTGGGGGCCGCCCTGGAGAGCGCCGTACGGGAGCTGCCGGACACCCCGGACCGGGCCGCGCTGACGAGTGAGCCGCTGCCGGTGAAGGCACTGACGCTGATGCGGCTGTCGCCGGGAGCACAGGGCGATCAGTGGGCTCGGCTGCCCAACCCCCTTCCGTGACGCCCGTTTCGCTCGCTTCGCTCGTTTTGGAGTCGGCCCGGCCCGGTCCATAAGATCCGTCGATGATCACAAGAAAACGGCTGGCGGCCGGGGCCGGTGCCCTGTTCGCCGCGCTGACGGCCGGACTGGCGCTGCCGTCCACGGCGCTCGCCGACGAGACCACGGCCGGGCAGCCCAAGGTCAATCTCGTGCTGGACGTGAGCGGTTCGATGCGCGCCCGCGACATCGACGGGCAGTCCCGGATGGCGGCGGCCAAGCAGGCGTTCAACGAGGTGCTGGACGCGACGCCCGAGGACGTCCGGCTCGGCATCCGCACCCTCGGCGCGAACTACCCGGGCGACGACCGCAAGCGGGGCTGCCGGGACACCGCGCAGCTCTACCCGGTCGGCCCGCTGGACCGCACCGAGGCCAAGGCGGCGGTCGCGACCCTGGTGCCGACGGGCTGGACGCCGATCGGTCCGGCGCTGCTGAAGGCGGCCGACGACCTGGAGGGCGGCACCGGTTCGAAGCGGATCGTGCTGATCAGCGACGGTGAGGACACCTGTGCCCCGCTCGACCCGTGCGAGGTGGCCCGCGAGATAGCGGCCAAGGGCATCGGCCTGACCATCGACACCCTCGGCCTGGTGCCGAACACGAAGATGCGCCGGCAGCTCAGCTGTATCGCGGAGGCGACCGGCGGCACCTACACCTCGGTCGAGCACACCGACGAACTGACCGACCGGGTGAACCAGTTGGTGGACCGTGCGGCGGACCCTGTGGTCACTCCGGTGGTCACCCAGGGCGGCTCGGAGTGCGCCAAGGCGCCGACGCTGGAGTCGGGCCTGTACTCCGACCGCGCGGAGTTCGGCGAGCAGCGCTGGTACCGGGTGGACGTACGGCCCGGCCAGGAGCTGCGCGCCTCGGTGAGCGTGGCCGCGGACCGCGCGGTCGACCCGGACTACGGGGTGCTGCTGCGGGCGGTCACCGTCCAGGGCCGGGAGATCGTGCGCGGCGAGGCGGCGGGCAACGGCCGTACGGACGCGCTGTCGACGGGCCTGCGCTACCCCAAGTCCGAGGCGGACGGGGAGGACGGCGAGGACGCCGCCGCCGAGGCCGTCTGTCTCCAGCTGACCAGCTCCTTCTCCCCCGCCCCCGGCGTCAAGACCACGCCCGGTCTGCCGGTGGAGCTGACCCTCGACGTGGTGGACGGGCCGAGCGAGGCGGACGACGTGGCCGCCTTCGGCCTGGGCCGCGGCTGGTGGCTGCTCGGCGCGCTGATCGTGGCCGGGTTCCTCACCGGTCTGGTGTGGGGCTGGCTGTCGCGCTGGCGGATCGCGGTCTGGAGGACCAACTGATGCGTGTTACCCGAGTGTTCGCCACCGTCCTGCTCGCCCTCGGCCTGGCCGCGGGCCCGGCGGCGGCCGATCCCGGTGACGCCCCGACCGAGGCGGGCACGTCCTTCCGTACGGCGACGGAGATCGACCAGGGGCGGACCGCGACGGCGGACGCCTCCGCGGGTGACTACCTGTACTGGTCGTTCCCGGCGGACGCCGGACAGCGGCCGACCGTCCGGGCGACCGTGAAGCTGCCGAAGGCGCACGCCGCCGAGACCTGGCAGCTGGACGTGTACGACGGTCTGCGCCGCCGCCAGGCCTGCCAGTGGGGCGCGCAGACGCGTACCGCCGCGGCCGGCGCGGGCAGCGTGGAACTGACCTGTGTGCTGCGCACCGTGCGGGCCTGGTCGGAGCCGTGGGCGAACGACCCGCTGCCCGGCACGTACTACGTCCGGCTCACCGCCGTCGGCCTGCCCACCGGGGACCTGGGCCTGCCGGTGGGCGCCGAGGTGCGGGTGGACGCGAAGGACATGGGCGGCGCGGTGGCGGTGGACGGCCGGCTGGGCGAGCCGCTGGTGCCGGGCAGCGCGACGGCAGCTCCGGCCGCGCAGTCGGAGGATGCGACCCCGGTGCTGTCGGGCATCGAGCCGGAGGACGGCTGGGCCTCCGGCTGGTGGTCCGACCGCTGGGTCTGGACGGCGGCCGGCGGCCTGCTGGCCGCGCTCGCGGGGATCGGCGGTTACGCGCTCACCCGCGGCTCGGGGCGGCCGCCGGGGGTGCCGCCGAACGTGTGAGGTCCGTTCGGTGAGGTCGGCTCCGTGAGGTCGGCTCCGTGAGACCTGTTCAGTGAGGCCCGCGTCCCCGTGACGCGGGCCTTTCTCATGCGCACAGCTCTCCCGCACGCAGCTCTTCCGCGCGCAGCCCTCACGCACGCAGCGCCTTGGCGACCGCGCCGTCGCCGGTGACGGTGACGCGCCCGTCGCGCACCGCGTCGCGCAGGGTGAGTTCGCCGCGCCCGAGGGCCGTGCAGGTGGCGACGTCCATGGCCAGGCGGGCGTCCGGTTCGCCGGGGGCGGGCCCGTCGCCGTAGACCGGGCCGTCGTCGGCGCCGGCGTGCAGATGGAACTCCCCCTCGTCGAGGCGTACTTCGACGACGCCCGTCTCCCCCTCCAGGGCGCGCAGCAGCGGCAGCGCGAACCAGTGGGCGCGCACCGCGTCGGTGGGCCGCCGCTCGCCCAGCTCCGCCTGGCCCCAGGTGCCGAGGGCCTGGAGCACCGGCAGCAACTGCCGTCCGCGCGGCATGAGTTCGTAGACGTAGGCCGCGCCGGGCGGGGGCAGCCGGCGCCTCGCGGTCAGCCCGTCGCGCTCCATGTCCTTCAGCCGCGAGGCGAGGACGTCGGTGCTGACGCCCGGCAGGTCCGCGTGCAGGTCGGTGTAGCGGCGGGGGCCGGCCAGCAGCTCACGGACGATCAGCAGGGTCCAGCGGTCGCCGACGACGTCGAGCGCGCGGGCGGCGGAGCAGTACTGGTCGTAGCTTCGGCGAGGTGGCATGCGACGCAGTCTAGACAAGTTGTTGGACTTTCCAAGCGGCTACTTGGTAAAACCAAGTGACACTGGTTACCTGGAGGGGCGCATGGAGTTCCGGCAGTCGAGCAAGCTGAGCGAGGTCTGTTACGAGATCCGCGGCCCGGTGATCGAGCACGCCGACGCGCTGGAGGAGGCCGGCCACAGCGTGCTGCGCCTGAACACCGGCAATCCGGCCCTCTTCGGCTTCGAGGCGCCGGAGGAGATCATCCAGGACATGATCCGGATGCTGCCGAAGGCGCACGGCTACACCGACTCGCGCGGCGTCCTCTCCGCCCGCCGCGCGGTCGCCCAGCGCTACCAGACGCTCGGCCTGGAGGTCGACGTCGACGACGTGTTCCTCGGCAACGGCGTCTCCGAGCTGGTGTCCATGGCCGTGCAGGCGCTGGTCGAGGACGGCGACGAGATCCTGATCCCCGCCCCCGACTTCCCGCTGTGGACGGCGGTGACGACGCTCGCCGGCGGCAAGGCGGTCCACTACCTGTGCGACGAGCAGGCGGAGTGGTACCCCGACCTCGCCGACATGGAGTCGAAGATCACCGACCGGACGAAGGCGGTCGTGATCATCAACCCGAACAACCCGACCGGCGCGGTCTACCCGAAGGCGATCGTCGAGGGCATCCTCGACCTGGCCCGCCGCCACGGCCTGATGGTCTTCGCCGACGAGATCTACGACCAGATCCTCTACGACGACGCCGTCCACCACTCGGCCGCCGCCCTCGCCCCCGACCTGGTCGTCCTCACCTTCTGCGGCCTGTCCAAGACCTACCGGGTGGCGGGCTTCCGCTCCGGCTGGCTGGTGGTGACCGGACCCAAGCAGCACGCGCGCGACTACCTGGAGGGCCTGACCATGCTGGCCTCCATGCGGCTGTGCGCCAACGCCCCCGCGCAGTACGCCATCCAGGCCGCGCTCGGCGGCCGGCAGTCCATCGCCGACCTCACCGCCCCCGGCGGCCGGCTGCGCGAACAGCGCGACGTCGCCTGGGAGAAGCTGAACGAGATCCCCGGCGTGTCCTGCGTGAAGCCGAAGGGCGCGCTGTACGCGTTCGCGCGCCTCGACCCCAAGGTGCACCGCATCCACGACGACGAGAAGTTCGTCCTCGACCTGCTGCTGCGCGAGAAGATCCAGGTCGTCCAGGGCACCGGCTTCAACTGGCCCGCCCCCGACCACTTCCGCATCCTCACCCTGCCCCACGCGGACGTGCTGGAGACGGCGATCGGGCGGATCGGGCGCTTCCTCAGCGGGTACCGGCAGTAGCCGGCGTCAGCCGAGGGCGAGTTCGCACCAGACGGTCTTGGTGTAAGGGTCACCCCATGTCGTGCCCCAGTGGGTGGCCAGCGCCTCGACGAGAAGCAGGCCACGACCGGACTCGGCGTCCCGCGAGGGGGGTTCAAGGGTTCCCGGGGTGGGCGGACGGCGGTCGACGCGGGCGTCCGTCACCTCGATACGGAGTGCCGGGTCCGCCGGGTAGAGCGTGAGGCGCAGGCGGAAGTCGCGTCCGTTCACCCTGCCGTGCAGCACCGCGTTCGCGGCGAGTTCGGCGACCAGCAGCGCCGCCGTGCGGTTCGCGTCACTGTCGTACGGCCACCCCCAGGCGTCGAGTTGCTGCGCCGTGAGGCGCCGGGCGAGGCGCGCACCTCGGCGGGTGGCCGACAGACGGAGGGTGAAGTGGCTCGCGGGGGTGACGATATCGACGTTCATGTCACTCAGCGTGGTCGCGGGACCCTACGCTGAACAGCGTCATCGGCGGTACGCAGAGTCACTGTCCGGTCGCCGTCCGGCACCGTCCGGGCCGTGACGCGTGACGGTGGCAGCCGGTGGGACGTTGGGTACGGGCGGCACGTGGGAGGTGTCGGGCATGGGCGTGACGGGGCAGGGACAGCAGTTCACCGACGGTACGGAGCCCTACGGCGGGGACGACGAGTCCGCGGCGGTGCTGCGGACGGTCGGCAAGGTCATCAAGATGTGCCGCGAGCGGACGGGGATGACCCAGGCCGAGCTGGGCACGGCGATCGGTTACAGCGAGGAGCAGGTGTCGTCCGTGGAGCGGGGACGGCGCGCACCGAAGGCGCCGTTCCTGGAAGCGGCGGATCAGGTGCTCCGGGCGGAGGGGATGATCGCCGGGCTGAAGAGGGATGTGGAGGAGGCTCGGTATCCCAAGAAGGTACGGGACCTGGCCAAGCTGGAGGCGGAGGCCGTGGAGTTGTGCGCCTACGCCAACACCGTCATCCACGGCCTGCTCCAGACCCCGGAGTACGCGCGGGCTCTGTACAGCATGCGCCGCCCCCTTTTCACAGAGGACGAGTTGGAACGCCTCGTCGCTGCGAGGCTGTCCCGCCAGGGGATCTTTGAGCAGCAACCGGCTCCCATCTTCAGCTTCGTGCTGGAAGAGGTGACGCTGCGCCGCCCGCTCGGAGGCAAAATGGTGATGCGGAAGCAGCTCGAACGCATGTTGGAGGTCGGCCAGCTGCGGAACGTAGAGATCCAAGTGATGCCTACGGATCGCGAGGACCATGCCGGCCTCGCAGGATCACTCCAGCTGCTGAAACTCAAGGGAGGCGACACGGTGGGGCACAACGAGGTTCAGCTCACCAGCCGCCTGGTCTCCAACCCCAGTGAGATTCAGGTCCTTGAGATCCGCTACGGGATCATCCGCGCCCAGGCTCTCACGCCTCGTGAGTCCCTGGCCTTCATCGAGAAAGTGCTGGGAGAGACATGATCACCAACCCCTCGGCGGGGAACGGTTCCGAGCTGGAGTGGTTCAAGAGCAGCTACAGCACGAACGACGGCCCGGAGTGCGTCGAGGTCGCCTGCACCCCCGGCACCACGCACGTACGCGACTCCAAGAACACGCAAGGACCCCAACTCGCCTTCGGCGTGGAACAGTGGGCCGCCTTCATCGACGCGCTGAGGCCCGTAACCTGACCGCATGGGTGATCTTTTGCTGGTGCGGCACGGTGAGACCGAGTGGTCGCGGTCCGGGCGGCACACCGGGCTGACGGACGTTCCGCTGACCGAGCGCGGGCGGGAGGAGGCGCGGCGGCTCCTCCCGCTGATCCGGTCGTACAAGGTCGCGACCGCGTTCGTCAGCCCGCTCGGGCGGGCGCGGGAGACGGCCGAACTCATCGGGCTGCGCGACGCGCGCGTGGACGAGGATCTGCGGGAGTGGGACTACGGCGGTTACGAGGGCATCACCACCGTCGACATCCAGCGGGAGCGGCCCGGCTGGTTCCTGTTCCGGGACGGGGTCGCGCCGGGCCCGCCGGAGCACCCCGGAGAGACGCCCGAGCAGGTCGGGGAGCGGGCCGACCGGGTGCTCGCCAAGGTGGACGCGGCGCTCGCGGACACCGAGGGGTGTGGGGTGCTGGTCGCGCACGGGCACTTCCTGCGGGTGCTGACCGCGCGGCGGCTCGGGCTGCCCCCGGCGGACGGGGCGCTGTTCCAGCTGGCGACGGGGACGCTGTCGCGGCTGGGCACCGAGCACGGGCGGCCGGTGATCGCGGGCTGGAATGTCAGACCCGCGTCGTAGCCTTCGAAGCGGTGGGGACGTCCCCCAGCGCCGGGAAGGAGCACGCCGTGACCCGACCGCCGACCGCCGCGCTGCGGCGTGTGATCGACGCCGCCGACCCGGTCACCGGGCGGCTGCGGGGCGGTACGCAGGCGCAGCTCGCCGCGCTGGTCAAGCGCGGGCTCGCGTTCCGGCACCCCCGCCCGCCGCACGACCACTTCCTGACCCCGGCCGGCCACCGGCTGCGTGAGGGCGAGCCCTCGCCCCCTCCGGCGCCCCCGCCCGCCGGGCCGTCGGCCGAGCCCGCCGGGCACTCGGGGCGCACCGGGGTGTTCGCCGCCCGCATCGGCGGCGAGGAGGACGCGCCGCCGGACGGCCCGGCCCGCCTGCGCGAGGTGCACAGCGCCTGGCAGGGGCTGCTGGAGCTGCGCCGGATGACCAACCCCGACGGTGCCGTGGACCGGCCCTGCGGGTGGGAGCGCGGCCATCTGGTGCAGGCCGCCGCGCTCGCCCTGGAGGCCGCCGGGCACCGGCCCGAGGGCCCGGACAAGGCGGGGTACCGGGTGCGGGCCACCCCGCAGCCGGACGCCGTCGCCGTGCACGGGCCGGACGCGGGGACGCTGGACGCCTGTGCGGCCACGCTGGAGCGGGCCGGCTGGCACGCCGGCGCGCACACCGACCCCCGGACCCGCGCCCGCTATCTGCTGGCCTCACCCCGCCGCGTGTAGCGCCCGCGGACCCCGTGTCAGGATCGGGACACCCACAACCGTGCCAGGAGATGAGAACGTCATGACCGAGCCGTTTTCCGTTCCGGTGACCGTCCGCGGATACGAGACCGACACCCAGGGCCATCTGAACCAGGCCGTGTATCTCAACTACGCGGAGCACGCCCGCTGGTCGCTGCTCCAGGCGGCCGGCATCCGCCAGGCCGACCTCCTGGCCAAGGGGGTGGGCCCCGTGGCCCTGGAGACGACCATCCGCTACCGGCGGGAGCTGCTCGCGGGCGACGAGGTCCGCGTGACCTGCGAGTTCGAGTGGGGCGAGGGCAAGACCTTCCGCATCCGCCAGCACATCCTCAAGACCGACGGCACCCTCGCGGCCGAGATCGAGGCCGTCGGCGGCCTCCTGGACCTCTCCACCCGCCGCATGGTCCCCGACCCCCGGGAGCGCTTCAAGGAACTGGCCGCGGATCCGGCCCTGTTCGGGCTGTGAATTCGCGTGCTTCGTGGCTCTTGACCTGCGATGCTGCTGCGTCATGGCGGTACGACGCAGTAAACCCAGTCTGTACGTCTCGGTCGACATCGAGGCCGACGGGCCCATTCCGGGGCCGTACTCCCTGCTGAGCCTGGGCGCGGCCGTCGCCGGGGTGCAGGGGGACGACGGGTTCGTGCCGGCCGTCCCCGAGCGGCAGACGTTCTACCGGGAACTGCGGCCGATCAGCGAGGAGTTCGTGCCGGAGGCGCTCGCGGTGAGCGGGCTGGACCGCGAGCGGCTGTGCCGGGAGGGCCTCGATCCGGCGCTCGCGCTCACGCAGTTCACCCGCTGGGTGCGCGAGGTGAGCGCCGACGCGGGTGCCCAGCCGGTGATGTGCGGCTATCCGGCGTCGTACGACTGGACGTTCCTGTACTGGTACCTGATCCGCTTCACCGGGGACAGCCCCTTCGGGCACTCCGGCTGCCTGGACATGAAGACGCTGTACGCCACGAAGGCCGGGGTGCCGCTGCGAGCGGTCGCCAAGCGCGCGAT
Source organism: Streptomyces sp. NPDC052687 (assembly GCF_040678395.1). Lineage (NCBI taxonomy): Bacteria > Bacillati > Actinomycetota > Actinomycetes > Kitasatosporales > Streptomycetaceae > Streptomyces > Streptomyces sp. NPDC052687. The sequence continues at coordinate 77,026 of NZ_JBFATR010000026.1, read as the reverse complement.
GCCGGCGGAACTGCTGCCACGGCGCCGTCACACGCATCACGCGCTGGACGACGCCGTGGAGCAGGCGGAGCTGTTCGCCAACCTCATGGAGTGGCCGGGGCCCGGGTCGCAGCCCCGGTGATCTCCTCTCCGGCTTCCATGGGGTGGGTGACGTCCTGGGCGTCGCCGCCCTTGCCGAGGTGGTTGAAGACGAAGTTCAGCAGCACGGCGGCGACGCAGCCGGTGGAGATGCCGGAGTCCAGGACGATCTTCGCGGTCTCCGGGAAGGCGTGGTAGAACTCCGGCGCGGTGATCGGGATGATGCCGACCGCCAGCGAGACGGCGACGATCAGCACGTTGTTGTCCTTCTCCAGGCTCGCCCTCACCAGCGTCTGGATGCCGCTCGCGGCGACCGAGCCGAACAGGACGATGCCCGCGCCGCCGAGGACCGGGCGGGGCACGACGGCGATGAGCGAGGCGGCGACCGGGCACAGGCCCATCAGCACCAGGAAGCCGCCGCCGGCCGCGACCACGAAACGGCTGCGGATCCTCGTCATCGCGACCAGGCCGATGTTCTGCGCGAAGGCGCTGCACATGAAGCCGTTGAACAGCGGGCTGATCGCGGAGCCGAGGGTGTCGGCGCGCAGACCGGCGGCGATGGTCTTCTCGTCGGCCGGGCGGTCGACGATCTCACCGAGGGCGAGCATGTCGGCGGTCGACTCGGTCATCGACACCACCATCACCACGCACAGCGAGACGATCGCGGCGAGCTGGAACTGCGGGGCGCCGAAGTGGAACGGCGTCGGGAAGCCGACGATGTCCGCCTCCGCGACCGGGCTGAAGTCGGTCACGCCGAGCGGAACGGCGATCAGCGTGCCGATCACCAGGCCGAGCAGTACGGCGATCTGCTTGACGAAGCCACGGGTGAAGCGGCGCAGCAGCAGCACGATCAGCAGGGTCGCGGCGGCCAGCCCCAGATTGGTGCCGGAGCCGAAGTCGTCGGCGGTGGGGCTGGAGCCCTGCGCCCAGCCGAAGGCGACCGGGAGCAGCGAGATGCCGATCAGGGTGATGACGGTCCCGGTGACGACCGGCGGGAAGAAGCGGACCGCCTTGCTGAAGAAGGGCGAGGCGAGGAAGCCAAGCAGACCGGCGACGATGACCGCGCCGAAGATGATCGGCAGCGCGTCGTTCTTGTCCTCCGTGGACGCGACGATCGCGGTCATGGGGGCGACACCGGCGAAGGTGACACCGTTGACGAAGGGCAGGCGGGCACCGATCTTCCAGATGCCCAGGGTCTGCAGGAAGGTCGCGAGGCCGGCGGTGAAGAGACACGCGCCGGTCAGGAACGTCAGTTCCGTGCCGGACAGGCCGATGGCCGCGCCGACGATCAGGGGCGGGGCGACGACGCCCGCGTACATGGCGGCCACGTGCTGGAGGCCGGTCGTCGCCATCTTCAGGGGCGGCAGTTTCTCGTCCACGGGATGGACGGCGGGGCGGTCGCCGGGGTCCTCGGCGCGCCCTTGGTCGGACATGGGCGGTACGGCATCGGGCTGAGCGGCCACGGCGGCTCCTCCGGTCGCGTTGCACGTCGTGCGACGTGGGTTTCAGGGAGGTGGTGCGGGTGTGGTCGTGCGGGACCGTTGGGGGGTGGCGCTGGGGACGGGTTGCGGTGCTCGTGAGCGGTGCCTCGGTGCTGTCCGGCCGTTCCGGGGCGCGCGTCGGCGCGCGCCCCGGAGACGGCTGCCGTGGATCCCGCTCGGATCCACGGGTCCGGCCGGGAGCCGTCCCTCCCTGCCGGAGTCCTGGGTGCCGGTCGAACCGGTCAGCCTCGCGCGGCGATGCGCGCCAGGCGCTGGGCCTCCTCACGGGTGGACCGGGCGACGGCGTCCTCGTCGACGGCGACCAGCCGGCCGTGGTCGACGATCTGCCGGCCGTTCACGAAGGAGGCGGTGACCGGGGCGGCCGCGCCGAGGACCAGCGCGGTCACCGGGTCGGCGATGGAGGCGTGGGCGAGGGTGTCCATCCGCCACAGCACCACGTCGGCGAGCTTGCCCGGCTCCAGCGAGCCGATCTGCCCGGCCCGGCCGAGGACCTGCGCGCCGCCGTAGGTGCCCAGCCGCAGCGCCTGACGGGCGGTCAGCGCCGCCTCGCGGTGCGGGCCGAGGCGGTTGATCAGCAGCGCGTTGCGCAGCTCGGTGTGGAGTTCACCGGACTCGTTGGACGCGGTGCCGTCGACGCCGAGGCCGACCGGGACGCCCGCCCTCAGCAGGTCGGGGACGCGGGCGATGCCGGCCGCGAGACGCGCGTTGGACGACGGGCAGTGCGCGACACCGGTCCCGGTGCGGGCGAAGGCGGCGATGTCGGCGTCGGTCATGTGGACGCAGTGCGCCATCCACACGTCCTCGCCCAGCCAGCCCGTGGACTCGAAGTAGTCCGTCGGCCCCATGCCGAACAGCTCGTGGCAGAACTTCTCCTCCTCCGCCGTCTCCGACCCGTGGGTGTGCAGGCGCACCCCGAGTCGGCGGGCCAGCTCGGCGCCCTGGCGCATGAGTTCGGTGGAGACGGAGAACGGCGAGCAGGGGGCGACGGCCACCTGGGTCATGGCGTCGAAGGAGGCGTCGTGGTGCTCCCTGACCGTCTGCTCGGTGGCGGCGAGCGCGTCCTCCAGCGTCTCGACGGCGAAGTCCGGGGGCAGCCCGCCGTCCTTCTCGCCGCGGTCCATCGACCCGCGGGCCAGGGTGAAGCGGACACCCGTCTCGGCGGCGGCCCGGATGACCGCGCCGGACAGGTCGCCCGCGCCCCTCGGGTACACGTAGTGGTGGTCCATGGCGGTGGTGACACCGCCGCGGGCCATCATGGCGAGCGATCCCCGGGCGGCGGCGTAGGTCATCCGCTCGTCGATCCGCGCCCAGACCGGGTACAGCGCGACCAGCCAGTCGAACAGGTTGTGGTCGGTGGCCAGGCCCCGGGTGATCCACTGGTAGCAGTGGTGGTGGGTGTTGACCAGACCGGGCGTGGCCAGATGGCCGCTCGCGTCGATCCGGCGCACCACGTTCTCCAGCCCCTCGGGGGCCCTGCCCGCGCCGACCGACTCGATCCGGTTGCCGGCGAGGACGAGGTGTCCGCAGGCGTACTCCGTGTCGTCCGCGTCCACGGTGGCGACCGCGCAGTTCTCGATGACGACGCGCTGGGCTGCCGATGGCGCCATGGTGCTTCCTTGTCTGTCGGTGGCGGCCCGTGAACGGTGAGGTGATCACGGGGTGGGCACGGCAGGACCCCAGGAGGACGCGAGTGCCGGGGTGACCCCGGTGGGGCGGGCCCCCGGTCCGGGCGGCGGGACCGGGGGCGCGCGTCCCGCGTCAGAGGTTGGTCATGTCGACCGGGATACGGGCCTCGCAGCCGTCCCGCAGGATGGTGGCCTCGATCAGGCCGTAGGGGCGGTCCGCGGCGAAGTAGACCTCGTTGTCGTTCTTCAGCCCGAACGGCTCCAGGTCCACGAGGAAGTGGTGCTTGTTCGGGAGGGAGAAGCGGACCTCGTCGATCTCGCTGCGGTTGTTGATGATCCGCGCGCCCATCTGGTACAGCGTCTGCTGCAGCGACAGGGAGTAGGTCTCGGCGAAGGCGTGGAGCATGTGCTTCCTGACCTGCTCGTAGGACTTCTCCCAGTTGGGCATCTTCTGCTCGTCGTCGGTCCAGTTGAACCGCCAGCGGCCGGAGACCTGGGTGGCCAGGATGCGGTCGTACGCCTCCTTGAGGGTGGTGTACTTGTCCTTGACGTAGCCCCAGAACTCGGAGTTCGTCGAGTTCATCACGACCAGGTCCTTCAGACCGGAGATGACCTCCCACTTCTCACCGTCGAAGGTGATCTGGGTGAGGCGGGTCTCCTGGCCCTTGCGGACGAAGGAGTGCTTGACCTCGTCGGCGCCGATGAACTTGCTGTTGGCGTCGGAGGTCTCGATGCGCTCCCAGGCGTACTCCTCGATCCGGATCCGCGCCCGGTGGATCGGCTCCTGGCTGGTGACGAAGTGCCGGGCGAGGTGGATGCCGAACTGCTCGGCGGACTCGATGCCGTACTCCTTGGCGAACGCGTACACCGTGTTCTTGGTGGTGTCGGTGGGCAGGCAGTTGGCGTTCGAGCCGGAGTAGTGGACGTCGTCCATGTCGCCGCTGAGGGCCACGGAGACGTTCAGGTCCTTGATGTGGTGGGTGGCGCCGTCCCGCGTGATCTTTACGACTCGGTTCTCGGCCTTGCCGTACTGGTTCTGTCCCAGGATCGTGGGCATTGTCTGCTAGCTCCCTCGGTAAACGGAGTAGCCGAACGGGTTGAGCAGCAGCGGCACGTGGTAGTGCTCGCCCGGCACGACGGCGAACGTGATCGCCACCTCCGGGAAGAACACCGCGGCACCGCTGTCCCGATTCGCGGGGGCGTCCTGCTGCGCATCGGCTTGCTTCTTCTCGAAATACGGTTCGACGGCGAAGTCGAGCCGCACGTGTGTCGTCCCCTCCGGCAGCGCCGGAAGGTCCTTGCACCGGCCGTCCGCGTCGGTCGCCGAGCCGCCGAGCGCCTGCCAGTTCGCCTCTCTCCCCCCGCGGGCGGAGAGGTGGACGGCGATGCCCTCGGCGGGGCGGCCGGCGCTGGTGTCCAGGACGTGGGTGGACACGGAGGCGGTGGTGCTGGTGCTCATGGTCAGGCGTCCTCTTCGACGAGTCGGGCCAGGCGGATACGGTTGATCTTGCCCAGCTCGGTGCGGACGATCTCCCGTTCCCGCTCCGGGGCGTTGCCGATCCGCTCCTTGACCGCGTCGCGCATCTGCTCGCCGGTCCGGCCGGTGGCGCAGATCAGGAAGACATGGCCGAACTTCTCCTGGTAGGCCAGGTTCAGTTCCAGCATCTCCGCCTTGAGGTCGTCGGAGGCGCCGGCCATGCCGCTCTGCTCGCGGGCGGAGGCGGGGTCGCCGGGCTTGGGCCGGCCGATGGGCGGGTGCCCGGCCATCGCCTCCGCCAGGTCCTCGGCGGTCAGGTCGGCCATCGCGGCGTCGCTGGCCGTGTACAGGTCCTCGGCCGAGGCATAGGGGCGGGCCGCGAGCAGCCGGTTGGCCCATGCCGTGGAGGCACACGCCTCGTGGAGCGCGGCGAAGGCCGCGGCCTCCTCCAGAGCGTTGAACCGGGCCAGGCCCGGCGGCGTGGGAGTGGAAGTCACGGGAGCCTCCGTGGCCGTGTCGGCCTTCGTGCAGTTCGTGCGTGCTGAACGGGCTGCGGATAGCTAACGCCCTCCGAAACAGCACGTCAACACTTTGTTGAAAATTCGGGGTAACAAAGAGGAGTGCCGCGGGAGGTGCCCCGAACGGGGAACGCCGCCGTCCCAGATCGGGACGACGGCGTTCGGGATATTGCCGGGCCGGGGCGGGTTCGCGGGGGCCTCGGGTGAGGCTCGCGGGGACTCGGGTGAGGTTCGCGGGGACTCGGGTGAGGTTCGCGGGGTCTCCGGTGAGGTTCGCGGGACCTCGGAAGGACGCTGCTAGCCCTGCTTCTCCCGGTTGAGGTAGTTGTAGACGGTGAAGCGGCTGACGCCGAGCGCGCTCGCGACGGTCTCCACGCCGTGCCGGACGGCGAACGCGCCGCGCGCCTCCAGGGTGCGGACGATCTCCTGCTTGGCCTTGCGGTCCAGGTCCGCCAGCGGTCTGCCGCGCTTGCGCTCCATCGCGGCGAGGATGTGATCGAGGGAGTCCGCGAGCTGCGGCAGCCGCACCGCGACCACGTCGGTGCCCTCCCAGGACAGCACGACGTCGTCGGGCCCGGCCTCGTCGGGCGGCATCATCTCGCCGCCCATCGCGTCGACCAGGGGCTTCACGGCCGTGATGAACGGCTCGTCGCCGGACCCGGTCACCGCTCGTCCTCCCCCACCACGTTGACCTGGAGCGAGACCCGGGTGGCGCCCGCCTCCAGGGTCCTGCGCAGCAGGGAGTCCACGGCGGTCAGGACCCGGTCCGCGGCCCCCTCCGCAGTGTTCCCGAACGGCCCGACATCCACCTCGTCCAGCTCGGCCCCCTCGATCACCTCACGCGCCACCACCGCGTGCGCGGGCGCTTCGTCGAGATCGAAGGGCTCGGTCGTGAATTCCACTCGCAGTCGCACGCGCTCAACCTAACCCGCGGCACGGCCGTTCGTGCAGCCACGGCGGCTACGGACCCCGACGGGACCAAGAGCCGTACCACTGCCCGTCCACCGGTCGTACGGATGACGCGCCGGCGGACGGCAACTCCGCCTCCGGCTCTTGACAGGTCTCCCGGCCGACAGGCAGTCTTCCCCATGTCTTCCATTAAGCAGAAAGAAGATTCCGCAATGCGAAATAGCTAGCGGAACAGTAAGCCGGCAAGCCAGGAAGGGAGCGCGGCCCCGATGGGATTCGCAGACCAGCGCTTCAACGTCAACCTGTCGATCCTCTTCACGGAACTCCCGCTCCTGGAGCGCCCCGCGGCCGCCGCCGCGGCCGGCTTCTCCGCGGTCGAGCTCTGGTGGCCCTGGATCGACTCCCCCACCCCCGCGCAGTCCGAGCTGGACGCGCTGAAGAAGGCCATCGAGGACGCGGGCGTGCGGCTCACCGGCCTCAACTTCTACGCCGGGCAGCTCCCCGGCCCCGACCGCGGCGCCCTGTCGGTGCCCGGTGCGGAGTCGGACAGGTTCCGCGCCAACGTCGACGTGGCCGCCGGCTTCGCCGCCTCCCTCGGCTGCAAGGCGCTGAACGCGCTCTACGGCAACCGCGTGGAGGGTGTCGACCCGGCCGAGCAGGACGCGCTGGCGCTGGAGAACCTGACGCTCGCCGCCCGCGCCGCCGACCGGATCGGCGCGATCCTGCTGATCGAGGCGCTGAACCAGCCCGAGTCGCCGCTCTACCCGCTGGTGAGCGCCCCGGCCGCGGTGGGGATCGTCGACAAGGTCAACGACGCGACGGGCCTCGGCAACGCCAAGTTCCTCATGGACCTCTACCACCTGTCCATGAACGGCGAGGACCTGCCGTCGGTGATCGAGCGGTACGCCGCGAAGACCGGGCACGTGCAGATCGCCGACAACCCGGGCCGCGGCGCCCCCGGCACCGGCACCCTGCCGCTGGAGGACCTGCTCGACCAGCTGCGGAAGGCCGGTTACGACGGCTGGGTCGGCCTGGAGTACAAGCCCGGCGACCGGCCGAGCGCCGAGGCCTTCGACTGGCTGCCCGCCGAGGCCCGCGCCGCCCGCTGACCCCCTTGCACCGAAAGAGGCACCCTCATGAGCAACAACCTCCCCGCTTCCTCCCAGCCGGCCCGCCCGGCGATCGCCTGGATCGGCCTCGGCATCATGGGCTCCCCCATGTCCGAGAACCTGATCAAGGCGGGCTACAGCGTCACCGGCTACACCCTGGAGCAGGAGAAGCTGGACCGCCTGGCCGCCGCGGGCGGCACCGCCGCCGGTTCGATCGCCGAGGCCGTGCGCGACGCCGACGTGGTCATCACGATGGTCCCCGCCTCCCCGCAGGTCGAGGCCATCGCCTACGGCCCCGACGGCATCCTGGAGAACGCCAAGTCCGGCGCGCTGCTGATCGACATGTCCTCGATCACCCCGCAGACCTCGGTGGACCTGGCGAAGAACGCCAAGGAGAAGGGCATCCGTGTCCTGGACGCCCCCGTCTCCGGCGGTGAGGCCGGCGCCATCGAGGCCGTGCTGTCCATCATGGTCGGCGGCGAGCAGGCCGACTTCGACGAGGCCAGGCCGATCCTGGAGGCGCTCGGCAAGACCATCGTGCTGTGCGGTCCGCACGGCTCCGGCCAGACCGTGAAGGCCGCCAACCAGCTGATCGTCGCCGTGAACATCCAGGCCTGCGCCGAGGCCGTGGTCTTCCTGGAGAAGTCGGGCGTGGACCTCAAGGCCGCGCTGGACGTCCTCAACGGCGGCCTCGCGGGCTCGACCGTGCTGACGCGCAAGAAGGACAACTTCCTGAACCGCGACTTCAAGCCGGGCTTCCGGATCGACCTGCACCACAAGGACATGGGCATCGTCACCGACGCCGCCCGCAACGTCGGCGCCGCGCTGCCGGTCGGCGCCGTGGTCGCCCAGCTGGTCGCCTCGCTGCGCGCCCAGGGCGACGGCGGCCTGGACCACTCGGCCCTGCTGCGGGCCGTCGAGCGCCTGTCGGGCGCCCAGGTCTGACCCACCGGACCCCGTCCGACCCCCAGAGCCCGGGCGGCGCCGCCGCTGACACCTGTCCTGTCGCGCCCAGGCGGCGGCGCCGCCCGGAATCCACTTCAACAATCTGTTGACGCCCAGATCGGCCCACTTCTAGGCTCCACAAAGCGGAAACGGGTTTCCGCTGCCCCTCGTACGGAAGGTCCACGATGTCGAAGCGCGTGCTCACCACCGAGTCCGGCGCCCCGGTCGCCGACAACCAGAACTCCGCCTCCGCCGGCGTCGGCGGCCCTCTCCTGATCCAGGACCAGCAGCTGCTGGAGAAGCTGGCGCGCTTCAACCGGGAGCGCATTCCGGAGCGCGTCGTGCACGCCCGCGGTTCCGGCGCCCACGGCTACTTCGAGGTGACCGACGACGTCACCGGCTTCACCCACGCCGACTTCCTGGACACCATCGGCAAGCGCACCGAGGTGTTCGTGCGCTTCTCGACCGTGGCCGACTCGCTGGGCGGCGCCGACGCGGTGCGCGACCCGCGCGGTTTCGCGGTGAAGTTCTACACCGCCGAAGGCAACTACGACCTCGTCGGGAACAACACCCCGGTCTTCTTCATCAAGGACCCGATCAAGTTCCCGGACTTCATCCACTCGCAGAAGCGCGACCCGTTCACCGGCAAGCAGGAGCCGGACAACGTCTGGGACTTCTGGGCCCACTCCCCCGAGGCCACCCACCAGGTCACCTGGCTGATGGGCGACCGCGGCATCCCGGCGTCGTACCGCCACATGAACGGCTACGGCTCGCACACCTACCAGTGGACGAACGAGCGGGGCGAGGCCTTCTTCGTCAAGTACCACTTCAAGACGAACCAGGGCATCCGCTGCCTGTCCACCGAGCAGGCCCAGGAGATCGCGGGCAAGGACCCCAACTCCCACCAGACGGACCTGCTCCAGGCGATCGAGCGCGGTGTGAACCCGTCCTGGACCCTCTTCGTGCAGATCATGCCCGCGGCGGAGGCGGCGGACTACCGCTTCAACCCGTTCGACCTGACCAAGGTGTGGCCGCACAGGGACTACCCGCTGCAGCGCGTCGGCCGCCTGGTGCTGGACCGCAACCCGGACAACGTGTTCGCCGAGGTCGAGCAGGCCGCGTTCTCCCCGAACAACTTCGTGCCCGGCATCGGCCCCTCCCCGGACAAGATGCTCCAGGGCCGCCTGTTCGCCTACGCCGACGCCCAGCGCTACCGCCTCGGCGTCAACCACACCCTGCTCCCGGTCAACGCCCCGAAGGCGACCGAGGCGCACAACTACGGCCGCGACGGCTTCATGGCCCTCAACAACCAGGGCCGCCACGCCAAGAACTACGAGCCGAACTCCTACGACGGCCCCGTCGAGACCGGCCGCCCGCTGTCGGCGCCGCTCGCCGTGTCCGGCCACACCGGCACCCACGAGGCCCCGCAGCACACCAAGGACGACGACTTCTTCCAGGCGGGCGAGCTGTACCGCCTGATGAGCGAGGAGGAGAAGTCGCGGCTCGTCGCCAACATCGCCGGCGGCCTGTCCCAGGTCTCCCGCGACGACGTCATCGAGAAGAACCTGGCCCACTTCCACGCCGCCGACCCGGAGTACGGCAAGCGCGTGGAGGAGGCGGTCCGCGCCCTGCGCGAGGACTGAGCCACCACGACTCCCTGACCGCACCCGGCCGCCGGACGGCCCGGATGAGGGGTGGCCGCCCGACCCGGGCGGGCGCGGACAGGGTGCGGACCGCGGCGGCAGTGCGAGCCAGTGCGGTGGTGAAGGACCGCGGCGCTCTTCTCGACCTGAGGGAAGGGCGCTCCCGGTCCGTCGCATCCGCCGCGGTCCCAGCTCCATCCCGGACGGGCGCCGGGTGCGGACGGTCCCGCACCCGGCGCTTTCCCGTGCCCGCTCCGGGGTGCGGATCGCGCCCGCCCGCAGCAGCCTGAAGGCATGGCACACGCATCGCACCACCCGCACGTCGTGGTCCATCCGCCCGCCCTGGACGGCTCCCGCCGGGTCACCGAGGGCGACGAGACGCTGGGCATCGCCACGCACGCCGACGACGTGGGCGAGATCCTGCGGCTGGCCGATCTGTACGTCACCGATGTGGCGGAGAGCGACCTCATCGAATGGCAGGGCGGCGGCCCCGACGAATGGCCGGGGCTGTCGGAGCACCACGACGGCTGAACAGCCGTACCGCAGCGGTCGTACCGCCGCTACGACACCCTCAAATGAACCTCTGAACCCGTCTCCGGGAGGCGTAACCGTCACCCGGAGGCGGGCACAGTGCTGTCACGGGGCCCGCCGGCACGGGGGCGGCGGGTCCCGGCACGGGGGTGAGAGCCATGAGCGACGGTACGGCGGCCCCGGCACCGCACGAGATCGCGCTGCTGCGCGGCGGCCCGCGCGCCGCCGTCACCGTCGCTCTGGTGGCGCTCCCTCCGCGGCGCCTGGCGGGACCCGGCCGGCCCGGCACCGTCCGCGCGGTGCCGCGGGACGCCGCGACCGCCGAACTCACCTCCCCCTTCGAGGACTTGCTCTACGGCGCCCTGCTGGACCGCCCGCTGCGCCCGCGGTGGATCGTGCGCCACCCGGACGTACGGCCGGCCGTCGCCCTGGTCCGTGTCCCGCTCGCCGAGGCCGGCCTGCTGCGGTGGCCGTTCCCCGGCCCCACGCGGGCCGCCCGGCGCGAGGTGGCGGCCCTGCGGGCCCGGCACCGGCTGCCGGTACGGCGCCACGGCCTCACCGACCACGACAAGCTGCCGGCCGTCGCCCTGCACGGCGAGGCCGCCCGGAAGGCCCTCGTGCCACGGTTCGCCCACCGGACGGGGCTGCTGCCCCGGGTCGAGGTGACGGACGTGGGACGGCGGCGGCTCCGACTGACCGGCGCGGGCCGGCGGGCGTGTGGGGGTGCGGGCATGCCGGAGGGCGGCCCACCCCCCGGATGAGCCGCCCTTGCCGCGTGGGTCCTGTGCCGCGCGGGTCCTACACCTTCAGCGTCTTGATCGACGTCGGGGCGTGCCCGGGTTCGGTCGCGATCTCCTCGAACTCGACGACGTTGCCGATGTCGTTGGTCGTGGACATCGAGATGTTGGTGACCCGCTCCAGGATCGCCTCGACGACGACCGGCACCCGGTACTCGGCGGCCAGCTTCTTCGCCTGCTCCAGGGCGGCGCCGAGTTCGTTCGGGTCGGTCACCCGGATCGCCTTGCAGCCCAGGCCCTCGGCGACCTTGACGTGGTCGACGCCGTACACGCCCAGCTCGGGCGAGTTGATGTTCTCGAACTCCAGCTTGACCTGGAAGTCGATGTCGAAGGCCCGCTGCGCTTGACGGATCAGGCCGAGGTAGGAGTTGTTGACCAGGACGTGGACGTACGGGATCTTGTGCTGCGCGCCGACCGCCAGTTCCTCGATCATGAACTGGAAGTCGTAGTCGCCGGAGAGGGCGACGACCTGGGCCTCCGGGTCGGCCTTGGCGACGCCGAGCGCGGCCGGGACGGTCCAGCCGAGCGGGCCGGCCTGGCCGCAGTTGATCCAGTGGCGGGGCCGGTAGACGTGCAGCATCTGCGCGCCGGCGATCTGCGAGAGGCCGATGGTGGAGACGTACCGGGTCTCCGGGCCGAAGGCCTTGTTCATCTCCTCGTAGACGCGCTGCGGCTTGATCGGGATGTCGTCGAAGTGGGTGCGGCGCAGCAGGGTCGCCTTCTTCTCCTGCGCGGACGCGGCCCAGGCGGAGCGGTCGGGCAGCCCGCCCTCGGTCTTCAGCTCCTTGGCGACCTCGACGAACAGTTCCAGGGCGGCCTTCGCGTCGGAGGCGATGCCGTAGTCCGGGGCGAAGATCTTGCCGATCTGGGTGGGCTCGATGTCGACGTGCACGAACGTGCGGCCGGCGGTGTAGACGTCGAGCTTGCCGGTGTGGCGGTTGGCCCAGCGGTTGCCGATGCCGAGGACGAAGTCGGACTCCAGGAAGGTCGCGTTGCCGTAGCGGTGCGAGGTCTGCAGGCCCACCATGCCGGCGTTCAGCTCGTGGTCGTCGGGGAGGACGCCCCAGCCCATCAGGGTGGGCACGACCGGGGTGCCGGTCAGTTCGGCGAACTCGACGAGCAGGTCGGCCGCGTCGGCGTTGATGACACCGCCGCCGGCGACGATCAGCGGGCGCTCGGCGGCGTTGAGCATGCCGATCGCCTTCTCGATCTGGGCGCGGGACGCGGCGGGCTTGTACACCGGCAGCGGCTCGTAGGTGTCGACGTCGAACTCGATCTCGGTGAGCTGGACGTCGATCGGCAGGTCGATGAGGACCGGGCCGGGGCGGCCGGAGCGCATCAGGTGGAAGGCCTGCTGGAAGACGCCGGGGACCTGCGCGGCCTCCAGGACGGTCACCGCCATCTTGGTGACCGGCTTGGCGATCGAGGCGATGTCGACGGCCTGGAAGTCCTCCTTGTGGATCACCGCGGTCGGGGCCTGGCCGGTGATGCACAGGATCGGGACGGAGTCACCGATCGCCGAGTACAGGCCGGTGATCATGTCGGTGCCGGCCGGGCCCGACGTGCCGATGCACACGCCGATGTTGCCGGGGTGCGTACGGGTGTAGCCCTCCGCCATGTGGGAGGCGCCCTCGACATGGCGGGCGAGGGTGTGCGTGATGCCACCGGAGGCCTTGAGTGCCGCGTAGAAGGGGTTGATCGCCGCGCCGGGCACACCGAACGCGTCGGTGACACCCTCGCGCTTGAGGATCTCGACTGCCGCGCGGGCAGCGGTCATACGAGCCATGGGAACTCCTGCTTCGGCTGTCGGATACGCACTCCCGTCGCGCCCCCGCGGTGAGCACCTTCCGGATGTCCGGTCGCTGTGTTTCGCGTTTCCGCGCTTCGCGTCTTCCGTATTGCGGAAACTAACTTCTACTATCTGGAAGCAATGTAGGGGGGTGGGCGAAAACCGTCAAGAGACGTCCCGACCGACGGACAGGCGGGGGCCCGCCGGAGCACGATGGGGGGCATGTCCGAAAGCGTGTCGGTGCGCTGCCCGGTCTGCCGGCGCGCCCATCTGTTCGCCGCGCAGCACTATCCGTGCGCGTGCGGGGCGCCCGTCGCGCCGCCGCTCGACCCGGGCGCCCCGGCCGCGCCCGTCACCCAGCGCTCCTGGGACGAGGAGTGGGTGACCGTGCGCTGCGCCGTCTGCGACCGCCCCGCCCAGTGGCCGCGTCCCGAGCTGGGCTGCCCCTGCGGCACGGTGCTGCGCATACCGGTGGCGGGCGTCGACGACGCCGCGCCCGCGTCGCCCGCGGAGCCGGCGCGCCCCGCCTTCCAGCCGGTCACCATCCGCACCGCCCGCGACGCGGTCACCGCCGCCGCCCTTTACCTGCGCTGGCTCGGGCACCGGGACGTGCGCCGCGCGGAGCTGCGCGCGCCGTCCGGTGTCGCGCTCGCCGCGTCCGGCCTGCTGGCCCAGGTGGACCCCACGGTGCGCCCGGCGGAGCCCCGGGACGTGGAGTGCCTGTGGCTGGCCGCGATGACGGAGTCGGCGACCTGCGTCTACTTCACCCTCGCCGGCTACACCGACGAGGCGCGCGCCCGCGCCGACTCCTTGGGGGTGCCGCTGTTCGTGCTCGATCTGACGGGCACCCCGCAGCCGGTCAACGACCACGCCGACGCGCTCACCGCCTGAAGCCCCCGGCCCGCGGGAGCGAGCGCACACACGACGGCGCCGGCCCCCGCGGGTGCGGGAGCCGGCGCCGCCGTTACCGGATGGTGCGCAGTGTCGCCGGTCGTGCGGGCGTTACGGGTTGACGCAGGTGACCGAGCCGACCGGCAGGTTGTTCCCGGTCGAGGTGGCGGTGAAGCCGAAGGTCACCGTGCCGTCCGGCGGGATGGTGCGGTTGTGGTCGACGTTCCTGACCGTCACCGTGCCGTCCGAGCCGGTGCTCAGCGCGCCGTTCCAGACCTGGGTGATCTTGGTTCCGGCGCCCGGCTCCCAGCGCACGGCCCAGCCGTCACGCGCGGTGGTGTTGTGGTTCATCACCTCGACGGACCCCTGGAAGCCGCCGCCCCAGTAGTTCGTCACCTTGTAGAGGGCCATGCAGCCGCTGTGCGGGTCGGTCGGGGTGGGCGTCGGGGTCGGGGTCGGCGTCGGCGTGGGGGTCGGCGTCGGGGTCGGGGTGCTGCCCGAGCCGCGGATGCCGGTCACCTCGCCGTTGCCGCCGTCGAAGACGATGTCGGAGCAGGAGAAGAAGTTCTCCTGGCTGTCCGAACGCACCCACTGGATGAACATGATCGCGTCACCGGAGCGGCCCGAGGGCAGCTTCAGGTCCCAGTAGTAGTGACCGGACTCGCTGCCCACCGAACCCGACTGCGGCGGGTTGGTGACCGTCTGGATCAGCTCCAGGTCGCTCCAGCCCAGCGGCTTGGTGGGCGAGTAGCCGGGCTTGGAGACGTACACCCGGAAGCTGCCCGGGTGGTGCGCCCAGTTGCTGTGCTTGATGCGGATCGTCGCCCCGGAGGTCAGGTGCGTCCGGGGCCAGTCCGCGCGGGCGGCGTTGTAGCCGGTGAAGTTGTACGGGGAACGGTCACCGGCGCTGCAGATCTTGCCGTCCGGGACGTATCCCGCGCCGCGTCCGCCCGCGTTGGAGTCGAGCACCGCGAACCAGTTGTACAGCGCGGTCGCGCCGCTCTCGGCGAGCGCGGCCTTGCACGCGGGGTTCGTCGGGTCGAGCGCGCCGGTGCCGGTCTTGGCGTCCAGGTAGCAGAGGTAGGTCCGCGATCCGGGCATCATCGTCACACCGTGCGCCTGCGCGCTGCCCTGGCCGATCAATGCCAGGCCGAGCCCGCTGAGCAGGGTGGCCAGCACCGCCAGTAAGGACAGTGGTCGTCTCTTGCTTGTCGCCATCGTGTCTCCTGTGATGGTGGTGGGGTTGTGTGGGTCTCCTCGGGGGTTCGGGGCCGGTCAGGAGGCCGGCGGGGTGCCCCACGCCAGGGCGCCGCTCAGGTAGGCGGGGATCTTCGGCGCGTCGGCGTAGGAGGTGGCGGTCGTACGGCTGTAGTCGCCGGCCTCGTCGAACGCGGACCAGTCGGACTTGGCCAGGCGCAGCTGGAGGTCGCCGGTGTCCTTGCCGGCGGCGAGGGTGCCGCTCTTGAAGCCGACCTCCAGGTAGGCGTCCGCGCCCGCGACCGGGGTGCTCAGCGGCACCACCCGCAGCGAGAGGTTGGAGCAGCCGACGGCCGCGTAGTCGCAGAAGGCGTTCACGGTGGACGAGCCGCCGTCACGGGTGAAGTAGTAGCGGGCGGTGACCTTGGTCAGGTCCACGGAGGCGCTGCCGGTGTTGGCGATCCGCAGGCCGGGCCGGATGCCGTTGTCGGTGGCCGAGGCGTCGTTGTTCTTGTAGGTGACCTTGAGGCCGCCGGCCGGGTCGGGTCCGCCGCCGCCCGCCTCGGTGGTGACGCTCAGCGCGGTCGAGGCCGCGGAGACGTTGCCGGCGGCGTCCCGGGCGCGCACGGTGTAGCTGTACGCCGTGGCGGCGCTCAGCCCGGTGTCGGTGAACGTGGTCCCGGTGACCGGGGACGCGCTGAGCCTGGTGCCGTCGCGGTAGACGTCGTAGCCGGTGACGCCCACGTTGTCGGTGGCCGCCGTCCAGGCCAGGGAGACGCTGGACGCGGTCTTGGCGGTGGCCCGCAGGTTGGTCGGGGCGGTCGGGGCGGTGGTGTCGACCGGGTCGGGTCCACCGCCGCCGTCGGTGGGCACGGCCGGGTAGGCGTTGCGTACGAGCATCGAGAACTGGTCGTGGAACCAGTGGCCGGCGAGCGGTGCGTCCGGCATCGCGCCGGTCGGGTTGCCGCCCGCGTTGGGCGCCGTGTAGTCCGGGTTGCACATCGGGTCCGGACGCTTGCCCTCGTCGTTCGGGATGTCCTTGCTGGCCCCGTCCGACTCCCCCGGCGGCTTGATCCACAGGAACGCGTCGAGGTGCGAGTCCGGGTAGCCGGCGGGCGAGGCCTGCGGGGGCTGGCCGAGTCCCGCGCCGTTCACGTTGCACCACAGGCCGCGGTGGGCGCGGCGGTCCACCTTGGACTGGCTGACGTAGGTGTCGAGGACCGTGCTGGTGGACTCGGCGGTCGGCCGGCCGGCGCCGCCCCAGCCGTTGCGGGAGGTGTCGACGACCATGCCGGTGGAGGCGGGCCAGCCCTGGGAGACCAGCGCGGCGTGCACCGCCTTGGTGAAGTCCGACTCGTCGAAGTTCGGGTTCCACTCGTAGTACTTGCCGGACCGGATCTGGTTGCCGCCGACCGTCTTGTTCGGGTCGGGCAGGAACGGCTCGGTGAGCGGCGTGTAGTTGGAGACGTTGGTGATCAGCCCGTCCACGCTGCGCAGGCCGTCCGTGGTTCCCTTGACGACGTCCGTGTACAGCTGGGTGGTCTGGGAGAGGTTGGTGTCCCAGCCGAGCCAGCCCGAGTGGGCGAAGTCCATGTAGGTGTACACGTTCGGGATGGCGTGCAGCTTGTTCAGGGCGTACCGGATGGCGTCGACCTGGATGCCGCTGCTCTTGGCCTGGGCGCACTCGGGGTCGGAGAGGTTGGTGACCAGGTTGGGCAGACCGTCCGGCTCGATGACCGTGGTGATGCGGATGTCCTGGTACTTCGGGTCGGCGAAGACCTTGGCGATCTCGTCGATGTACTCGCTCTTGTAGCGCGCCAGCCCCGCGGCGGTGAGGGGAAGTTCACCGTTGGAGGCGAGCGCGGCGCAGTCGCGGCCCGGCAGGTCGTACACGACGAAGGTGGCGACGAGCGGCTGGCCGGGCTTCTTCTGCGCGAGCGCCAGGTCGAGGTGGTCGGCGAGGCTCTTGCGGCCCGCGTTGGCGTCGCCGCCGTGGATGGCGGCGATCCGGTCCAGCCAGACGGCCGTCGGATAGCTCTTGACCTTCTCCATCTTGGCCTTGAGCGTGGCGTCGGTGGTCTTGGCGATGGACCCGTCGACGAGGCGGGCGTAGTCCGGGTTGACGTAGAACGAGGCGCCGGCGAACGGGTTGTCGACGTGTGCCTCGGCGGCGGACGCCTGGGGCGCGGAGATCTGGGCCGCGGCCCCCAGCAGCAGGGTGCTCAGCGCGGTGGCCAGCGCCGCCGCCCGCTTGCGGTGCGGTCGGCGCGGGCGGTCGCCCCTGCGCCTGGTCCGGTCTGTCATGTGCTCTCCTCGAATGCGGGGGTGCGGGCGACGGTGTGGGGACGTCCGCGGGATCGGCCGGTGGGGAGAACCGTGGGTCCGGTTCAGGCGGGTGTGCAGCGCGGGACGGGGGTGCCCGCGGTGCCGCTCGCCGTGTAGCCGAACGAGGTGGTGGCGCCGGCGGCGAGGGTGCCGTTGGAGCCGGTGTTGCGGACCGTGATCCGGCCGTTCGCGACCGTGTGCGTGCCGTTCCAGAGGCTGCTGACGGTGGCGCCGGCCAGGTCCCAGTCGACCGTCCAGCCCGTGATCGGGCCGGTGCCGGTGTTCTTGACGGTGACCTCCGCCTGGTGGCCGCCGGGCCAGGAGTTGACCAGCTTGTGGGTGGCGGTGCAGGCCTTGGCCGGGGTCGGGTCGGGGTCGGGCTCCGGATCGGGGTCGGGGTTCGTGCCGTAGGTCAGGCCGTGCCCGTAGGGGAAGAGCGGGCTCTTGCCGTCGCCGTCGTTGATGGGCTGCTGGGAGGCGCTGCGCATCCAGGTCATGGGCAGCTTGCCGGTGGGCGCGTGGTCGCCGAAGAGCACGTCCGCCACGCCGCCGCCCTCGGTGCCGGGCAGCCAGGCCGCCAGCAGGGCCTTCCAGTCGGGCAGTTGGGCCGCGATGTCCAGCGGGCGGCCGGAGACCAGCACCACCACGACGGGCACCCCGCTCGCCTTCAGCCGGGCCAGGGTCTGCAGGTCCTCCTGGTCGAGGCCCATGCCGTCGGGCCGGTCGCCGCGCATCTCCGCGTACGGGGTCTCCCCGACGACGGCCACGGCGGCCGTGTAGCTGCCGTCGATGCCGTTGCCGTAGCGGTCGTAGGTGACCCTGGACGGGTCGGTGACCGCGGAGCGGATGCCCTGCAGGACGGTGGTGCCCTCGGTGACGGGGCCGCTGCGGCCCTGCCAGCCCAGGGTCCAGCCGCCGCTCTGGTTGCCGATGTCGTCGGCGGACTTCCCGGCGACGAACAGCTTGCCCGTCTTCGGCAGCGGCAGGATGTCGCCGTCGTTCTTCAGCAGCGTCTGCGAGGCGCGCACCGCTTGCCGGGCGAGGGTGCGGTGGGCGGCCGAGCCGACCGTGGAGGTGTACGAGCGGTCGGTCAACGGACGCTCGAACAGGCCAAGTTGGAACTTCTTGGTCAGGATGCGCCGGTTGGCGTCGTCGATCCGGGCCTGGGGGATCCGGCCCGCGGTGACCTCGCCGCGCAGCAGGCTCAGGAACTTCTTGTAGTCGTGCGGGACCATCACCATGTCGACGCCCGCGTTGACGGCGGTGGCGATCTCGGCGCCGGTGAACCCGCTCTGCCCGTCGAGCTGGTCGACGGCGGCCCAGTCGGAGACGACGAAGCCGGTGAAGCCCAGCTCGCCCTTGAGGACGTCGGTGACCAGGTACTTGTGGGCGTGCGAGCGCACCCCGTTCCAGCTGCTGTAGGAGAGCATCACCGAGCCCACGCCGCGCTTGACCGCCTCCTTGAACGGCGGCAGGTGGATCGCGCGCAGCTCGGCCTCGGTGAGCTGGGTGTTGCCCTGGTCGACGCCGCCGGTGGTGCCGCCGTCGCCGAGGTAGTGCTTGGCGGTGGCGAGCACGGAGGCCGGGTCGCCGCCCAGGGTGGTGCCCTGGAGACCGGTGATGAACGACGTCATGGCGGTGGGCAGTTCGGGTGTCTCGCCGAACGACTCGTAGGTGCGGCCCCAGCGGTCGTTGCGGGCCACGCACAGACAGGGCGCGAACGACCAGTCGATGCCGGTGCCGGCCACCTCCTCGGCGACCGCCCGCCCGATCCGCTGCACGAGCGCGGGATCGCGGGTGGCGCCGAGGCCGATGTTGTGCGGGAAGATCGTGGCGCCCCGCACCGCGTTGTGGCCGTGCACCGCGTCGATGCCGTAGATCATCGGGATGGACAGCGGCGTGGTCAGGGCGGTGCGCTGGAGGGAGTCGTAGGTGTCGGCCCAGGTCTGCGCGTTGTTGGGGCTGACCGTGGAGTCGCCGCCGGAGAGCACCGAGCCGATGCGGTAGGTGGCGAGGTCGGACTGCGGGACGAGGGCGTCCTTCTCGATCTGGGTCATCTGGCCGAGCTTGTCGTCCAGCGTCATTCGGCCCAGCAGGTCGTCCACCCGCTGTGGCACGGGCAGCGACGGGTCCTGGTACGGCAGGGCGGCGGCGGAGCCGGCGTCCCGCTCGGGCGGGGCGGCGGCGGTCAGCCCGGTCACGGCGAGTGCGGCGGCGCACAGCGCGGCGACGAGGGCGGGGCGGCGCGCGAGGCGGCCGGGGCGCGCCGGGCCGGCGGAGCGGGAAGGGGGTGCGGGCGGGTGCGGGGTCATGACGGGGCTGGCCTTTCCGGGTGCGGGCCGGAGGGGCGGGGTGGAACGCTCCGGGGTCCGCCCTGTCGGCGCAGGGCGGAGCCCGGAGCGGGTCGGTGTGCCGCCGGTCAGGCGACGGAACAGGTGGCGCCGTTCAGGGTGAAGGCGGACGGCTCGGCGAAGGTACCGCTGTAGGTGCCCTGGAACCCGAAGGTCTGGCTGGCACCCGCCGCGAGCCGCGCGTTGTGCGCGACGGGGGTCGCCGTCACGGCGCCCGTCGACCCGGACAGGGTCGCGTTCCAGGCGCTGGTGACCCGCTGGCCCGACGGCAGTGTGAAGCCCAGCTTCCAGTTGTCGACGGCGGTGGTGCCGGTGTTCTTCACGGTCACGTTGGCGGTGAAGCCGCCCTGCCAGACGTTGGTGTCGTACGCCACCTGGCAGCTCGCCGCCGGGTCGCCCGGGTCACCGGGGCCGCCGCCGCCGCCGAGATTCACGGCGGAGGAGAAGGAGTTCACCGCGAGCCCGGCGCCGTTCTGCCACGGCTCGAACCCGGCCTGAACGCTCGTCAGGTACCAGTTGTTCTGCGCCAGGCCCCGGGCGACGGCCTGGTCGACGAAGTCCATGACGTCGAAGCTCCAGCTGCTGATCGCGGACGGCGCGACGAAGGAGATCACGTCGTTGGACCCGTTGCTGCCGGTCCACACCTCCCAGCTGCGCCCGCCGACGGTGGCGGTGGCGACGCGGGAGCCGATCGGCTGGATCGATCCGACCCGGTTGAACCAGATCATGATCTCGGTCCGGTTGACGCCGTCGGTGCGGGGCGTCGGGTCCAGCCAGATGTCGTACGAGGCGTTGTAGACGGCGTTGGAGACGTAGCCGTACGAGATGCTGCTCGGCGCGCTGGAGATGGAGCTGATCTGCGCGGGGAGGTTGGTCCCCGGCGAACAGTTCGTGTAGTGGCAGCCGTTGAAGATCGACGGGTACGACTTGGGGGCGCCGTTGGTCGGCACCGAACCGTCGGCCTGGGTGAGCCGGAAGCCGGTGTCGGTCGCGGTGACGCACTGGGTGGCGCTGGTGCCCCAGCGGTTGTTCTGGACGACGTAGCGGCCCTGGATCACGGTCGAGCCGTACTGCTCGCAGATCAGCGTGTCCGCCTGGGCGGGCGCGCTGCCGGCGAGCAGGGCCGCGAGGGTGGTCAGAGCGGTGAGGAGCGCGCCGAACAGGGCGCGGGCGGTGCGGAGGCGGAGCGGTGACGATCGCATGCGGGGCCTTCCTCCGAGGGAACCGGATGACGACAGGGGTGCTGTGCGGGTTCGGGTGTCGGGAGCGCTCCCATCTCCCCACTGATGGGAGCGCTCCCACCCCACCGGTTTCGGTCGCGACTGTAGGAGTCAGCCCATGTCCCTGACAACCCTGTGAACACGAATCCGTCGAATGGATTTCGAAGTCGCAGGTCAGCGGGGTGGGTCCGGCTCACCCGATCAACGGGTAAGCCGGACAAGGGAATTGGGAGCGCTCCCGAAAAGTTGCGGGAGCGGTCGGGACATCAGCCGTCGCAGGTACGGCCGTTGAGCGTGAACCCGGTGGGCGTGCCCGCCGGTGCCCCGCTCGCCTGGAAGCCGAAGCTCGCCGTACCGCCCGCGGGCAGGGCGGCGTTGTGCCCGGCGTTGGAGGCGGTGACGTCGGCTCCGGACTGGGTGAGCGTGGCGTTCCAGGCGTTGGTGACCTTCTCGGCGCCCTTGAAGGAGAAGCCGAGCTTCCAGCCGTTCACGGCCGTCGTCCCGGTGTTGCGCACCCGCACCTCGGCGGTGAATCCGCCGTTCCAGGAGGAGCCGACGGTGTACGTGACGGCGCAGCCTTCGGCGGGCGTGGGAGTGGGGGTCGGGGTGGGCGTGGGAGTCGGGGTCGGCGTGGGGGTGGGGGTCGGGGTCGGTTCCGGATCGGGGGTGCTTCCGTCCGAGGCCGGCGGGGTGCCCCACTGCCGCTGGGCGCCCTCCAGCAGGACGATGTTCGGGGCGTCCACCGGGGTGCTGCCCGGGGTGGTGGCGATCCGCTGGTACGACCAGTCGTTGCCGGGGCTCCAGGCGCCGGAGGAACTGATCCGGAACTGCACCTCCTTGCGGTACGCGGACTGGCCGGCCGGGGCGATGACGGTGCCGGAGCAGTCCACCGTGACGTAGTAGACGTCGCCCGCGTGGCGGGTGGGCCCGGAGGCCGGTCCGCACTGGTTGTAGTTGGTGGTGACGCTGATCTGGCTCGGCTGGACGCCCGGCTCCAGGGTGAAGTAGTAGCGCACGGAGCTGTCGGTGAGCGCGCGGGCGGGCCAGGCGGACTTGTTGACGAGATAGGCCTTGATCTCGGTGAAGTTGGCGCCGGAGGCGTTCACGGAGGCCTGCACGGACATCTCCGGGCCGTCGGGCGTCTCGGGCTTGGGGAAGTCGCTCAGCGGGGCGCCGCCGTACTCGGCGTGGAGACGGGCGAGCGCCCCGGTGAAGGCGGCGTTGTAGTCGGTGGCCACCTCGTTGTTGACGTAGTTCTGCCGGTCGTCGGTGTAGGCGTCGTCGGCCGCGCTGGGCCCGCCGACGAGGGCGCCGTACAGCACGTGCCGGCTGTCGGCGGGATGGGTGATCTGGTCGGACCAGGACCCGTGCGCCGTACGGTGATGGGGCTTGGTCGGCGGATTGGCCCCGAACCCGACGACGTAACTGGCCTTGCGCGGATTGTCACCGAGGGCGTAGTCGATCTGCCGGACGGCGAAGTCGTGGTAGCGGGCCTTGCGGGTGGGGTCGCCGGTGAGCCAGTCGGAGTAGACGAGCGCGGCGAACGCGGTGTTGGCGGCGTAGCGCAGGGAGCCCCAGCTGTCGAGGACGGCCTGCCCGCCGGGCGAGTAGCGCACCCGGCTGCCGTTCACGCCGACGGTCCACCAGTCCAGCCAGCGGTTGGCGTCGTCGATGTACTTCTGCTTGCCGGTGAGCTGGGCGAGCAGGACGTAGGCGCCGTAGGAGCTGTCGTCCCAGGAGAGGGTCCAGCGGTAGGAGCGGGTGGAGGTCTGGGGTTCGGTGGAGAGGTTGTCGTAGTAGCTCTCGGCCTTGGCGAGGTAGGCGGGATCGCCGGTGGCCTTGTACAGCCAGATCGCTCCCCACACCAGCTCGTCGCGGTACCCGCTCCAGGAGTTGTAGTAGCTCTGGGCGTCGGTGATGCAGTCGCTGTACTTGCCGCGGTAGGTGTCGGCGAAGGAGTAGAGCTGCTTGGCGTGGGTGAGCAGTTTGTCGGCGTAGGCGGCGTCGCTGTCCTTGAAGACCATCGAGGAGGCCGCCATGGCGGCGGCGGTCTGCCCGGCGAGGTCGGAGCCCGGGCAGGAGGCGTCGACCTTGAACGCGGGCCGCTCCATGGGCATCACCTCGGCGGGCCCCCACCAGGCGTGGTCCTTGCCGCCGTGCCCGACCTGCCCGTAGAGCACGTTGGGCGAGGGGTGGGCCTTGACGAAGTAGTCGTTGACGAACCGGAGGTTGTTCTTCAGATGGCCCCACTGGCCGGCATCGGTGTAGGCGGCGCGCTCCTCCAGGCCGCCCCACGCGAGCACGGTCGCCGAATACGCCATCGGCAGGCCGAACTTCACGTGGTCCCCGGCGTCGTACCACCCGCCGGTCAGATCGAGGCCGACGTCCTTGCCGTCGCCCAGCGCGGAGTCACCGCGCCAGCCGACCCGGTTCCAGTCCGGGATCTTTCCGGACTGCTGGGCCTCGTAGAACAGCAGGGACTTCTGCAGGGCCTCGCCGTAGTTGAACGCGGGCGCGGCGGCGGAGGGGCCGGCGGCGGCGAGCGGCAGCAGCAGCCCGGCGGTGAGGGCGGCGGCGAGGGCGAGGGGGGTGGCGGGGCCGGTGGTGGAGGTGGTGCCGGTGGCGCCGGTGGCTCGGCTGGTGGCGCTGGCTCCGGTGGTGCCGGTGGCGTCCTTGGTGCCGCTGGTGGTGCCGGGGCCGGTGGTGGCGGGGCCGGTGGTGCCGGGGCGTCTGCGGCGGCCGAACAGGGTGAGTGGGTGCGGGCGCAACGGATCGTCCTTTCCGTACGGGGGTGCGCGGGAGGATGGATCTGGGTCGTGCCGTACCGGGGAAGCGGCCCTCGGGGCGTCGCGCGAGGGCTGCGCGAGGCGTGGTGGAAGCCCGGCGCCGGCTCGCGTCCGCGGGGAGGCGAGGCGGGAACAGACGCCGGGAGCCCATGACCTTGGGAGCGCTCCCACGTGCTGGCCATGAAGCCAGCAGGGGGGAGCGGTGTCAAGAGAAGGGGACGGATGGGAGCGCAACGCCTCCGCGGCGGGCCCGAGTTGGTGACCGGGGAGGTGTGGGCCGTCAATGGGCGAGGATGGGCTCATGGCAGGGGACGAGAGCGAGATCGCGCTGAGCAAGCGAGACCTTCGTGAGGTCACCGCGTTCGCTGCGGCGTGCGCCGAAGTGGTGCTGGAGGTGTTCGAGGCCGATCGGCCCGACGACTCGCGGCCTCGGGACGCCGTCGGTGCCGCGTGGGAGTTCGCCCGTGGCGGTGAACGGGGGAAGGCTCTGCGCGACACGGCGTGGGCGGCCCTCAGGGCAGCCAAGAGTGCGGACACCGCGGCCGCCCGCGAGGCGGCTCGGGCAGCGATGTCCGCGGCGGGCGCCGCCTACCTGCATCCGCTGGCCAAGGCCACCCAGGTCAAGCACATTCTCGGAGCCGGCGCCCACGCGGCCGCAGCAGCCGAACTGGTCGCCGGCCACGATCCGGACGTCGCCGCCGAGCACGTCGGGCGAGCGGTGCGTCGTGCGACACCGGTCGTCGTGGAGGTGCTCAAACGCTTCCCGGCGGCACCAGGGGGCGGCGGGCGGGTCGGTGAATTGATGCGCATGCTGGACGCCGAGCTTCGTTCACTCGACCTCCCTGAATGACTTTCAGCGGCCCTGCGCATCCGGTTCGACGCTCCCGCCCGGCCGGTGCCCACCGTCATGGACGGCGAGCGCGCGACGCGGTGCCCTCAGCCAGCACGCCTTGCGCGCACCGGCGGAGTCGGCCGGTGGGTCTGGGTCGCGCCGTACAGGGAAGCGGCCGAGGCGTCGCACGAGGCGTGGTGGAAGCCGGTACAGCGTCGTAAACCCTGGCGGTACGTTCGGCCCGCGCTGCACCGCTGGTTGGAGCAACAATCGATGAGACCCGGGACACACGAAGGCCGCCGTCATCGCCCTGCTCGCGGGCGCCTGCGCGGCGTCGGCGCCCTCACCCGCAGGGACGGGCGCAGGAGGCCGCCGACGGGGAGGGTGACCGCTCCGCGCTCTCCGGTGCGGCAGCCCGCTCACGCTGAGGCCCTCGAACTGCCGACGCCGACGCGGCCGTTCCGGACGGTCGTGCGGTCCGGACGAGCACGCGCGGGACGGCGTCGAACCGGCGCCGTCCCGACGGACCCCAACCTCGTCAATGTCACGCTCGTCATTACCTCGTGAGGGTGAGCGAACTTTCGGTCGCAAGCCGACGACAGGTTCGCCTCATGTCCGGAGGCGGCGCATGGCCGCAAGTGGGCAAACACTCCCTTTCCAGACGATCACGTGATCCGACATCCCGCCGTTCGTCCCCGATTGTCCGCTGTCGGCGTCACCATCAAAGCCGGCGGACTGGATGAACGGTGAAGGGGTGATCATGAGCACTGCCCAGGCGGGAGCCACAGGGGGCGAGCACGTCGATCGTCAGCTCAGCACGATCGCGGGGACCGGGGTCGCGGGCCAGCCCAAAGGGGAGAAAGAGCGAGCTGTCGCAGCCCCGTTGAACGGGCCGTACGGGGTCGTGGTGGGCCGCGACGGAACCATCTACATCTCCGAGTACGCCGGCCATCGGGTCAGGAAGATCACGACTGACGGCAGCATCAGCCTGGTCGCGGGGACGGGGGTCGCGGGACGCGGGGCAGAGGGTGTGCCCGCCGTCTCGGCCCCGCTGAACTACCCGCGCGGAATGGCCGTGGACAGCGCGGGCGACCTCTACATCGCCGATGCCGGCAACAACCGCATCCGGAAGATCACGATGGCCGACGGAAAGATCCATACGTTCGCCGGCACAGGCGCCGCGACCTACGGCGGCGACGGTCTCTCCCCCACCGCCGCCCACCTGAACCACCCGTTCGACGTGGCGGTCGACGACGCGGACAACGTCTACATCGCCGACTACAACAATCACCGGGTCCGGAAGGTCGTGAAGGCCGACGGGAAGATCAGCACGGTGGCCGGCACGGGTGCCGCCGGCTCGGCCGCCGAGGGCGCCACGGCCACCGCCGCCCCGCTGAAGCACCCGAGCGCGGTGGTGGTGGACAGTGCGGGCAACCTCTACATCGCCGAGTACGCCAACCACCGGGTCCGGAAGGTCACGAAGGCCGACGGGAAGATCAGCACGGCGGCCGGCACGGGTGCCGCGGCCTACGTCAGTGACGGCGTCCAGGCGACTACGGCCCCGTTGAACTGCCCGATGGGGATGGCGCTGGACAGCACCGGCACCCTCTACATCTCCGACCTCGGCAACCACCGGGTCCGGAAGGTCGCGGCCGATGGGACGATCACCACGGTCGTCGGCTCGGGCACCGGGAAGATCGACAGTGACGGCCCCTCCGCTTCGCCCCACTCGCCGCACGGGCTCGCCGTGGACTGCGTCGACAACCTCTATGTCGCCGACTACGCCAACCACCGGGTCCGGAAGGTCGGCTCGGAGAAGATGGCCAAGCTGCCCGATACGGGCACGGTGGTCTCCTGGGCGAATGTCCGCAGCAGGTTGCGGATGGGGGTCGTGCGTGAGTCCGTCAAGGACGGAGCGGAGGTCCACCAGACCATCGCCGCCCCCAGGGAGCACCAGCGGTGGCGGCTGATCGCGGCGGGCTACGACGACGGCGGCGTCCTGTACCGGATCGAGAACGTGCGCAGCGGCAAGGTCCTGGAGGTCGTCGGGGCGCAGGAGGCGGACGGGGCGGTGGTCGCGCAGCGCGCCTACGAGGGCGCTGACGCACACCACCAGCAGTGGCGACTGACCCCGGTGGCTCCGGCGTCCGATTCTCCGCCGGTGTACACGATCGTGAACCGCAACAGCGGTCTGCTCCTGGGGGTCGACACCAACGCCCGCGCGGTGATCAAGCAGTACGGGGCGGAGAGCGACCTTCCGGAACGGCAGTGGCATCTGCTCCCGGTGTGACACACGAGGGGGCGGGGGCGTGTTCACCCCTGCCCCCTCGTGTTCCGGGTGCTACTGGGAACCGGACGGGTTCTCGGTGGTCGTCTGGGTTTCCCCCAGCTTCTGCGGGGTCTCGGTGGTCGCCTGAGGCGCCCTGGGGGGCTCTGCGGCCTTGGGGGCCTCCGGGGCCTTGGGGGGCTTGCTGTACGCGTCCCTGTCCGGGTCCGCCTGTAGTTTCTCGCTCCTCCGCAGGCCGTGCTCCTCCCCCTGCTGTTTCACCTTCTCGTTCGCCTTCCCCATGCCGTCGGATGCCGCGTCGGAGACCGAGCCGGCATGCGGGGACTCGGACTGCGTACGGGCCGACGCCTGCGTGGTCCGGATGAAGGAGCCGAGGAAGCCCAGGATGACCCGCGCCTCGGGTGACTGCTCCTGCACCACTTTCGCCCGGGAGGAAGCCCCATGGATCGCGTCAGTGAACAGGCTCGTGCTCTTGTCGTCGTACGCGCCCTCCTCGGCGTCCTCGAAATCGACATCCGCGTCCGGCGGCGGCCCGGCGGTGCCGCCCCTCACCGAGAAGAGCCCCGCGCTGTTCTGTGCGAAACCGAAAATGTTGTCGAACACCATGGTCGTCACTCCCGGTCGTCGTGGCGGTGGCACCGCCCGGTCAAGGCCCCTTGTAGAGGGCTCGCTGGCTGAAGGTCAGGCTCTCGGCTTCGAACATCGTGTGGTGGACGTCCAGGGCGGAGACGATCTCCATGCGCCCCTTCATGCGGTATCCGCCGCCGGCCAGGCCGATGCCGGCGATGTCCCGGGCGACCACCTGGGCGAGGCCGGGGAAGGTGCCTGGCTGCGGGGGAGACAGGACCGGAACCGGCACGGCGTACTGCACCGCCAGGTAGCCGGCGAAGGTCACCGGGATCTCGTACTCGTAGTGCCTGTGGGCACGCCGCTGCGTGGCGATGGTCTCCACGCGGGAGTCCTTCGGGACCTTGCCGGAGATCTGCGATTTCGAGGTCCAGCTGGTCGTCAGGGACCCGCCGACGGTGGCCGCGAGGCCCAGGGCCAGCTGCGCGTTGAGCGAGGCGTTGCCGGTGGCGCTGCCCTGGGTCGTGAACGCCACCGAGTCCGTCACGGAGTTCGACGTGGAGTTCCCCGCGGAGTTCGTCGTGGCGGTTTCGGTGGCGTTGGCGTTGTCGACCCCGACGCTGTCCTTGCTGTTCTTGTTGGTGACCGTGTTGGCGTTCTTGTTCGCCATGTCGTTGCGCAACTGGGTCCCGAACTGCGCCTGGAGGTCCATCTTGAGCTGGTTCTGCAGTTGCAGTTGCAGCTGCGCGCCGATACTCCCTCCGAAGGTGAGCTTGGCATCCCCGTGAAGCGACCACGTCACCCCGTTCGACACGGTGAATTCGACGGAGTCCGTGAAGGTCATCTCGTCCGTCGGACTGCGGTTGACGTAGGCGCGAGAGGAGAACGTGTCGGGCGGGGGCGGAGTGATGTCGCCCCGCTCCTCGATCAGCGGCTCCCCGAGGTTCATATAGGCGAGCCAGCCCAGATCGAACGCGGAGCCCGGGAAGGCGTTTGAGGATTTCGCCTTGTTGATGGAGACGCCGACGGGCTTGTGCCGCACGCCGTTGTTGTCGGTGTGGACCAGGTTGGGGTGGTTCAGAATGGCCTGCAGGTCGATGCTCAGCTCCCGCAGGTTCGTCTTCGTCAGTGGATGGCGCTTGAACCGTTCCAGGTTGTACGCGGTGGAAGGCATTCCCCGTCCTCGGCTGATCTGTCCGAAACGCGCTTGACGGAAGGCAAAACAGGCAGCTGTGCGCTTCCCGAAATTCCACGCTAACAGGGGCACCATTTCACGGGAAGACGCCGTCGCGCATCACCCTCAATCGGGTGAACCGGATTCGCGACCAGTTCCCAACTGGCGTTCCAAATAGGTAAGTTGCGTGCTGTCGATCGCTCGATCGGCGTTTCCCGAATACCTTCGTCGTTCATGTTGCGGCTGTTACTGGTGCCGCTGTCGAGCGGTATTCGATTCGGCCACCCTGGCAATGCGTAGCCCTTTCACTCCGGCGCGATCAAGGAATGCGGTAATACCGCGATCGATTACCGCACTGAGCGGCCGGCGCATTGTTCTCCAGTTCAGGAAGAGGTGAGGTTTCCGCGATGTACACCCAAGAACGCACGACGATGTCGAACCTGGTGGTCGGCGGTCCGGTGGCGGTGAACAGCTACGACAACGCGATCGTGGCCGCACTCGTCGAGAACCGTCCCGTCATGCTCGTCCACGCCTTCAACGGCGGTTTCCTGCGGCCCGTCGAGCTGACGGAGAGCAGCCACGACAAGGGCGTCCAGCTGTCCACCAAGCTCGACCCGGTCAAGGAGAAGCAGGGCCACCTCTGGTACATCACCCCCGCCGGCTTCTTCGGGCAGCGGCCGCTGTACTTCATCGAGAGCGCCGCGGGCCAGGTCACGCCCAAGCCCGCCACCGCTGGGCAGGCCGACGCGGGGCGCGGTGACGACGGCGAGCCCAAGCCGCAGCGCCGACGCATCACCGTCCACCAGAACGCTCCCCAGAGCACGGCCGACACCGTCCAGGTGGGCCTGCCCGACAAGGTCGGCGACCTGTGGCGCGGGAAGAACGGCGCGCCCGAGGACACCCAGCTGTGGGTCGTCACGGTGACGCCGTGGGGCGGGATCACCTTCGTGCCCATCACCCACCCCGACGCCATCCTCGGGTTCAAGGACCACGCGGTGGCGGCCGACAGCGAGGTGCGGGTGACCTACAACTGGGGCGGGGACTTCACCGGGACGGTCATCAACACGTTCTACCCGCGGCTGCCCAACGAGTGGAGCGTCCCCTACCACCACGTCTTCACGTGACCCGCGGCCACCGTCTCCGCGCCACATCCGTCCCGAGCCAACGCCCGCGTCGCCCGGAAGAGGCTGCACGATGCCCGTCCCCACACAAGAACTGAAGCTGGAGATCGTCAACGCCGCCACAGGGAAGACCCTCGGTGCCAGGTCCACGCCGGGCACGGACGGCGCGCTCGTCGTCCGTGACGTCCCCACGGGCGGCCCGAGCCCGCAACAGTGGCAGCTCACCCCCGTACCGGCCGCGCAAGGCGGGCCGGCGCAGAACGGCCAGGCGTATGTCATCGGCAACGTGGTGAGCGGCAAGGTCCTCGACAACCCCGCCGCCGCCGACCGCGGTGTCCGCCAGTGGGACGCCACCGCAGGCAAGAAGACCCAGCAGTGGTACGTCGTCCCCGTGGAGGACGAAGCGGGCCTCTACTTCATCGAGTACGCCGCCGACGGCGCCGTTCTCGACCTCGCCGACCCCGATGCGGACGAGCCTCGCATCGTCCTGCGCGAGTACGACGAGAGCGCGGCAAACCAGCGCTGGCGATTCGTCCCGGCCGAGCCCGAACGCGTCAGCGACCCCGTACTGCGCTGGGCACCACTGAGCCACTGGAACAGCCGCCGGTCCTGGCGGCTGGCCCGCTCGGCCGCGCTGCGGCCGGCGCCCGGCTCCACACCCTCCTTCAGCGACATGCTGCTGGTCCTCAAGGGATTCGGGAGCGACCAGGACGCCGGCGCGTGGAGGAGCGTCGGAACGCACCGCGCTCCCGGCGGGCAGCCGGGCTGGTGGGCCGGGCTCGGCGACCGGCTCCTCGCCGACACCACGGGAGCGGGCCGCGCGGACATCGTGGGGCTCAAACCCGCGAAGGGTGCCGTGACGGCCGTCAGCCAAGGCGACGGCACCTTCGACGACGACGAGCGCGTCCTGCACCCGCCCACACCGTCCCCGAGCCCCAAGGACCTGTGGACCCTCGCGGACACGACGGGCAACGGCAGGCCCGACGCCGTCGTACTCGCCGCCGACGGCGTCCGCGTGTTGCGGCAGGACGAGAGCGGCAGGTTCGCACCCGCGAGTGGCGAGCCCGTCCTCAAGGCGTTCGGTCACGGCCCGCAGGCGGGCGGGTGGCTCGCCGACCGGCACCCCCGCTTCCTCGCCGACACCACCGGCAACGGCAGACTCGACATCGTCGGCTTCCACGACGACGGCGTGTGGATCTCGCTGCAGGACGAGGACGGGAAGTTCACATCCCTCGCAGCCGAACCGGTCCTCAAGGCGTTCGGTCACGGCCCGCAGGCCGGCGAGTGGCTCGCCGACCGGCACCCCCGCTTCCTCGCCGACACCACCGGCAACGGCAGACTCGACATCGTCGGCTTCCACGACGACGGCGTCTGGGTGTCACTCCAGGACGAGGACGGCGCGTTCGCCGAACCCCTCTGGGTCCTCGAAGACTTCGGGACCGGCCAGGGGTGGAGCGATGCCGAGGAGTCCCCCCGGTGCCTGGTCCGGACCACCGACGGCGGGCCGCTGGACATCGTCGGGTTCGGCCCGCAGGGCGTCACCCTCGCACGCGGCCTCGGCGACGGCACCTTCGAGCCCTCCCGGCTCGTCCTGAACGACTTCGGAACGGCCCAGGGATGGACCGGCAGGAAGCACCTGCGCCTTCTCGCCGACGTCACCGGCGACGGCCTCCCCGACGTCGTCGGCTTCGGCGACGAAGGGGTCTGGGTGTCGCGCAATCGTGGTGACGGCCGGTTCGAGCAGGCTCAGCTGGTGTGCCGCGGCTTCGGCCACAACGACGACGCGGGCGCCTGGCGGGTCGAACACCACCCCCGCTTCCTCGCCGACATCACCGGCGACGGACGTGTCGACATCGTCGGCTTCGGCGGCCCCGGCGTCTACGTCGCCCGCAACCTCTTCCGCCGCTTCAGGACCCGATAACTCCCGGAGCACTGCCCCAGCCCGGCACGGCGAACGGCCATCGCGTGCCGGAGTCCGTCACCTCCACCCGACGTGCGGCCGGCCCGCCTCGGCCCTGGCCGGCCACACGTCGCACCGCACGCCGCCCCACGAGGAACGGCTGCCGCACCGCCAACGGCCAGAGCGCATACGGGACTCTGGCGATCAAGCAGGAAGGAGGAACATGACGGTTCTTCGACACCGGGAATGTCCTGGGGCCCGGTGACCTCGCTCGGCGGGCAGCTGACGGGTGATCCGGCGGTAGCGCCCTCCTCGGACGGCCGGCTGGAGGTGTTCTGTTCATCCGGAGCCGCGCGAACCACGCGCTGTCGAACCGTCACCAGCTGTTGCCGGGCGGCTGGTCCGAGGGGGAGGACCCGGGCGCCGGCACGTGGCACCGACTGGAGCGCCTGGGGGCAGATCGCGGACCACACCGGTGGTGAGCCCGTCGTCGAAGCCGACGGACACGGACGCCTGAACGTGTTCTTCCACGGCACGGACCACGCCGTCTGGCACACCGCCCAGACGTTCCGCGGGCCAGGAGCGGGATACGCCATCTCCCCCTGACGCCCGCCCCGCCGCCTACGGCAGGTATCGAAAGTGGATTTCTGTGATGCGCTTGCCTTGCGTGAGAAGTGAATTGTCTCGGCGTGGCCGCGCTGGCAGGATCGGTGATCTCTCCGCGTCGGAGGACGCGGACCAGGACGGAGAGGTCAGCGATGTCCATAGCCCCAGCTACGAACACACGCACTGTGGTTGAGGAGCTGCTGCGCAGAATCGGCGAGGGCGACCCCGAGCGCATCGCCGAGCTGTATGCCGAGCAGGGCGATTGGAAGCTCGACTGGCCGGAGGCCGAGCACGGCCGTAGTGCCACGCCGTGGATCCGTCACCGGTCCACCCGGGCCGACGCGGCCGCCCACTATCGCGAGCTTGCCGAGTACCACGTGCCGGAAGCGGTGGCGACTGAGGTCGAGCGCATCCTTGTCGACGGAAGCGACGCAGTCGTGCTCGGCGAGATCCGTCAGACCGCCCGGCCCACCGGACGTGCGTACCGGGCGCGGTTCGCTCTGCATCTCACCGTCGAAGACGGCCTTGTCACCCGGCACCACGTCTACGAGGACAGCCTGGCCGTCGCCCAGGCATTCGAGGCGAAGATGTGAAGGGCCACCGGGCCAATCGCGAACATGCTGCTCACAGCCACCCGTTGATGGCCGCGACGAGGACGGTCGCCTCGTAGCGGACCGCGAGCTTGTCGTACCTCGTGGCCACGGCTCGGTCCTTTCGAGGCGGTTGATGCCGCACTCGACCGCGTGCCGAGCCTTGTAGTCCTGCGGGTCGACCTTCGGCGGCCGGCCGCAGGTCGTATACCCGGCCCCACGGCCCGTACTCGGCGGGCAGGTCCCGCCATGGGATAGCGGTGCGGACCCGGAACCGTATGCCGTCGATCAGCCGCCGCCTGGCCCACGTCGGCGGCCGGCCAGGCTTCTTGCCCTTCGGCAACAGCGTTTCCCGCACCGCCCACTTCGCGTCCGTCAGGTCTCCACGTCATGGGGCCGCTTCACGCCCCGACCTCGCCGCGGGTCAGCTCTCCTGCTCGCGCCTGCGACTCGTGATGGCCCAGACGTTGAAGGCAGTCATGACTGCTCCAGCGATCGCGATGACGATGTACCCCGTCCCTCCGTAGAGGAAGGCACCCACCATCGCCAGGAGAGTGAGGGGCAGGGAGAAGACCACCCCGACCACTCCCGCAGGACGGACGGCTGCGGTCCATCGCCCGCTCACGGCCTCTTCCTCCTGTTGGCCCGGCGGCGAGCCGGCGTCACGGCAATCACCAGTCACCCTCTCCTTACGCACGGTTCGAGTCGGGCGGCTCCGCGATCCGCCCTGCGTCAACGTGCACGAACACCTCTCCCGTCGGCCGGCACGCCGTGGGCGGAAGCACCTACTGGACGAGGCTACCTACGGCATCCGCCATAGCAGGATGCCCTTGTCGTCGGTCTCCTGCTCGAACCATCGGGGCACGAACACAGGCGAGGGAAGCGGCCGGCACGGGCTCCCCCACCGCCGTCGAGCGAGGTGAGGGAGCACCGTTCCAGCCCCTCGTCTACACCCTCGACCTCCTGATCCCCATCGGCGGCCTGGGGCAGCGCACCGCCTGGTACTGGACGGACGACGGCCTTCAGTGGCTGGCCTACCTGCTGATCGCCTTCGGGTGGTTGCTGACGACCGCCGTCGTGGCGGGGGTCACCCGCACCCTCCAGAAGAACTAGGAGAACCAGCCGAGGTCCCCGTCAGGTCCCCTCCCGCTCCACCGGCAGCCACAGCTCCCCCTCCGCCTCGCTCCCGTCCGGGGACAGGCGGGTGCGGAGGATCTCGGGGCCGGGGCGGGTGCGGTACGGGTTGGAGGGGAACCACTCGGTGTACACGTCGCGCCACAGTTCCTGGATGGCCTGCGGGGCCGGGCCGGAGGTGGTGAAGACGGCCCAGGTGCCGGCGGGGACGGCGAGGGTCGTGGTGCCCTCGGGGGCGGCCTCGGGGGCCGTTCCCGACGTGATCACGCCCTGGTAGTAGTCGAGTTCGGTGCCTTCGGCGCGGCTCGGGTCCAGGTCGTCGCAGACCGCGACGATGCCCCGCGGTTCCTGGTCCGACAGTTTCTCCAGGTGGTCCAGGACCGGCCGGTCGATGCCGCGGACGAAGTCGATGATGGCCTGGTTCGGGCCGTGGTGCACCAAGGGCACCCGGGTCTTGAGGCCGACGACGGTGAAGGCCGTACGGTCGACGACGCGATAACGCATGCTGCTGCTCCCTTCGACGGTGAGGCGGAAGGTCAGCCGGGGCTGGGAGACGAGCGCGGCGCCGGTGCGGCGGGCCTCGCCCGGACCGATGCCGTGCACGGCCCGGAACGCCCGCGCGAACGCCTCGCCCGAGCCGTAGCCGTACCGCACCGCGATCTCCAGCAGCGGCTCGCGCCCCGCGAGCACCTCCGCGCCCGCGACGGTCAGCCGGCGGCGCCGGACGTACTCGGACAGCGGCATGCCCGCGAGTGCGGAGAACATCCGGCGCAGGTGGTACTCCGAGGTGGCCGCGATCCGCGCCAGCACCGCCGCGTCGATCGGCTCGTCGAGGTGGTCCTCGATGTGCTCCATGGCCTGGTTCAGCCGCTCCAGCACGCCGGTCTCCTCGTTCCTGGGCCGCGTCGCCCGGCCTTCCTTCCTTGTGGTCACCACGCTAGGCAGCGGGGGCATGCCCGCACCCGACATCCTGTGCCCGATGAAGTCGGGTGCCGGCGGGGGCACTGCTCAGCGCGCCGCCGCGGGCCGCCTCACGCCGACTCCCGCACGACGAGCTGCGTCCGCAGGATGACGTGGCGCCACGCCACCTCCGGCTCGTCCATCTCCTCCAGCAGCAGCCGGACCATGGTGTGGCCGATCTCCTCCATCGGCTGGCGGACCGTGGTCAGCGGCGGGTCGGTGTGCTGGGCGAGCTGGAAGTCGTCGAAGCCGACGACCGCGACGTCGTCGGGCACCCGGCGGCCCGCCGCGCGCAGCGCGGTCAGCGCTCCGGCGGCCATGGTGTCGGAGGCGGCGAGGACCGCGTCGACGCCGGGGTGCCGCTTGAGGAGTTCGGTCATCGCCCGGCGTCCGCTCGCCTCCGTGAAGTCGCCCTCGGCGATCCAGGACGCGTCGGTGGCCAGCCCGGCGTCGGCGAGGGCCTGCCGGTAGCCGCGCAGCCGGCACTGGGCGACGTACATGTCGAGCGGGCCGGTGATGGCCGCGACGGAGCGGCGGCCGGTGCGCAGCAGGTGGGTCACCGCCTCCCGCGCGCCGCCGACGTTGTCCGCGTCGACGTAGGTGATCTGCTCGTCGCCGGAGCGGCGGCCCAGCAGCACGGTGGGCAGGCCCGCGTCGGCGAGCATGTCCGGCAGCCGGTCCTCGGCGCGGACGGACATCAGCAGTACGCCGTCGACCCGGCCGCCGCGCGCGTACTCGACGAACCGCTGCCGTTCGGCGTCCGTCCGCACCAGGGTGAGCAGCAGTTGCACCGAGGTGTCGGTGAGCGCGTCCCCGACGGCGCGGACGGTCTCCGAGAAGAACGGCTCGCCGAACAGCCGCCAGTCGTGCTTCGTCATCACCAGCGCCACCGCGTCGGCGCGCCGCCCGGCCAGGGACCGCGCCGCCAGGTTGGGCACATAGCCGAGTTCGGCGATGGCCTGCTGCACCACGCGGCGCGTGGACTCCTTGACGCCGGCCTCGTTGTTGATGACACGGGAGACCGTGCCGCGCCCGACACCGGCGAGCGCGGCCACCTGCTCGAGCGTGGGCGTCGTCACGGGTCGCCGTCTGACCATTGTCACCCCCCAGGGCATCCGATCTTACGGGGCGCCCGGACGCCCTGGCGGGCCGTTGCGGTTCCTTCAGGCGCCGTACCGCTCCCTCAGTTCCACCTTGCGCACCTTTCCGGACACCGTCATCGGGAAGGAGTCGAGAACGCTCAGCCTGCTCGGGATCTTGTAGTGGGCGAGCCGGCCGTCGCAGTACGCGCGCAGGTCCTCCAGCGTCGGGGGGTCGGCCGGGTCGCGCGGGATGACGCAGGCCAGCACCTCCTCGCCGTACCGCTCGTGGGGGACGCCGACCACCTGCACGTCGGCGATCTTCGGGTGGCCGTACAGGAACTCCTCGATCTCGCGCGGGTAGATGTTCTCGCCGCCCCGGATGATCATGTCCTTGATGCGGCCGACGATCTCCACGTAGCCGTCCTCGCGCATCACGGCGAGGTCCCCGGTGTGCATCCAGCGGCCGGCGTCGACGGCCTCGGCGGTCTTTGCGGGCTCGTTCCAGTAGCCGAGCATCACGCTGTAGCCGCGGGTGCACAACTCCCCGGCGCGGCCGCGTGGTTGGGTCACTCCGGTCGCGGGGTCGACGATCTTCACCTCGATGTGCGGCAGGACCCGGCCGACGGTGGCGGTGCGGTGTTCCAGGTCGTCGTCCATGCGGGTCTGGAGGGAGACCGGGGACGTCTCGGTCATGCCGTAGCAGATGGAGACCTGCTCCATGTGCATCTCGGCGACGACCCGCTTCATCACCTCGACGGGGCAGGGCGAGCCCGCCATGATGCCGGTGCGCAGGGAGGACAGGTCGTACGCCGCGAAGTCCGGCAGGTTCAGCTCGGCGATGAACATCGTCGGCACCCCGTACAGCGAGGTGCAGCGCTCGCGCTGGACCGCCTCCAGGGTGGCTTTCGGGTCGAAGGACGGGGCGGGGATGACGATGCAGGCGCCGTGGGAGGTGGCCGCCAGATTCCCCATGACCATGCCGAAACAGTGATAGAACGGAACCGGCACGCACACCCGGTCCGCCGGGCCGTAGCCGATCAACTCCCCGACGAAGTAACCATTGTTGAGGATGTTGTGGTGGGAGAGCGTGGCGCCCTTCGGGAAGCCGGTCGTGCCCGAGGTGTACTGGATGTTGATGGGGTCGTCGCAGGACAGGTCGTCCGGGAGCGCGGCAAAACCGGTGTTCCGGCGCAGCAGTTCCTCCCAGCTCGGGTCGCCGACGTACACCACCTCCCGCAACTCGGAGCAGCGGCCGCGCACTTCCTCGGCCATCGCCCGGTAGTCGCTGCTCTTGTGGGCGAGCGAGGCGAACAGCAGCGAGACGCCGGACTGCCTGAGGACGTACTCGACCTCGTGGGTGCGGTACGCCGGGTTGATGTTCACCATGATCGCGCCGATGCGGGCGGTGGCGTACTGGACGAGCACCCACTCGGGGCAGTTGACCGCCCAGATGCCGACCCGGTCGCCCTTGGCCACGCCGCTCGCGAGCAGGGCGCGGGCCAGCGCGTCGACGTCGGCGGCGAACGCGGCGTAGGTCCAGCGGCGGCCGGACGGGACGTCGACCAGGACCTCCCGGTCGGGCCAGGCGGCGACCGCGCGGTCGAGGCTTTCCCCGATGGTGTCGCCGAGGAGCGGGGTGTCGCTCACCCCGTGGGTGTAGGACTTCGGTTCGCGCGCGGTCGGGTTCACCGGAAGTCCTCCTCGCGGTACTCGGCGTCCGAGCCGGCCGCCGTGGCCTCGCGCAGCTGAACGCGGCGGATCTTGCCGGAGACGGTCTTCGGCAGGTCGGCGAACTCCAGGCGGCGGATGCGCTTGTAGGGCGCCAGGGTCTGGCGGGAGTGCTCGAAGAGGACCTTCGCGGTGTCGGGGCCGGGCGTCCAGCCCTCCGCGAGCACGACGTACGCCTTCGGGACGGCCAGGCGCAGCTCGTCGGGCGCGGGGACGACGGCGGCCTCGGCGACCGCCTCGTGCTCCAGCAGGGCGCTCTCCAGCTCGAAGGGGCTGATCTTGTAGTCGGACGCCTTGAAGACGTCGTCACTGCGCCCGATGTAGGTCAGATATCCCTCTTCGTCCCGTGCGGCGATGTCACCGGTGCGGTAGTAGCCGCCGGCCATCGCCTCCGCCGTGCGCTCCGGGTCTCCGTGGTAGCCGGTCATCAGGCCGGCCGGCCGCTCGGCGAGGTCCAGGGCGATCTCGCCCTCGGTGGCGCCGGGGGCGCCGGTGACGGGGTCGAGGAGTTCGACGCGGTAGCCGGGGCTGGGGCGGCCCATGGAGCCGGTCTTCAGCGGCTGGCCGGGGGTGTTGGCGATCTGCACGGCGGTCTCCGTCTGGCCGAAGCCGTCCCGGATGGTGACGCCCCAGGCGCGCCGCACCTGCTCGATGACCTCCGGGTTCAGCGGCTCGCCGGCGGCGACGGCCTCGCGGGGCGGGGTGCGCAGCGCGCCGAGGTCCGCCTGGATGAGCATCCGCCACACGGTGGGCGGGGCGCAGAAGGTGGTGACGCCCGCGCGGTCCATCTCGGTCATCAGCCGGGCCGCGTCGAAGCGGGTGTAGTTGTGCAGGAAGACCGTCGCCTCGGCGTTCCACGGGGCGAAGAGGTTGGACCAGGCGTGCTTGGCCCAGCCGGGCGAGGAGATGTTGAGGTGCACGTCGCCGGGCTTGAGGCCGATCCAGTACATGGTGGCGAGGTGTCCCACGGGGTAGCTGGTGTGGGTGTGCTCGACCAGTTTGGGGCGGGCGGTCGTCCCGGAGGTGAAGTAGAGCATCAGCGGGTCGTCGGCGCGGGTGGGGCCGTCGGGCGTGAAGCCGGACGGGGCCGCGTACGCCTCCTCGTACGGCAGCCAGGTCCCGCCCAGCCCGCCGCCCACCGCGATCCTGGTGTAGTCACCGGGCACCTCGTCGAACTTGCCGGTGTCGGCCGCGCGCACGATCACGTGCCGGACCCGGCCCCGGTCGACGCGGTCGCGCAGGTCGGCGGGGCCGAGCAGCGGGGTGGCGGGGATGACGACGGCGCGCAGCTTCATCGCGGCCAGCGCGGTCTCCCACAGCTCGGCCTGGTTGCCGAGCATGACGAGGACGCGGTCGCCGGCGGCGACGCCCCGGGCGCGCAGCCAGTTCGCGACCCGGTCGGAGCGGTCGGCGAGCTCGGCGAAGCTGAGCAGGGTCTCGGTGCCGTCCTCCTCGACGATGTGCAGCGCGGTGCGGTCGTTGCCGTCCGCGATGACGTCGAACCAGTCCAGCGCCCAGTTGAAGTGCTCGGGCCGGGGCCAGGTGAAGCCCTCGTAGGCCGTGGCGTAGTCCTCACGGTGTGCCAGCAGGAAGTCCCGCGCTCTGCGGAAGTCCTCGGTCGCGCTCCCCTGCGCCTTCGGCTTCGCCGTCGTCATCTGTTCTCCCTCTGTCCGGACCGTTGCCGGGCGGCTCCCGGACATCGTGTAATCCGTGGTGCATAAGTCACTACCCCTTAACGGGGGTGCGCGCCGCGGGACGCGGCCGGGGAAGGGCGAGCACGTGGGAGCAGACGCGGCGGACACGGCGGAGATACGGGGCGCGCTGCTGCGGCTGCGCCGTGCGACCGGCCTGCCGGTGGCCTTCGGCGGGCTGGTGGAGGCGGGGCGGCCGTGGATGCGCATCACCGAGCTGACCGGGACCCGCACCCCGGCGCTCAGCGCACTCGCGGTGACCTCGGGCAACGGGCTGGGCGGCAAGGCGGTGGCGCTGGGCCGGCCGTGCGCCGTGGCCGACTACTCGGCCTCCCGGCAGATCAGTCACGAGTACGACGCGCCGGTCGCCGTCGAAGGGCTGCGCGCGGTGCTCGCGGTGCCCGTGGTCGTACGGCGGCGGGTGCGGGGTGTGCTCTACGGCGCCCTGCGCACCGCGCAGCCGCTGGGCGACCGCATGCTGCACGCGGCCGTGGAGGCGGCGCGGGACGTGGAGCAGGCGCTGGTGGCGCGGGACGAGGCGCGCGGGCTGCTGGACACGGTGCGGGCGGAGCCCGCGGCGGCCGAGGAGGCGGGGGCCGTGCGGGAGCGGATGCGGGAGGCGCACGCGGCGCTGCGGGCGCTGGCGCCGCGGATCGCCGATCCGGCGCTGCGCGCGGAACTGCTGGACGCGTGCGCCCTGCTCGCCCCGGGTGGTGCGCCGGGCGCGGTGCGGCTGGCGCCGCGGGAGGTGGACGTCCTGGTCTGGGTGGCGGCCGGGGCGACCAACGCGGTGGCCGCACAGCGGCTGGGGCTGCGGCCGGAGACGGTGAAGAGTTATCTGCGCTCGGCGATGCGGAAGCTGGGGGCGAGGACGCGGGGAGAGGCGGTGGTGGCCGCGCGGCGGGCGGGGGTGCTGCCGTAAGGGGCTCGGGCGTTTGCGCCGCAGGGGTTCCGGCGTGGGGCGGCTGCGGGTTCGTCGTGGTTGCTCGCGCGGTTCCCCGCGCCCCTTCCGGGCGCGGTGCCCGCGCCCGGAAGGGGCACTCCCGACACGCCGTTCGTCATGCAATTGCCACGGAGCTGAAATTCCCCATGCACGTCGCTGTTATTTCCCTCACCGTCTCGCCCCTCCGAATTTCCATGACTTGGTGCCTAGAATTTGGCCCGGACACGACACACGGAGGGGAGCGGTGACCGTGCGACGGGACTTCCAGGAGCCTGCCAGATGCCGCCCCGACCTGGTCATCGGCAGGGAGGAGCCGTTCACCGCGGCGCGCGAGCAGCTGGACCGCGGTGGCAGTGTGCTGCTCCACGGCCCCGCCGGAATAGGAAAGTCGACCGTACTGCGGGCATTGGCCGCGGAATACGGCGCGACGGCCCGGACCGTGTTGCGCTGCTCCGCCACCGAGTCCGAATCCCACCTCCCCTTCCTCGCCCTCGCCGATCTGCTCGGCCTGGTCCTCGACGAGGTGTCCGGCGCGCTGCCCGCGACCCAGCGCACCGCGCTGGAGTCCGCGCTCACCGGCCGCGGCGAGTCCACCCTCCAGCGCGACGGGCTCGCGCTGCGGCTCGCCGTGCTGTCGGCGCTGCGCGCGCTCGCCGCCGCGGGACCCGTCCTCGTCGTCGCCGACGACCTGCAGTGGCTGGACCCGGCCAGCGCCGAACTGCTCGGCTTCGCCGCCCGCCGGCTCGGCGACACCCCGGTCCAGCTGCTGTGCGCGATGCGCTCCGAGGGCCAGGAGTACGACCGGCAGCTGCGCTCCGCCCCGCCCGACACCCTCGCGCTGCGCCTCGGCCCACTCTCCCGCGCCCAGATCTCCGCGCTGCTCGACCACCGCGGCTACACCGGCCTGCCCCGCTCCACGGTGCGCGACATCCACCGCACCAGCGGCGGCAACCCGCTGTTCGCGCTGGAACTGGGCCGCGCCCTCGCCGAGAACCCGGCCACGCCCCGGCCGGGCGAGCCGCTGCCGGTGCCGACCTCGCTGCGGGCCCTGGTGCTGAGCCGGCTGGGGATGCTGTCCGACGAGGCCCGGCACACCCTCCTCGTGGCCAGCGCGGGCGCCCGTCCCACGCTGGCCCTGCTGCACGCGGCCGGCCGCGACCACGCCGAGGCGGAGACCGCGCGGGCGGCCGAACTCGGGCTGCTGACCACCGAGTCGGAGGGGTCGGCCGTACGGTTCGCGCATCCGCTGATCTCGGCCGCGCTGTACGCGGAGGCGCCCGCGCACCAGCGGCGGGCCGCGCACGCCGCGCTGTCCGAGGCGGCGTCCGACCCGATCGAACGGGCCCGGCACCTGGCGCTGGCCACCCCCGGCACCGACCCGGAGGTGGCGGCGCGGCTCGCCGAGGCCGCCGCGCTGGCCCGGGACCGCGGCGCGCCGTCGACGGCGGCCTCGCTGGGGCTGCTCGCCGCCCGGCACACCCCCGCCGACGCCGTACCGGCCGCCGACGAGCGGCGGTTGCAGGCCGCCGAGGACGCGATCACCGCCGGTGAGGTGGACCTCGCCCGGGACATCGCGCGGGAGGTGCTGTCCCGCGCGACCGTGCCCGCCGACCGGGTGCGGGCCTGGATGGTGGTGATCGAGGCGGCCGGGCAGGCACTCGGGGAGGTCGACGCGGTCTTCCCGCAGGCGCTCGCCGACGCGGGCGACGACCCGCGGCTGCTGGCCCTCGTCCACTACCAGCTGGCGTGGCGGGGCCTGGTCGTCGAGGGCGACTTCGCGGAGGGCCGGGAGGAGGCCGCGCACGCCGCGGCGCTGGCCGCGCGGGCCGGGGACCGGCGCACCGAACTGCTCGCCCTCGCCTTCCAGGCGCAGGCCGAGACCCTGATGGGCCACCCGGACGCCCCCGCCACCATCCGGCGCGCGCTGGAGGAGCCGCAGGACCCGCGGGTGGCCTGCCACCACAACGGGGCGGGCTCGACCCGGCTGCGCTGGCTGCTGATGAGCGACCAGCTGCCCGAGGCCCGCGCCACGGTCACCCGGCTGCTGAGCGAGGTGCGGCGGCGCGGCATGGTCGAGAGCGAGGTGCACTTCCTGCGGATGCTCGCCGAGACCGAGCTGCGCTCCGGGCACTGCGGGCGCGCCCTCGACCTGGCCCGCGAGAGCATGCGCCTGGCCCGGGACTCGGGGATCGGCGAGGTGGCGTCCGCGGTGCTCACCTCCCTCGCGGAGGCGTCCGGCGGGGACGTCGACCGGGCGCTGGCCCTGGCCCGCGAGGCCGCCGAGCACGCGGAGGAGGACGGCGACCAGATCTACATGTCGCGCGCCCTGGCCGCGCTCGGCTACGTGCAGCTGGTCGCCGGGGACGCCCCCGGCACCGTGCGGTCGCTGCGCCGGGTGCGGGAGCTGGAGCAGGGGCTCGGGGTGACGGACCCGGCGCGCGGGCGCTGGCACGGCGACCTCGCGGAGGCGCTGGTGCGGACCGGGGAGATCGCCGAGGCGCAGGACGTCGTGGAGGTCACCCGGGAGCAGGCGCTGCGGCTGGGCCGGGAGAGCGTGCTCGCGGTGCTGGACCGGGCGGAGGCGCTGGTGCGGGCGGCGCGCGGGGACCGCGAGGGCGCGGTGGTCCGGCTGACGCCGGTTCAGGACCGGCTGGCGAAGCTGGGATACGGGCTGGAGGAGGCGCGTACCGCCTTCGCCCTGGCGGAGCTGCGCGGCACCGGGCCGGGGCGGACGGCGTACGACGAGGCGGCGCGGCTGTTCCGGCGGTGCCGGGCGCTGCCCTGGCTGCGGCAGGTGGAGGCGGCGGCCGTGTCGCCGCAGCCGCCGCCCGCCCCCGTCCCGGAGCCCGTGCCCGCGGCGGCCGCGCTGGAGGGGCTCGCGTCGATGGAGCGTCAGGTCGCCTCACTCGTCATGGAGGGCGCCACCAACCGGGAGATCGCCGCGCGGCTGTTCATCAGCGTCAAGACGGTCGAGGCGACCCTGACGCGGGTCTACCGCAAACTGGGCATCCGCTCCCGGGTGGACATCGT
The DNA here is from genome assembly GCF_040678395.1 of Streptomyces sp. NPDC052687. NCBI lineage: Bacteria > Bacillati > Actinomycetota > Actinomycetes > Kitasatosporales > Streptomycetaceae > Streptomyces > Streptomyces sp. NPDC052687. The sequence continues at coordinate 33,688 of NZ_JBFATR010000026.1, read as the reverse complement.
GCGGCTGGCGGCGGGGCGCGGCACGGGCTGAGCCACCGTGGCCGGTTCCGTCCGGCCGGGACCGAGGGTTTTCCCTCCCCGACCCCCTTAGGGGGTTCCCTCATTGGGGCGCCGCGGGACGCGGCCCTAGCGTAAGGGCCGTGCCGCTCGCCGGGCACACGGAGGTCGTCCCGGACCTCCGTGCACCACCCCCACACCCGCGCGACCCCCCACCGGCAACCCCCCTTGAGGAGACTCATGTTCGGGCTCACCCGTGCGAGAAAGACCGCCGTCGCGATAGCCGCCACCGCAGCAGCAGCAGCGACCGCGCTCACCGCCGCCCCCTCGGCCGTCGCCGCGCCCCAGCCCATCGTCGGCGGCACCACGACCACGACCAGCGCGTACCCGTTCATGATGCAGATCACCGACGCCTCGCAGAACCAGTTCTGCGGCGGCACGCTGGTCTCCCCGACGAAGGTCGTCACCGCCGCGCACTGCATGGTCGGCGAGACGACGAGCAGCGTCCGCGTGGTCGGCGGCCGCACCTACCTGAACGGCACCAACGGCACCGTCGCGCGGGTCAGCAAGATCTGGATCCACCCGAACTACACCTCCGCCACCCGCGGTGAGGACGTGGCGGTGCTGACGCTGTCGACGTCGATGCCGTACGCCACGGCGAAGTACGTCTCCTCCACCGACACCTCCGTCTACGCGGCCGGCACCACCGCCCGGGTGCTCGGCTGGGGCACCACGTCGCAAAGCGGCAGCTCCTCCAACCAGCTGCGCACCGCGACCGTGCCGATCGTCTCCGACACCAGCTGCCGGAGCAGTTACGGCACCGACTTCGTCGCGAGCGAGATGGTGTGCGCCGGATACTCCTCCGGCGGCGTGGACACCTGCCAGGGCGACAGCGGCGGTCCCCTGCTCGTCGGGGGCGTCCTGGCAGGGATCACTTCCTGGGGCGAGGGCTGCGCCCAGGCCGGTTACCCGGGTGTCTACACCCGGCTGACCACCTTCTCCAGCCTGGTGACCGCGCAGGTCACCTCCTAACCGGGAGAAGCTTCCGAGGGCAACGACTCCTCGGTCGACGACCAGGGGGCGTTGCGGGCCTCCACGAGCGGCCCGCAGCGCCCCCTTTCCATGCGGTCAGGGAAGGACGGTCCCGAACCGGACGTCGTACGAGACGTCCGGATACAGCACGTTCAGCATCCGCTCCGCCTCCTCCCCCACCTCCGCGCGGCGCGCCCTCGTCAGGTCCGTGAAGGGCTCGATGACGAGGGCGTCGTCGTACAGCCGCCACACGCCCGCGAGGAAGCCGTCGACGAGGAGCGGGCAGTACAGGGTGTTCGCCTGCCAGGTGCGCCCGCGGTGCGGGGGCGGGACGACACGGGCGCGGTCGGCGTGGGAGAGCAGCAGGTTGTCGAACTCGGGCAGCAGGCGCGGCGGGGCGGGGGTGTCCGGGTCGGGGCGCGGGGCGTCGGGCAGGTCGAAGAGTTCGGTGCCGCCGGGGTCGCGGAAGGTGACGAGGGAGGGCCGCAGGCGGTCGAAGGCGGGCCGGGTGCGGGTCAGCCCGGACCAGGTCTGGAAGTCCCGCACGGAGGCCGGTCCGAAGGCGGCGAGGTAGCGCAGGACGACGGTGTCCAGGTCGGCGGGCCGTCCTGCCGGGCGGCCCAGCCAGTGCTCGGCGGTGGTGAGGGCGACCTGCGCGCTCCTGCCCCACATGCCGCGCGGTGTGACCTGGACCAGCGGCAGCGTGCAGCGGGCGGCGACCGCAAGGGCCTGCGGGTCGGCCTCGGGCCACTCGGCGCCGAGCGCCTCGCGCAGTTGCCGCATGGTGCGCGGCTCGCTCTCCACGAACGCGCGGGCGAGGGCGGCGAGCCGGCCGAGGTCGACTCCGGTGAGACCGTCCCGAAACGTCTTCATGTTCAGCTCCCGGTCCCGTGCCGGCTGGACCAGCGGCCGCAGGGCGAGGCAGTCGCCGGCGGTGTGGAGGTGGATGGTGGAGCGCTGGGTGACGATCCGCACCGCCTCGCGGCCGGCGAGCAGCCCGGACAGCTCTCCGGTGGTGAAGCCGTCGAGCCGGGCGGCGAGCGCGACGTACGGCGGCTTCACCTCCTGCGCCTGGAGTCCGACCAGATGCTCGACCGCCGCCTTCGCGGACATCGGCGAGCGCCGCAGCAGCAGCTGGCGGGCGAGGGTGGCCCGGTTGAGGGCGCGGGTGGTGAGCACGGGGCCGGTCGCGGCGGGCTGGGCCTTCGTCCTGGTCATGACGGCACGCTAGCGGGGCATGAGGACAGATACGGTCCTACTCGCGCGGTCTTGCCGACGGGCGGGCGGGGGCCGCACCGAGCCCGCGCCGAACCCGCCCCGGCGGGCACGTTTTGCCCCGTATATCCTGCTGACCGACCGACTCTCGACCACCGGAACCGGCCACCGGCCACCAGCGATCGGCCGCCGGCTGCCACCAGGGAGGTGCCCCTCATCGCCGCGAAGGACTCCGGGAACGGACGCAGCCCGCGACGACCGGTGTGGCGCCGCGCCACGCCCCCGTCCCCGCCGCGGCCGGGGCCCGCACCCGCGCGCGAGCCCGCGGTCCGCCGGCCGCCCGCCGAGCCCGTGGGCATCGTGCAGTCGGCCCTCTACCAGGACGGCGTCCGCGTCTCCTCCCCCGCCTCCCTCGCCGAGACCTACCGCGCCCTGCGCGCCCAGCCCTCGGGCATGGCGTGGATCGGCCTGGCCCGCCCCACCGAACGCGAACTGCACTCGCTGGCCGAGGAGTTCGACCTCCATCCGCTCGCCGTCGAGGACGCGATGGAGGCCCACCAGCGCCCCAAGCTGGAACGTTACGGCGACACGCTGTTCGTCGTCCTGCGGGCGGCCCGCTACCTGGACGCGCCCGAGGAGGTCGACTTCGCCGAGCTGCACGTCTTCGTCGGCCCCGACTTCGTCATCACCGTCCGCCACGGCGCCGCCCCCGACCTGTCCGCGGTGCGCCGCCGTATGGAGGAGACCCCGGAGCTGCTGAAGCTGGGCCCCGAGGCGGTGCTCTACGCCATCCTGGACGCCGTGGTCGACGGGTACGCCCCGGTCGTCGCCGGCGTGCAAAACGACATCGACGAGATCGAGACGGAAGTCTTCCGCGGCGACCCCGAGGTGTCCCGCCGCATCTACGAACTCTCCCGCGAGATGGTGGAGTTCCAGCGCGCCACCCGCCCCCTGGTGGGCATGCTGCACGGCCTCATGGCGGGCTTCTCCAAGTACGGCACCGACGAGGAACTCCAGCGCTACCTGCGCGACGTCGCCGACCATGTCACCCACATCAGCGAACGCGTCGACGGCTTCCGCCAGGCCCTCACCGAGATCCTCACCGTCAACGCCACCCTCGTCACCCAGCAGCAGAACGCGGAGATGCGGGCGCTGGCGGAGGCGGGGTTCGAGCAGAACGAGGAGATCAAGAAGATCTCGTCCTGGGCGGCGATCCTCTTCGCCCCGACGCTGGTCGGCACGATCTACGGCATGAACTTCGACCACATGCCGGAGCTGCACTGGGCGTTCGGCTACCCCTTCGCCGTCCTGCTGATGGCGGTCGTGTGCACGAGCCTGTACCTCGTCTTCAAGCGGCGGGACTGGCTGTAACGAGCAGACCTCGGGACGCCGATCAATGTGGGTCCATCCGCCGGGCCAGGGAACGGACCGCTGCCAAGTAGGTGTTGAACGTGGTCGGCGAGCCGCTGGGCAGGGCTGGATGCAGGGGCATGGACCAACGATGGCGCTGCGGTCTGACGATCTGGTGGGGAAGCCCAGATCATCCGGTGGGCCGACGCGGCCGACGCCATGGCCCAGCACCGCGGCATCGGCCATCGGCTCCTCGACGGCCGCCAGATCAAGATCATGGCCCTGATGGCACAGGGCCGGACTAGGTCGTGTCCGGAAAGTCGGTCGCTCGTTGCTCTGTTCGTGGTGCGTCGACATGAACTGACGGATGAGTCGTGGGCGTTGATCGCTCCGTTGCTGGCGCCGGGCCGGATGGGCCGGCCCGTGCGGGACCGGCGCCAGGTCGTCAACGGGATCTTGTGGAAGCTGTCCACCGGGGCTGCCTGGCGTGACCTGCCGGAGCGTTACGGGCCGTGGAAGACGGTCTACGAACGCTTCCGGCACTGGTCCGCCGACGGCACCTGGGACCGTCTCCTGGCCCACGTCCAGCAGCACTCCGACGCTGTCGGGCAGGTCGACTGGGCGATCGTGTGCGTCGACTCGACCACGGTCCGGGCCCATCAGCACGCTGCCGGGGCCCGAAAGGGGGGACCTGGGAAGGCGAAGCGCTCGGCCGCTCACGCGGCGGACTGACCAGCAAGATCCACCTCGCCTGCGACGGCCGGGGCCGGCCACTCGCCTTCACCTTGACCGGCGGGAACGTGAACGACTGCACGCAGTTCGAGCCCGTCATGGCCAAGGTCCGGATCGCCCGGCCGGGGCCGGGCAGGCCCCGGACCCGGCCCGACCGCGTCGTCGCGGACAAGGGCTACTCGGGCCCGCAAGATCCGCGCTTATCTCCGCCAACGCGGCATCGCCGCGACGATCCCGGAGCGGATCGACCAGATCAACGGACGCATCCGGCGAGGAGAGGCCCTCTGCCGCCTCGACCGGGCCGCCTACCGGCGGCGCAACGTCATCGAGCGCTGCTTCAGCCGGCTCAAGCAGAACCGGGCCCTGGCCACCCGCTACGACAAACGCGCCACCCACTACCAGGCCATGGTCACCCTCGCCTGCCTCAGGCTCTGGCTCCCATGACTTTCCGGACACCCCCTAGGCCGTGTTTTGGAAGTGGCTCGATTCCCTCGTCCTGCGTCGTGATGATCTCGATGCGGGGCGAGGGGATCTTTCTGGCGAGCAGTGGTCGGTGCTGGAGCCGTTGTTGCCGGTCGTGGTGTTGGGGCAGCCACCTTTGGGCCGGCGGAAGTTGATCGACGGGATCCGGTGGCGGGTGCGGACCGGTGCTCCGTGGCGGGATCTGGCGTCGGAGTACGGGCCGTGGCAGACGGTCTACGGACTCTTCCGCCGCTGGCAGCGTGACGGCACCTGGTCTGAGCTGCTGACCAGGCTGCAGGCTCGGGCGGACGCAGCCGGGCTGATCACGTGGGAGGTCAACGCCGACTCCACGATCTGCCGGGCCCATCAACACGCCGCAGGCGCCCGCCGCAACGGACAAGGTCAGACGCACCACGAACAGAGCAACGAGCGATCGACTTTCCGGACACGGCCTAGCAGGCCCGCGAACTGATCGACACCACCCAGCTCACCGAGCCCTGCAAGAGAACTGTCGCCCTCCTCCTGCACGCCTACTGCCGGCCGCCGACGCCCCCCGTCCCCGAAGCTGACCTCGACCGCACCATCTGATGAAGCCGTCCAGCTCCTTGCCCACCCCGATCCGCAGACCGCCGCCTTCCAGACCCGGACGGGCCTGTAAGCCCTGGAACTGGACCGCGCCGGACGCCATGCCGCGCGGATACTCGACGCCCTCGTCAGCGTCGCCCGACTCGACGTCAACAGCATCTCCGACCGCGGCGCCCAGGTCACCCCCGACCTCGTCGAAGAAGCGCAGGACATCCTCGCGGCAACCGCCACGCTCGCGGCCGACGCCACCATCCTGACCGTCCTGCACCCGCTGCTCCTTCCCCTTCTCCTCCTCGCCTGCCGCAAGCCGCCGCCTACGTGCGCTCCGCACGCGTGATCTACCTCGCCGGGCTGAACCTCCCGGGCGGCGCCGGATGCTGGGCAAGCTGCGCTGGCACATCCCCTATCAGGAGTCCAGTGAGGACATGGACGCCTGCCTGGCCAGCCCATTCCTGATCGGCCGGTACCGGCGGCTGGCCGCCTCGGTCAACGCGGCCGACCGCAACGCCGCGAACACCGGTGCCTGGATGGGGCTGGCCGGAGCAGTGGCCGGCGGGATCGTCTCGACCTCGGTGTGGGCGGCGCTGCTGTGGCTTCTGATCTCCGGGCGGATCAGCCTGGCCGCAGGCGGCGGTGCCGTCTTCGCCCTCCAGACCACCACCGGCTCGGTGCGCGGCATCATGAACGGCTGGCCCGCCTGGTGCGCACCGGCTGGTACGTGCAGGACTGGCAGAACTTCCTCGACAACGCCCACGGCTAGGCGTACCACACCGGGATGCCGTGGATGGACCTGCCCGATTACTTCAGCTCCTGGAAAGGCGCACCAAACCGACCTCCGAAGTGGGCCGCTGACGGCACCAGGGAAAAGGTCTTGACCGCCAAACTCGCCCAAGCCCCGACGCCGAGGGCGACCTCGACTGGGTCGTCGCGGTCGACTCCACGGTCGTCCAGGCTCATCAGCACGCCGCCGGGGCCCGTCAAAGGGGAGGCCCTGGCCGACGAGCCGCACGACCATACCCTCGGACGGTCCCGCGGCGGACTGACCACGAAGATCCACCTCACCGCCGACAACCGCTGCAGGCCGCTCGCGTTCGTCATCACACCCGGCCAGGCAGGAGACGCACCAGCGTTCACCCAAGTCATGGCCGCTTATGGGTACCCAGGCCGATCGGACAGCCGAGTACCGCTGCAACCGCGCGAGGCGGCGTTCGTGGGCAAACTGAGACGCGGGTAAAGCATTCGCGGGCATCTGGGGCTACGGCCTCAGACGCCGCGTCACGGCCTTGACGAGGTCGGTCTTCGCGACCTGCAGGGCGAAACCCTCGCAGGCGCCCGGTGCGGGTTTGGCGTACCAAGGGATGACGCGGCGGCGCCACTTGGCCGGGGCCAGGTCCTTGGGGAGCTGAGGGAGCGGGAGTGCCCAGTTGCCGAGTCGGAGTTCGCCGCGCCACGTTCCGACGCATAGCTCGGTGACTGGGACGCGTACGACGAACTCCTGGCCGCTGGAGGCTGAGGCTTGGAAGGCCACCCTGCTGTGGTCCTCGATCTCCAGGTTCACGATGAGGGCACCCTCTGGGTACGCCGCAAGGGTGCACCGGCCGGTGAACTCCAGCTCAGTTGGGGAGTCGGAAGCCCACCGGACCGTGTCGTGCAGGCTGAGTTGCGGCAGCACCTTGTGCTTCTGCTCACCGATGTCGAGGGTCAAGTTGCCGTGCGGCTGGGTGGTGTAGAGGGTGACGGCGCGGGTGCCATCGGCAGTGTGGACAACGTGCGTCGTGGGCCTGCCGGAGATGTCGGCGGCCCGCTTGCTGCCGATCCGGACCTCGCGGGTGATGCCCTGCGCGCCGATGACGAGGGAGATGTCCCACAGGCCGTCGTCGAGAGGGCTGCCGTTGGCGGCGGTGGAGATGTCGACGGTGACTTCGAATCCCGCCCTTTCGTAGGTGTAGACGCCCTCGTCTTCGTCGGTGCCGAGTCCGGGCGTCGCGGTGTGCGCGACGGGAAGCAGGATTCGCGTGTCACTGCCGCGCTCGCGCAGCAAAAGCTTGGTGGTGACGGCCTCGGTGCCGACGCGGTGGAGGTAGCCGTGCCCGGCGAGGTGCAACGCGGTGCCGCGCAGTTCCGCCGAGTTGACATGATGGCGTACGCCGAGCTGGGTTGTGACGTCGTAGCAGCTCCCGGGAATGGCGCGCACCGGATCATGGAGGAATGGGTAGCGGGCGAGGGCGCGGCCGTCGCGGATGACGACCGGCGTGGACACCTTGCTCTGAGCCAACTCCTTCTCGAACCGGACGAGTTCAAGGAGCTCATCGAGCATGCGATGCCGCACGAGGTGCAGCCGCAACCGGGCCATCGCCGAGAGCCGGTCGTTCAAACCCTCGTGCCACAGTGGGGCAATGGTCTCGGCGAGGCTGGCGAGGGCCTTCTCCTGCCGGGACCGGGATTCGAGAACCAGATGATCGAGGAACTGTTGCACCTCAACAGTGAGGTGCCGATGCGCCAAGTGGTCGCGACGGGGGCCAGGGGACACGTTCTCCAGGATCATGTCGATCACGCGCGGCAGGAACCTCAGCCGGGGCTCCAGTCCGCCCGTCCGCAGAGTGATGTTGCCCTCGTCCTCGCGCTGCACCCAGTACAGACAGTCGTAGGAAGCCAGCACGGAGACGCCCGCCGCGTGCAGGTAGGCGGATCCCACGAAGAGTTGGTCCTCACCGATGGACAGGTCCGCGGGGAACCGCAGGCCATGGCGCTCCAGCAGTTCCCGGCGGAAAAGTTTCATGGGATTGAGCGTCCAGTAGATGCGCGACGAGAAGACATCGGTCTTCGGCTGGTCTCGCCGGAACATCGAAGTGGGCGCCTCGCGTCCACCGACGCCGACCATTTTGCCGAGTACGACGTCCGTATCGTTCTTCTCGGCCATGCGCACCATGCGTTCGAGGGCTTCCGGGCCCAGATAGTCATCGGCGTCCAGGAAGAACACAAACCGTCCGCGGGCGTGGTCGAGGCCGACGTTGCGAGGTGTCGAGGGACCGCCGGAGTTCTTCTGCTTGAAAATGCTGATCAACCCGGGGTACGCGCCGGCCAAGCGCTCAAGTTCCTCTGCCGTCCCGTCAGTTGAGCCGTCGTCGACGACGATGACCTGCAGCGCTTCCTGCCCGATGCTTTGCTCGGCGACAGAGGTAATGCAACGCGTCAGATAAGGCATCGCATTATACGCAGCGATAATTACCGTAACGGCCGGGGTAACCATCGACAAGCTCTCCAAGAATCACGGGGCACACCCCGCATTTGGATGGCATCGATATCCGCTGCGACGGTGCTGCGGGCGCCACTTTTCGCAAGGAAGGTGCCATAGGGAATGCGAAGATAGCATGACCTGCCTGCGCTCGCGAGGTGGCTACCCCCGAAGGACAAAGGTAGGTCGGTTCCTTGCTGTCGCGGGCGCTCGGCCCAGCCGGATGCCGAGGATTCCCGGGTCGGCGCAGGTGGCGATCCCCTTCTCGGCACAGGGGCCCGCCTGCGCGCTGCGCGGGCGGCGCTGCGACCCCTGTGATTCTTGTCACTTGCGGCGGCTCAAAAGCATATTGCATGTGCACTTCATGTGAAGAGATGATCGCCTGGTTTTCTTTCATTTCTCTTCATGTCCGGGGTGTCTGTGTCAAGGGTGGGGAAAGTATGGCGGCGCAGCGCTGCCACTGTTCTGGCAGGGGCACTGCTGACTGTCGCGGTCGCAACCGGCGGTACACCCGCTGAGGCCGCCGTTGCGTGCCCGTCGGGGACCGGCTCGGACTTCAACGGCGACGGCCTCGTAGACACGGCTATCGCCGATCCCGAGGCCAGCGTCGACGGCGTACAGAAGGCGGGTGTGGTGCACGTCGTCTACGGAGGCGGAAAGGGCACCCTCACACTCTCGCAGGCCACTGACGGCATACCGGGCGTTCCCGAAGCGGGCGACCAGTACAGCCATGCACTCGCTGTTTACGACGCCGACCTCGACGGCTGCAGCGACCTGGTGGTCGGTTCTCCGTATGAGGACATCGGCGCGGCAGCCGACGCTGGAGGCGTCCAGATCGTCTATGGCTCTACCGCCGGGCTCAACGCTGGCGGCAGAGCCGTGAAGGAGATCTATCAGGGATCCGACAAGCCGCTGGGCGGTACGGCGGAGGCCGATGACTGGGTCGGGTACGCGATTGCGGCCGGGAAGACCTCGGGCGGCACGCCGTACCTGCTGATCGGTACGCCTGGTGAGTCGATCGGCACCGTCGACGACGCGGGCACCTTCTACTACGTCAGCGGCACCGCGCAAACGGTCGTCGGCATCAACCAGGACAGCGAGACCGGCGGCGCCGTTCCCGGTGTGGCGGAGCGGGACGACCGCTTCGGTAGCGCGCTTGCCGCGACCCCCACCCACTTCGCGGTCGGTACACCCGGCGAGGCGCTCGGCACCGCCGCTTTCGCCGGCGGCGTGGCCTGGTTCAACCACACGCTGACGTCCGGCTACCCGAAGCCACTCGGCGGCCTCGGCCAGGATCAGGACGTGATCAGCGGGGGCGAGGAGGCCGGCGACCAATTCGGCGCCGCACTTGCCATGGTTCCGTACCGGCCGTCCGGCGCCTCGGCCACCACTGAGTCGCTGCTCGCGGTCGGTGTTCCCGGCGAGGACGGGAGCACGACGGTGGATGCGGGCGCCGTGCAGGTTTTCCGGTTCACCGCGAGTGGCACCTTCACCGAGACCGCGTGGATCAGTCAGAACACCGCGGACGTCGACGGCGTGGCGGAGGCTGGCGACCTCTTTGGCAAACAGCTCGCTGCCGCCAACACGTCCCCGAACGCGACCTCCACGGCCACGACCACCAGGGTCGCGATCGGTGTGCCTGGTGAGGAAACGTCCGAGGATTTCCCGGACGAGGGCGGCGTCCACATGGTCCCGCTGGTCGGTGCGTCCGGTGCCTCCGACATCTCGATCGACCCCGGGTTCGGCGTTCCGTCCGCACCCGCGCCGCGTATGCTCACCGGCCTTTCCCTGAGCGCCACTCCTTCACTGCTGTACGTGGGTGTGCCCTACGGCCCAGCCGAGGGACGGGCGGTCTATGGCTTCCCGTGGAATGTGGCCTCCGGTGGTGCGCCGTCGCAGACCTTTAAGCCTGGCCAGGACGGCATTCCGGCAACCGGCGTCGCCTTCGGTGCCACTGTCCACTGATGACGCGTCCACAATCGTCGGTCCGCATCCGACGATCGCGATGACGCATAAGCCGGTGACGGCGCAGTTACCACGCGTGGTGCCGCCTTCGGTCGGCGAACCGCTCGCGGTCCGCCCAGCGCGTGACTGGCCGGACCAGGCGTTCCGGCAACCGGACTTTTGAGACAGACGTGAACTGACTGGAGAGTGGGCGCGTGTCCGCAAAAAGACACAGACCGATACGGCGAGGCATGATGCTTCGTGCCGCCGTGGCGGCGGCCGTCACCGGCGCAGTGGTAGCCGGCGCGGTGGTCCTACCTGGCGGAGGTGCCAGCCCCGCGCAGGGCCAGGCGCCAGTGGCCGCGGACCAGCCGATGCAGACCGAGCAGCAGGCCCTTGCCGTCGCGAAGGAAAGCGGCAAGGAGACCGAGGTCGTAGGGCTGCGCACCGAGCGCCGGGAGATCTTCGCCGAGCCTGACGGCACCTTCACGGCTCGTGAGTACACCGAGCCCATTCACACTGTCCGGAACGGCAAGTGGGTGGAGGTCGACCCCACACTGGTCAAGGCGGCCGATGGCAGCTGGGCCCCGAAGGCCGCCACCGTCGGCCTGAGATTCTCCGCCGGTCAGGCAGGCGAGCCCTTCGTGACGATGCAGCGGGCGGGCCGGGAGTTCTCCCTGACCTGGCCCTACGGCAAGCTTCCCGCACCGCTCGTCGAGGGCGACACCGCCACCTACGTCGATGCCCTGCCCGGTGTAGACCTCGCCGTGCGCGCCGAGGCCGACGGCTTCGGCCATCTGCTGGTCGTCAAGTCGCCCGAGGCGGCAGCCGACCCGCGCCTGGTCAGGATTGACCTGGGTATGGCTACCGAGGGCCTGAACGTCGTTGAGGACACCGCCGGGGCGATCGTCGCCGAGGACGCTGTCGTCGGCGGCACCGTCTTCCAGGCGGGTGAACCCGCGATGTGGGACTCGGCCGCCGTGACCGAGGCCGACGCCCGCAAGCAGGGCCCCAAGGCTGTGGCTAAGGCTCTGAGTTCCGCCGCAGCCGGTGTCGACGAAGGCGCTACGTCCGGCCAGCAGACCGGAACAGGCTTCGAACCCGCTCTCGAAGGACCGGGCGGCGGCGGACGCGTGGCCGAGCTCGGCGTCGAGGTGGCCAAGGACAAATTGAGCCTGGTCCCCGATCAGAAGCTTCTCAAGGGCGCGGACACCGTCTTCCCGGTCATCATCGACCCGATCCAACGCACCACCTCACGTACCTCCTGGACCGGCGTCATGTCCGGGATGCCCACGGAGCAGGACTGGAAGTACTCGGGCAGCGCGGGCGTCGGCAAGTGCCCCACCGATTACAACCCGGTTTCCTGCAACGGCGTCGGCGTGCGCCGCACGATGTTCACGATGCCGCTCTCCTACTACAAGGGGAAGCAGATCATCGATGCGACTTTCTCCGCCCGGGTAGAGCACATCTACAGTGCCACCCCGACCGCCGAGCCAACCCGGCTGTACCTGATCGGCGGCAAGGACTACGCCCTCACCTCGTCCAGCAACTGGTCCAACACCTCCAACGACTGGGTGGACCATCTGCAGACCGTCGACAAGGCGATCTCCCCGACCTCCTGCTCGAGCCAAGCCAACCTGCACTTCGAGAGTGGTGAGACCGGTGAGCTGACCAACAGGATCAAGTCGGCCGCCGCGGGCGGCTGGAACGCCATGACCCTGGGGCTGCGCGCTGCTGACGAGTCCCGATTCGCCGAGTGGAAGCGGGTCTGCGGCAACGCATACCTGTCGATCAAGTACAACAACCTGCCGCGACAGATCAAGACGTCGGACATGTACACCGACCCAGGGGGCCGGTGCCGTTGGGGTTCGAGCCGCGCGTACGTCGACGAGCCGCCGACGCTTCAGGCCATCGCCAGCGACCCCGACCACGGAAATGGCCAGACGGACAAGGTCAAGGTCGAGTTCAAGGTCGAGTGGACAGACCCCAAAACGAACACGGCCAAGTCCTACACGCATCTGACAAAAAACCCGCTGTCGCCAACAACCGGGACGAAGTTCCAGCACACCGTCAGTTCATCGATCCCGTCGAATACCACCATCTACTGGAGTGCGCGAGCCACCGACGGCGACGGCTTCGGCCCGTGGAGCTGGGAGGGCGATACCGCCCAACGCTGTGAATTCATCTACGACGGGCAGTGGCCGGGCAAGCCGCTGGTGATGTCCAAGCAGTACCCGTCGGACACCACCTACCACGACGGCGTGGGCTCCTACGGGACCTTCACCTTCTCGCCCAACCCGAACGACTCCATCCCCGACACCGACGTCGTCGATTACCAGTACTCCTTCGATGGCGCCGCGCTGAAGGACCTCGCCCCGAGCACGCCGGGTGGCTCGGTCTCCGTGCCGTGGATGCCGACCCGGCCCGGGCGCCACGTGCTTGAGGTGATCGCAGTCGACAAGGCGGACCACGCCAGCCGCACTCCCTATCACTTCCTGGTCAGCGAGGGAACACCGGTCCTCGCCCAGTGGAACCTCGCCGACAGAGCCGGCAATACCGAGGCGCACGACGAGAGCGATGAGTTCTCAGCCACGGCCGGCCCCGCCGTCGTCTTCGAGGTGGACGGTCCGGGCGGCAAAGCCGACAGGGCGGCGCGTTTCGACGGCAGCGCAGACGCTTGGCTGGACACCAGCGAGACGGTGCTCGACACGTCCAACAGCTTCAGTGTGAGCGCCTGGGTGCGGCCCACCGCGTTGGACCGGAACATGACAGTGATTAGCCAGGACGGCACTGGCGAGCCCGGTTTCACCCTGGGCTACGATGCGTCCGCGCAGGCCTGGAAGTTCGCCATCCCGGTCAACGATGTCGACTCGCTGGGCGAGTGGAAGGCCGTCTCGACGAAAACATCCGCGGTTAAGGACCAATGGGTGCTGCTGACCGGCGTGTACGACGCCCAGAAGAGCGACGGCCCACAGCTCCAGCTGTACGTCAACAAGGACCTCGCGAGCACCGCCGGTCGCCGCTCCGCCTGGAAGTCGTATGGCCCGCTGCAGATCGGCCGCGCCACCGCCAAGAGCGGCTACCGCGACCACTTCATGGGTGACCTGGCCGAGGTCCGTGTCTTCGACCGTGTTCTGCCGGCAGCCCAGGTCGCGGAGCTGATGACGGTCAAGCCGACCCGCAAGGGTTACTGGCAACTCGACGACGCGAGCGCCGGGGCCTCCGCTGAGACCGGCGGCGGACAGGCGCTGACACTCGCCGGCAACGCCTCCATCTACCGCCCGGCCGACCCGTTGTTTGATACGGCCGCCTTGGTCGGCGATGGGAACCTGGTATTGGACGGCGACGGGGACTACGCGTCCACCGCGACCGCCCCGGTCACCGGCAACAGCAGCTTCACCATCTCCGCCCGCGCCCAGCTCACTTCACTGGACCCGGTCAAGTCACAGACGGTGCTGTCCCTGCCGGGCGCAAATGCCAACCGCGTGCAAGTCCGCTACCAAGCCGCCACCAAGCAGTGGGAGCTGGCGGTGGCGAAGGCCGACTCAGCGACCGCGGCGATCGTCACCTTCACCGACGACCAGGAATTGGCGGATACGGGCGGGTCCGGCCAGCACCTGGCGGTGGTCTATGACGCAGTCGCCAACTCGATCCGGCTCTATGTAGAAGGTCAGCTCGTGGCCGCTGCTCACGGCGAGAACAACACCCTGTGGCCCGCCACCGGGGGTCTCCAAGTTGGCCGTGCGCTGCGCGGGGCGAGCGAGTACTTCGCCGGCGCCCTCGACGAAGTCCGGGTCTACAGCGGTGCCGCAGACCGGACCGCGGTGCAGCAGATGGCCGCGCTGACTGCCGTGCCGGACATGTGACATACCGTCACATTTACGGGTGTGCCGGGTCCTCGTGGTCCCGGCACACCCATCTCCTGCTGCTTCCCCCAGATTTTCATCATGTTCTCCTATGAAAGGGAACCGACCGTATGTTTCGTGGCCGCTCACTGAGCCGCCGCATGCCGAGACAAGCGGTCGTCGCGACAGTGATGGGGCTCTCCCTCGCACTGTCCGCGTCGACCGTCCAGGCAGTGGTGCTCGACGACGGCGCCCGGGGCCGCACCAGCCGCCCCGGCGTCCAGGACGACGGCGAGCCCGTCAAGGGACGAGGCGACGCCAAGTCCAAGCCCCGCCCGTCCGACCCGGCCCGCAAGTCAGCGGTCAAGGGACTCGACAAGGCGGTGTGGCCCAAACAGGGCGGCACCGAAGTGAAGCTGGGGGCTACCGCAGAAGCGGGTGGCCTGCCGGTGAAGGTGGTCAAGCCGAGGAACGCCAAGGCCGCGAAGGCCGCCCCCACCGAGGTACAGGTCGACGTCCTCGCCCCTGCCCGCGCCGCGCAGCTCGGCGCGGGTGTCCTCCTCGGCGTAGAGCGGGCGGACGGCGGCGGCAAGGCTGCCAAGGTGCGCCTGACCGTGGACTACTCCGACTTCGCCGAGGGCTACGGTGGCTCCTACGCCTCCCGACTGCGCCTGGTACAGCTGCCCGCGTGCGCTGCCTATGCCTTGCCCGGCAGCAAGAAGTGCCCGCAGCAGCCCAAGGTGCTGCCGACGGTGAACAACGTGCGTGCCGGTACGGTCGCCGCCGACGTGACCGCCGCGCCGGCCTCGGCCAAGGGCGTCTCCACGATGGCGGGCACGACGACCTCCCTGCTGGCAGTGGCGGCGGGCCCGTCCAGCGCGCAGGGCACCTACAAGGCGACCGCGCTGTCCCCATCAGCCAGCTGGAACGTCTCGAACTCCTCCGGCGCCTTCAACTGGAACTACCCGCTGCGCACTGTCCCGACCCCGGGCGGCCTGGCCCCTACCGTGGGCCTCGGCTACTCCTCCCAATCGGCAGACGGCCGCACCTCGGCCACCAACAACCAGGGCTCCTGGATCGGCGAGGGTTTCTCCTACGACCCCGGCTACATCGAGCGTCGCTACAAGCCCTGCTCCGAGGACGGCCACGACACTTCCGGCGAACAATGCTGGGCGTTCCACAACGCCACCGTCATGCTCAACGGTACCTCCGGCGAGTTGGTCAAGGACGACAAGACCGGTAAGTGGCACATGTCGTCCGACAACGGCACGAAGGTCGAGAGGCTCCTCGGTGCCACCAACGGTGACGACGGCAGCACGGACGACAAGGGCGAGCACTGGAAGATCACGACTCCAGACGGCACCGAGTACTACTTCGGACTCAATCGTCTGCCGGGCTGGGCCACCGGAAACGAAGAAACCAACTCCGTATGGACGGCGCCCGTCTTCGGTGACGACTCGGGTGAGCCCTGTTACAACGCCACCTTCGCCAATGCCCACTGCCAGCAGGCCTGGCGCTGGAGCCTCGACTACGTCAAGGACACCCATGGCAACGTGATGTCCTACTTCTACGAGCGCGAGACGAACTACTACGCGCTCAACGGAAAGACCGACGTCAACGGCACCGCTTACCACCGCGGCGGCTACCTCAAGCGCGTCGACTACGGCCAGCGAGACGGCCAGGTCTACGCGGCCAAGGCGCCGGCTCGAATTGCCTTCAACGTCGCCGAACGCTGTCTTCCCACAGCCGACTTCGACTGTGCCGAGACCAAGCGCACCAAGGCGAATGCCTCCCGCTGGCCCGATGTCCCGGTCGACCAGGAGTGCAAGGCCGGCACCAAGTGCACCTCGGCCGTCCAGACGTTCTGGACGACCAAGCGACTGACGTCCGTCGTCACACAGATGCGCAAGGACGCCACGACCTACCAGGATGTGGACGCCTGGGCCCTGACGCACCTGTTCACCGACAACGGTGACGATTCCAAGACACTGTGGTTGTCGAAGATCGAACACGAGGGCCGTGCCGGCACGCCGGTGAAGCTGCCGTCTGTGGATCTGTTCGGTGAGCAACTGGCGAACCGCGTCGACGCGGTCGGCGACAACATCGCGCCGTTCCACCGCTTCCGCCTGTCGCTGGTTCTCAGCGAGACCGGCGCTCAGCTCGACGTCAACTACGCGGCAACCAACTGCACCAAGGACGCCCTACCGAAGCCAGGCGAGTCCACCAAGCGGTGCTACCCGGTCAAGTGGTCCCCGCCCGGCTACGTCGAGCCGACCACTGACTGGTTCCACAAGTACGTGGTTGCCGCAGTCGTCGAGACCGACCGCACCGGCGGCAGCGACCAACTCGTCACCCGCTACAGCTACCAGGGCGACGCGGCGTGGCGAAAGGCGAAGCCGGACGGTATCACCGACGCCAAGTACCTCACCTGGGGCGGCTGGCAGGGTTACGGCAAGGTCACCGTGACTTCCGGCAGCGCCGACCACCAGAAGACCCGCGTCGACTACACGTACATGCAGGGCATGAACGGTGACGCGGACCCGAATGGCGGCACGCGGACCGTGACGGTGACGGACTCCACCGGGGTTGGCTACACCGATCACGAGGAGTTCACCGGACACGAACTGGAAGTCGCGACCTACGACGGTGACAAGCTGATCTCGAAGGCGATCAGCGAGCCGTGGAAGCACACGACCGCGACGCAGACGAAGAGCTGGGGCACAACGCGTGCCAACATCGTCAAGGCGGACACAGAACGCGGGTACAGCCGACTGTCCAACGGCACGTGGCGCGAGACGAAGTCGACCACGAAGTACGAGACGGCTCTCGGCACCGGCCGGGCGACCGAGATCGACGACCAGGCCGACGTGTCGAAGACGGACGACGACACCTGCACACGCCTCTGGTATGCGGACAACACCGCCAAAAACATCCTGACGCTACCCTCGCGTAGCGAATCTCTCAGCGTGCGCTGCGCAGAGACTCCGAACCGCAAGACTCAAGTTTTGGCCGACGAGCGCACCTCGTACGACAACCTCGCCTTCGACGCCGCGCCCACGAAGGGTGACGCGACGAAGACGGAGCGCATGACCTCGCACGACGGCACCACCGCCACGTACCAGGTCACTGGCACCACGACGTACGACGACTTCGGCCGTCCGCTGGTGCAGAAGGACGCGAAGCAGAACTCGACGCGGACCGACTACGTCCAGACGAACGGCTTGCTCACGCAGACCAAGCTGACAAACGCTCTCAGTCACGTCACGACCACTGACTACGCCTCCGCGTGGGGTCTGTCCACCGGTCAAACCGATCCGAACGGCAGGCGAACCGACCTCGCTTACGACAGCCTCGGCCGGCTGATCTCCGTCTGGCTTCCCGATCGCGCGAAGACGCAGACACCGAGCATCAAGTACTCGTACAACGTCCGCAAGGACAAGGTCACCTCGATAAAGACCGAGAAGATCGAGAGCGATGGCTCCTACGGTGCCGAGTACCAGCTCTACGACAGCATGCTGCGTCCCCGCCAGATCCAGACCGAGGGCCCAGACGGCACCCGTATGGTCGCGGACACGTTTTACGATGGCGCGGGCCAGGTCAAAAAGACCAACTCCACATACAACGCGTCCGGTGCCGCCGAGGGCGAACTGCTGCCCGTGGCCAACAGCGAGGTCGGTGCGCAGACCCGGGTCGAGTACGACGGCCTCGGCCGCACTACGGCGGACATCTTCGCCGTTGGGGGCGCCGAGCAGTGGCGTACCACGACCACATACGACGGTGAACTCACGCATGTCGACCCGCCGATCGGCGGTGTGCCCACGACGATCGTCTCGGACGCTGAGGGCAGAACCACTGAGATCCGGCACTACAAGGGAGCGTCCCCGAGCCCTCTGACCCCGTACGACACGACCAAGTACACCTACACCCATGCCGGCAAGCTGGAGACGGTCACCGACGCCAAGGGCACCGTGTGGCGGTACGAGTACGACCAGCTCGGCCGCAAGAAGACCTCAGTCGACCCTGACGCCGGAACCTCCCGCATCGAGTACGACGAGCTGGACCGGCCGATCGTTTCCTACGATGGCCGGAACAAGAAGACCTCCACGTCCTACGACGCGCTCGGCCGCGTCACCAGCACCTGGACCGGTGACGTCGGCACCGGGACGAAGCTGACCGAGACCCGTTACGACAAGGCGGGCTGGCTCGGCAAGCCCTACGCCGAGCTCAGCTATGTCTCCCCGACCGAGTACTTCGCGTCGGTCGTGCAGTCGATGGACGAGTTCTACCAGCCGCTGAAGACCGCGTACTCCGTGCCCGCCTCGCAGGGCTCCCTGGCCGGCACCTACGTCTTCACGTCGACCTTCAATCGCGACGGCACACTGCAGTCGACGGGCTTGCCCGCGGCCGGCGGACTGTCCGCGGAGGCAGTGACCTACGGGTACGACGCGCTGCAGCGTCCGACCACGATGACGGGCACGACCCCGTACGTCACCAACACGGTCTACTCAAGGAGAAGCCAACTCCAGCAACTGGAGCTGTACGCCGGCTCCGGTAAGAAGGTGTGGCAGACCTTCGACTACGAGACCGGCACGGACCGCCTCACCCGTTCCACCGTGGACGTCTATGGAGCGACGGCGCCGGCGAAGCAGTCGTCGTACTCCTACGACCAGGCCGGCAACGTCCTGTCGATCGCGGACACGGCGAACGCTTCTTCTCCAGATGTGCAGTGCTTCGCCTACGACAGCCAGCAGCGACTGTCCGAGGCATGGACGCCTGCGTCCTCAGCGGCGAATGCGACCGGCTCCGGCACAGTCGGCTCGACCACGCCCGTCGATGGCTCCCGCCCGAACGCCTGCGAGGCGGCCCCGGGCACCAGCGCGCTAGGTGGTGCGGCCCCCTACTGGAAGTCGTATGTCACCGACGCCATCGGAAACCGGACGTCGGATACCGTCCACGACACCGGACTGAACGCGTCCAAGGACGTCACGCGCAGCTATGAGTACGGCGGCGCGGGCGCCCTGGGCGATGGGCCGCACCAGGTCACCAAGATCACCGAGAAAACCCCGACCGGCGACAAGCAGTACACCTACGAGTACAACGACGCAGGGGCGACCACCAAGCGGACGATAGGCGGCGACGCCCAAATACTTGAGTGGGACGACGCAGGTCGGCTCACCAAGGTGAAGGAGGCGAACGGCTCCGAGACGACGTACCTGTACGACGCCTCAGGCAACCGGATTCAGCGCAAGGACTCCTCGGGCACCACGGTGTACCTGCCCGGCATGGAGCTGAAGCTTTCCACCGACGGCACCAAGAAGTCCGCCACCCGGTACTACTCGCACGCCGGCCAGACCGTCGCGGTCCGCACCGACGATGGGAATCTGTCGTTCCTGGCGTCCGACCACCACGGCACGGGCGAACTCGCCATCGAGGCGGCAACGGGTGCGGTTTCCCAGCGCCGCTTCGACCCGTACGGCCTCGAGCGGGGCAGCGCCACCGGCGTCTGGCCGGGTGAGAAGGGGTTCGTCGGCGGCACGATCGACGCGTCGACCGGCCTGACACACCTAGGAGCGCGTGAGTACGACTCGGCTATCGGCAAGTTCATCTCGGTCGACCCGATCATCGACTACACGCAGCCGCAGCAGATCAACGGCTACGCCTACGCCAACAACAGTCCGGTCACGTTGTCCGACCCGAGCGGACTGGTGTCGGAAGTCACGTGCAGCCTCTTCCCGTCGACGTGTTCGCCGGACTGCGGCATGTTGTGTGCGCCCGACTCCGAAGGGGCGAAGGTCACCGAGGCGCAGAACGAGGTCAACCAGGCCCAGAAGCAACAGTCGTCGGCCAACAAGCGTGTCCAGGCGGCCGGCAAGGAACTGGTCAAGATCGTCCGAGACATCCTCGGCGTCGACGCGGCCCTCGACTGCATATCCACAGGTGACGTGGGTGCTTGCGGCGAAACGTTGCTGAACATCGCGGGCAGCTTCGCCGGCGGCCTCGCCGGCAAGATCATGGCGAAGTACGGCATGCCCTGGAACTGGGCGAAGGGCGTCAAGCTCGCCAAGCGGGTCGTGGGTCTCGTCGGTGATCTGATCGGTGGAATCAAGGACTCGATCAAGGCAAGCAAGGCCCTGACCAAGGCCAAGGACGGCCTGGCCGCGGCTCGCAAGAAGGCCACAGATGCGCTGAGGAAACTGAGAAAGGACAAGTGCCACAGCTTCCTACCCGGCACCAAGGTCCTCCTGGCCGATGGCTCCACAAAGCCGATCGAGGACATCGAACTCGGCGACAAGGTGACGGTCACTGACCCGGAGACCGGGGAGACCACCGTCCGCGAGGTCGCGGGAACCATCGTCACCGAGGACGACAAGCACTTCTCCGACCTCACGGTGAAGACGGACTCCGGTGCCGAGCAGATGCTGGTCGCCACGACCACGCACCCCTTCTGGGTCGAGTCCGAGCAAGAGTGGATCCAGGCCGGCGACCTCGAACCGGGGATGAAGCTGCGCACCCCGTCCGGCGACACGGTCGAACTCACGGGCAACCGCCACTTCGACAAACGCCAGCAGACGCACGACCTCACCATCACTGACATCCACGCGTACTATGTGCTGGCGGGAGCCACGCCGGTACTAGTTCATAACTGCGATCCGCTGAATGAAATCGCGGATGAATTGGCAGACAGCAAAATCACGACTGGTCAAGTCGTTGATGATGCTGGAAACAGAGTTGGCGCCCCCGTGTCAAGTGGCGAAAACGGTTCTTTCTCGCAAGTTAGGGATGCGATCAGAGATTCCGGCCTGCCTCACGATCCTGCGGGGGGCTTCGCGGCAGCCTCTCATGTCGAAACCAAGATAGCGTTGGCCATGAGAAGCAACGGCATTACGAGGGCAACGGTCGTGATCAATAAACCTGATGGGGTTTGCTCTGGACCCTATTCATGCATGGTCGGGGTATCGGCAATTCTGCCGAGAGGGTCTAGCCTGACAGCCGTGTGGCGCACCGAAGAAGGCTGGCACGGCGTAACCATGCTCGGCGGTGGTTGATCAGCAATGGGGTAGTATCTGGTCGACCTCTCCTGAGGGTAAGCTATCCAAAGGAGAGGTCGACGCCATAGGCTCGCCCTCGAACGTTTGGGGATTTCGATGATTCTGACCGTTTTCGTTGGCGACACAACATATCATGCAGTATCAGAAGCTGCTCTCAGGCGTCTGATTGATGAGCTGATGGGGGGCGGATCCAACCGAGACTCGGGAATGGTTGGACGGTCAAGGGGTGGCGTTCTTGCGAAGTTCGTACTCTTGGCGCCGCATAGAGACCCGATGGCCTCGGATCGGTATTTTGACAGCTATCTTCAGGTCTCGATAAATCCGCTTACGCAGTACGGCGCCTTGAAGTGGCTGGTTCCCGAGGGTTCTGAAGTTCGAGTGGAACAGGATATCTCGAGAAGTGTCTGGATTTCTAGAAATCCGGAACCTCCGGTGTCGAACCAGGACGTTGTCGCTAATTTCGAAGATTGGAGGCTGTTCGAGCCTTGTAACACGCTTCCAATCCCCGACATTCGTGCGGCCGTTGAGGAGTTCTGCGAGCTGAGGAACGGTCAGCGACCTATGGCGGTTTGCTGGGTTCGGGGTGACTCTGACACGCACCGCTCTCTGCAGGCGGACGTAGCAACTTCTTACTGTCAGGATCCATGGTGCAAGGTCTCGGGTTCCCGTCACCCATCTCACTGAGAAGTTCGTCTTACCGTGAGCTCTTCGCCGGTCGTCGCGACATGCGCGACAAGACGCTCGCACACATGGATCACCCGGTCGCTCATACGCCACTGCTGCTCGCCAGCAAGGGCACGCAGGGTGACCAGCGGATCCGTCATCGGAAAGGCGTCGACTTCCAACGGCGGGTCGAACCTAAGCCTGCTCAGGCAGAGTCAGATTCACGCCTTGCGCTCATCCGCTCAGCACCAGGCTTCGGCCCTGCCCTCGCAGGCAGTCACTCATCCAGCCCTTGGCAGCGCCTCCGGTGGCATAACGCCCCATGCCACCAGGCCCGCCACAACGTCACTCCCTGGGGAGAATCTGGGGAGTGTCGACGGTCCTGGGGAGCGGGTAGGAAAAACCGGCCGCGTAACGCAGCAGGATACCGCAAGACGCTGAAAGAGTTATCCGCAGGTCAGGGATGGCACAGTCGCATCGATTCAGGCCAGCGCCACCAGGTAGACAACTCAAAGAAGATCTCGTCCTGGGCGGCGATCCTCTTCGCCCCGACGCTGGTCGGCACGATCTACGGCATGAACTTCGACCACATGCCGGAGCTGCACTGGGCGTTCGGCTACCCCTTCGCCGTCCTCCTGATGGCGGTCGTGTGCACCAGCCTGTACGTCGTCTTCAAGCGGCGGGACTGGCTCTGACCGCCTGTTCGGCCCGTTTTGGGGTCGGCGCTGTCGGGGACCCTGCGTCTCATGGGAATCATGGGACGTCGTCGAATGGGTCAGAACCGGCTGTTGCGGGTGCTGGACGGGCTGGAGCGGGACGGGCGCGCCGATGCGGTGATCGACGCGGTCGGCCGGGGGGTGCGGGCGCTGCCGCTGGGCGGTGTGCGGGACGCGCTGCACGGGAGGTGGCTCGGGCATCCGGTGCATCCGCTGATGGTGCAGGTGCCGATCGGCAGCTGGCTGTCCGCGGGCGTACTGGACCTGCGTCCGGGGCGTTCGCGGGAGGCCGGGCTGCTGATCGGCGTCGGGCTGGCGGCCGCGGTGCCCGCCGCGCTGGCGGGGGCCGTGGACTGGGCGGAGCTGCACCGG
Source organism: Streptomyces sp. NPDC052687 (assembly GCF_040678395.1). NCBI lineage: Bacteria > Bacillati > Actinomycetota > Actinomycetes > Kitasatosporales > Streptomycetaceae > Streptomyces > Streptomyces sp. NPDC052687. The sequence goes on along the minus strand of NZ_JBFATR010000026.1, from coordinate 10,491 downwards.
CCGCAGCAGCGGGTCGGCCTGGTGCACGCGCTGGCCAACACGGCGGCCGTCGGACTGTACGCCGCCTCGCTCGCCTGCCGCGTCAAGGGCCGCGCGGGCGCCGGCCGGAGCCTCGGCTTCCTGGGAATGGCGGCTGTCGCGACGGGCGGCCTGCTCGGCGGCCACCTGGCCTACCGGCAGGCGTCCGGCGCGAACCACGCCGAGGAGGTTCCGCACGTCGTCTCGCCGGGCTGGCACCGGATCGGGGCCGTGGCCGAGTTCCCGGCCGGGCAGGCGGTGCGGCGCAGCGTGGACGACGTGCCCGTCCTGGTGGTGCGCGAGTCCGGCGGGGAGCTGCACGTGCTGGCCGACCGGTGCAGCCATCTGGCGGGGCCGCTGTCCGAGGGCACCATCGAGGACGGGTGTGTGCGGTGCCCGTGGCACGGGAGCGTCTTCCGGCTCTCGGACGGCTGGAACGTACGCGGCCCGGCCACCGCTCCGCAGCCCGCGTTCGACGCCCGGATCGTCGACGGCCATGTGGAGGTGCGCCTGCCCACCCCGGATCGTGAGGTGAGCGGGCGCCAGGGAGTGTCTCGCTGATCTCGCCGGTCAGGGACCGGACCAGCCGGCCTCCCACTCCGCGTCGTCGGTCCGGCTCCCGGTCCCGGTCCCGGTCGAGTCTGCGTCCTCGTCGTCCTCGCCGTCCTCGTCGTCCTCGTCGCCCTCCGCCTGTGAGGGGGTGGTGCGCGGCGCGTCGCGGTGGCCGGTGGTCTCCGGCTCGCCGTTCGCGGCGGTCGTCGGCTCGGGCTCGCCCTCGGCCTGCGACGGGGTGTGTTCGGTCATGACCGGTCCTCCGTGTCGGGGTGTGGGGGTGCAGAGATCGGGTGCCGGTGTGCGGCCGGTGGGTCAGGCCCTTCGGTGGGTGCGCAGCCAGGCGGTGATCCAGCCGGTCTGCATGGCGGCGTCGAGGAGGTACGTGGGCCGGATCCGGCCCTTGGGGACGTAGACCAGGTCGACGGCCAGCAGGGTCAGGGCGGTGCCCAGGCCGACGCGGCGGGCATGGGCGGGGCCGCCCGAGGGGTCGGATGCCGCCGCGAGCTGGGCGAGGCCGGCGGAGGCCAGCAGTCCGCCCGTCGTCATCTGCAGCCAGTCGTCGGTCTTCGGTCCGAAGACCCACTCGAAGCTGCGCAGGTGGACCAGGGGCCACAGGCCGCCCACGACGTTGAAGGCGCCGTGCGCGAGCGCGAGGCCGGTCGCGGACTTCCGCGCTGTCGTGACTCTCAAGGCGTCTCCCTCCGTGGCACGGCCCGCCGAGTACCCAGGGGCCGGTGATCACTCACGCTCCGCTCGGGCTCCCTTCGCCGCGACGGCCACCGTCGTCGTGACCCGGGTGAGCGAGGGTCTCCTCGGCACCGAGCCGAAGCCGAACCGCACGGGTGGTGCGACGGGCGCGGTGCCCCCGAGGTCGGCGCCCTCGAAGGTGGCGGACACCTCGCGGACCGACCGCAGGTCCCGCGCGCCGTACCACTCGTGGCGCCCCTCGCGGGCGCTGCCCCGCGTCCGCACGCCGGGCAGCAGCAGCCGGGCCGGGCCGTCCATGAGCGCGCTCCACGCCGGGCGCCCGGCGAGCGTGTCGGGTACGGCGCGCAGCAGCAGGCCCAGGGGCCGGCGCCGCCCGGTGACGAAACGCAGGTCCAGCGGGCCCGCGGCCACGGTCCAGGTGTCGTCCGCCACCCCGACCCGCACGGGGACGACGCGGACGGTGTCGAAGACGTAGGTGGCGGCGACGAAGTCCGCCGTCTCGGGCGTGGGCGCGAGCAGCAGCCGCTCCCCGTCCGCCCGCTCGAGCATCACGTCGCTGAAGGTGCCGAACGGTGACCGCTGCCAGTGGCCGAGGACCAGCCGGGTGCCGGAGGTGGTGCCGAGGCCCGCGATCCAGCCGTCGAAGCGGAGCCGGCGCGTCCCGTCCACCTGGTTCTTCCGGCTCATCGGCCTGCTCCCTTCGGCGGGCGGGGCAGCGAGGCCCCCAGCCGGACGTGCCGGACCCCCGGCGAGAAGTGCACGACGGGCTCGCCGGTGGGGGCGGGCAGGCCCGCGGAAGCGGTGAGCGTCTCCTCCAGCTCCTCGACGGTGGCGGTGGCCAGCGGCCACGGCTCGTGCTCGGCGGGCGTCTCCCAGAGCACACCGAGCCGGCGGGAGTACGCCCGCCAGCGCGACGTCAGCCACACGTCCCGCCCGGTCGGGCGGGCGATCGGGGCACCGGGGCGGACGACCACGCGGTAGGAGGCACCGCCCGTCCACCTGCGGCCGGAGTAGACGACCGTTCCGTCCCTCCTGGCGACCTTCAGGTTCCCTGGGTGGTACGGCACGCCGATCCCGCGGGCCGCGAGCATCAGCGGGCAGGCGACCTCCAGGGAGAAGAACCACAGCCCGTCCCGGCCGCCGGGGTAGCGGACATAGGTCCGCAGATTGGTCTCCGCGAACGCCGGGAGCGCCGGCGCCGCGGCCGGTACGCCGGGCAGGCGCAGGTCCGCCATCACGAACGGTGTCAGCCCCACCCAGGCGGCGCCGTCGTACGCGTCCACGACCAGCGGCTCGGGCAGCAGTGCCTGCACCGCCTGCGCCGGGAAGGACCAGTTCAGGAAGGTCTGCGTCCGCCAGGCCGCCCACAGCACCGGCAGCCGTACCCGCTGCTCCGCGACGTACGCCACCACGGTCCGGCGAGTCCCCCTCGCCCGGCCGGCGGAAACGCCCGGAGCGGCCGGGCCGGTTTCGTTTGCGACGCGGTGGGGGGTGGCACTCGGGCGCCGAGCGAAGGGCGAGCGATGGCGACGATCGGTGTGGAAGAGGAGTACCTGCTGCTCGACCCCGTCACGGGCGTGCCGGTGCCGTTCGCGGAGAAGGTGCGCGTGGCCGCGGACGTGGCTCGTCTGACGGGTGGGCGGGAGGTGCAGTGCGAGCTGCTCCAGGCACAGGTCGAGGTGGCCACACCCGTGTGCGGCAGCCTCGACGAGGTCGGCGGGCATCTCCTGCGGCTGCGGCACGCCATGGCCGCCGCGGCCGAGACGCACGGCTGCCGGATCGCGGCCGTGGCGACGCCGCCGCTGCGCGACGCGCAGCACCCCGTGGCCGTCACCGACCACGCCCGCTACCGCGCCATGCTCGCGCAGGCCCCGCAACTGGTCGCCGAGCAGCTGGTCAACGGCATGCACGTCCACGTGGCGGTACCCAGCCGGGAAGCGGGCGTGCAGGTGCTGAACAGGCTGCGGCTGTGGCTGCCCACGCTGACGGCGATGTCGGCGAACTCCCCGCTGTGGGACGGCCACGACACCGGCTTCGCCAGCTGGCGCACGGTCATCTTCGGCCGCTGGCCCGTGTCCGGCCTGCCTCCCGTCTTCCGGGACCTGGAGGACTACGAGCGGCGCGTGCGGCGCCTGCTCGACTGCGGGCTGATCTCGGACACCGGCCAGCTGTACTGGCAGGCGCGGCTCTCCGAGCGTTACCCCACCATCGAGGTGCGCTGTCTCGACGTACAGCTGCGCGCCGACGAGGCGGTGATGTTCGCCGGTGTCGTGCGGGCGCTCGTGGAGACGGCCCTGACGCAGGCCACCGCGGGTGAGCCCGTGCCGGACTGCCCGCCGGAGTACCTGCAGGGCGCGATGTGGCACGCGGCGCGGCACGGCCTGAGCGGCACCCTGATCGACCCGTCGGAGGGCGCGCGCCGCGCCGGGGACGTGCTGTGCGGGCTGCTGCGGCACATCGGCCCGGCGCTGGACGCCTCCGGCGACACCCGGGAGGTCACCGCGCTGGTCCACCGGCTGCTCCAGCAGGGCACCGGCGCGGACCGGCAGCGCGCCGCGCTCGCCGCGGGCGGTCCGCGGGCCGCCGTCGACCTGATCGTCCGCGAGAGCGGTTACTGAACCGGCGGGCCCCACGAGGCACGATCACGCGGGTGCCGGGGCAGGTTCACGGGGGTGCCGGGGCACGTTTCCGTGGGCCCCGGGGCACGTTCACGCGGGTGCCGGGGCACATTCCCGTGGGCGCGGGGGCACGTTCCCGCCAGTGCCGGGGCCCGGCTGACTCCCCTTGCCGGGTCACGGTTCACCCGTGTGCCGTTCACTGCAGGTGCCGCTCCAGCCAGTCGGCGGCGGCCCGCCGGAACAGGCGCCGGTTGTCCGCGCGCAGGAAGTCGTGGCCCTCGTCGCGCAGGGTGAGGAGTTCGGCGTGGACGCCGCGTTCCCGTGCGGCCCGTACGAACTGCCGGGACTCGCCGGGCGGCACGTTGGTGTCGTGTTCGCCGTGGACGGCCAGCAGCGGGGCGCGCAGCGCGTCGATGCGGGTCATCGGTGACAGGGCGCGCAGCAGCTCCCGGTCGCGCTCGGGGTGGCCGTACTTGTGCGCCGCCGACTCCGCGATCCACGGCTCGGTGCCGGCGAAGAAGGTGAGGAAGTCCGACATGCCGCAGACGGCGACCCCGGTGCGGAACAGGTCCGGGTGCCAGACCAGCGAGGCGAAGGTGAGGTAGCCGCCGTAGGAGCGGCCCATCACGGCCAGCCGGGTCGGGTCGGCGGGGCCGGCGGTGACGGCGTGGGCGGCGCAGTCGGCGACGTCGTCGAGCGCGGCGAAGCGGCCCGCGCCCAGGTCGGCGTCGACGAACGACCGGCCGTGGCCGAGGGAGCCGCGCACGTCGGGGGCGAAGACGTCCAGGCCGCGCCCGGTCAGCTCGTGGTAGAGCGGGTGGAACACGGGGCGTTCCTGTTCCTCCGGCCCGCCGTGCAGATGGATCACGCAGGGTGCCGGTTCGTCGGGTGAGCGCCCGGGTGCCCGGTAGTACCAGCCGCTCAGGGGCAGGCCGTCGCGGGCCGTCAGCCGCAGCGGGACCGGGCGTACCGGGGGGCGGCCCGGCGGTACGGCGTCCTCGTCCAGGGAGGACCACGGGGTGCGGAGCAGGGACACGCCCTCGTGCGCCCACCAGACGCCGGGCTTGCGCTGGGAGCCGGAGAGCGCGAGCAGGAGGCGTCCGGTGCCGGCGGCGGTCACGCGGGTGACGACCTCGTGGGGCAGCGGGAGGGGGCGTGCCGGGCCGGTGGCGTCGGCGTCGGGGGCCGTCCGTCCGGCCGGGGAGGTCTCGACGAGTTCGAGTTCGCTGGCGCCCTGCTTGTTCCAGGCGAGGGCGGCCGTACGGCCGTCGTGGTCCAGCGCCAGCAGTTCGAGGTCGCTGTTCTCGCGCTCGGCCCGCACGGACACGCCGAGCGGCCGGCCGTCGGGGTCCAGGGCGACGGCGAGGAGCGCCGCGAACTCGCGGTCGGCATTGCTGCGCAGCCACAGGGTCCGGCCCTCGGGCGAAAACCGGCCGATCCACGGGTCGCCGTCGGCGACCGGCAGGGCGAACGTCGTCACCGAGTCGGCGGTGCGCAGCACGACCGCCTCGCGGCGTCCGCGCGGGCCGCGCCGCAGCAGGGCGAGGGTGCCGTCGGGGCTGAGGTCGCAGGCGCGGAGGGAGGCGGCGTGCGTCTCGGTGGTGAGGAGCACGGGCGAGGCCAGGCCGTCGGGGTCGATCAGGTAGACGGACAGGCCGCCTTCCGGGCGGGCCGCCGGGGAGGGTGTCGACGGTGCGGTGCCGGCCGGTGGTCCGTCCGGGGCCGGGCCGAGGAGGGTCGCGTGGCCGTCCCGCTCCGCCCAGTCGGCGGGTGGCCGGGTGACGGGGGCGGGGAGCCGGCCGCCGGTGCGTCCGTCGTCCGCCGGGAACTGTCCCGTGACACCGCCGTACCCGCCGGTGGTGGGAGCGGCGAAGGTGACGGCGACGGCCGAGCCGTCGTGTGCCCAGCAGCCCAGGTGCGCGGAGCCGGCCGGGTCGGCGCCGGCCAGGATGCGGCGGCCGGTGCCGTCCGGCCGGACGCACAGCACCCGGGTGTGCTCGCCGCCGCCCGGCGCGGTGGTGTACGCGATCCAGCGGCCGTCCGGCGACCAGGACACCTCGACGACCGGATCCGGCGAGGCGTCGAGCAGCCGTACCGCGTCGCCGTCGACCGGACCGGCCCACAGCTGGGGGACGCCGCCCCGGTCGCAGATGAAGGCCGTCTCGGTGCCCTGGGGGTTCGCCGAGGGGTACCAGCAGCCGTGGGCGCGCAGACGGGTGACGGCGTCCCGCGGGCCGCCCGCGTCGGGCAGCGGCAGGAGCTCGGGGGCGGGCGCGGGCGCCGGCACCAGAGTGTGAGCGGCGTCGTGCGCGTCCGGCGCCGGACCGTCCGCGAGCCGGACGGGTGCCTGGGCGAGCCGGGTGGCGGGCTCCGGGCCGAGCGGGGTGACGGACTGCGGGCCGAGTGTCGCGGCGGGGTCCGGGCCGAGTGTCGCGGCGGGGTCCGGGCCGAGTGTCCCGGAGGGGTCCGGGTCGAGCGGGGTGGCGGACTCCGGGCCGAGCCTGGCCGCGGGGGCGCGGGCGGGCGCCGGGCGGGGCGCCGCCCCCGTGCCCCGGGCTCCGGACCGGGCGTCCTCGTGGTCGCCGAGCCGGGCGCCCCCCTGGTCGCCGGACCGGGCGCTCCCGTGGTCGCCGAGCCCGACGCCCCCCTGGTCGCCGGACCGGGCGCTCCCGTGGTCGCCGAGCCCGACGCCCCCCTGGTCGCCGGTCCGCGTGTCCGGGGCGCCGGCCTGGATGTCGTGGTGGCCGCCGGTCACCTGATGCCGTGGGTCTGTAGCCATATCTCCAGCAAAGCCGTCTGCCACAGGGCGTTCGCACCGCGCCTGGTGCGGTGCTCGTCGGGTGCCGCGAGGAGTTCGGCGACGTACTCGTCGCGGAACAGCCCGCGCTGCTTCGCCTCCGGGGCGTGGAGCGCCTCGCGCACCCGCTCCAGGACGGGTCCCGCCATGTGCCGGATGGCCGGCACCGGGAAGTATCCCTTGGGGCGGTCGACGACCTCATGGGGCAGCAGCTTGCGGCCCGCCTCCTTGAGCACGCCCTTGCCGCCGTCGGCGAGTTTCAGCTCCGGCGGGCAGGCCGCCGCGAGTTCCACCAGTTCGTGGTCGAGGAACGGGACGCGGGCCTCCAGGCCCCAGGCCATGGTCATGTTGTCGACGCGCTTGACGGGGTCGTCGACGAGCATGACGTGCGTGTCGAGGCGCAGCGCCGCGTCGAGGGCGGTCTGCGCGCCGGGCGCCGCCATGTGCTCCCGTACGAAGCGGGCCGAGACGTTCTCGTCGAGGAGGAGTTCGGGCCGCAGGATGCGGGCCATGTCCGCGTGCGGCCGGTCGAAGTACGTCTCGGCGTACCGCTCCGGTTCCTCCTCGCGGGGGACCTCGGCCAGCCGCGGGTACCAGTGGTAGCCGGCGAACACCTCGTCGGCGCCCTGCCCGCTCTGGACGACCTTGACCTCCTGGGAGACCTGCTCGGACAGCAGGTGGAAGGCGACGACGTCGTGGCTGATCATGGGTTCGCTCATGGCGGCGACCGCCGCGTCCAGCGCCGTCGACACGCGCTCGGAGGGCACCATCAGCCGGCGGTGGTCGGTGCCGAACTCGCGGGCGACCAGGTCGGAGTAGCGGAACTCGTCGCCCTTCTCGCCGCCCTCCGCCTCGAAGCCGACGCTGAACGTCCTCAGGTCGCGCTGGCCCTCGTCGGCCAGCAGGGCGACGATCAGGCTGGAGTCGAGGCCGCCGGAGAGCAGGACGCCCACCGGCACGTCGGCCACCATCCGGCGGCGCACGGCCGTGCGCAGGGCGTCCAGGACGGCGTCACGCCATTCGTCGGCGCCCATGCCGGCGTGCTCGGGGCGGCGGGTGTACGAGGGCTGCCAGTAGCGGTGGTCCCGGTGGCTGCCGTCGGGTTCTACGACCCGGACGGTGGCCGGGGGGAGCTTGCGCACGCCGTTGAGGACGGTGCGGGGCGCCGCGACCGTGGCGTGCCAGCTCAGGTACTGGTGGAGGGCCACCGGGTCGAGGGAGGTGTCCACGTCTCCGGCGGCGAGGAGGGCGGGCAGCGTGGAGGCGAACCGCAGCCGGCCCGGTGTCCGCGCCAGGTAGAGGGGCTTGATGCCGAGCCGGTCCCGGGCGAGGACCACGCGGCCGGTGCGGTGCTCGACGATCGCGAAGGCGAACATGCCGCGGAAGCGCTCCACGCACGCGGTGCCCCACTCCAGGTAGGCGTTGAGCACGACTTCCGTGTCGGACGTGGAGGTGAAGCGGTGGCCGAGCCGCCGCAGCTCGTCCCGCAGTTCCGGATAGTTGTAGACGCAGCCGTTGAAGACGGCGGTGACCTCGTCCCGGGCGTCCGTCATGGGCTGCGCCCCGCGGTCCGAGAGGTCGATGATCTTCAGTCGCCGGTGCCCGAGCGCGACCGCGCCGCGTGTCCAGGCGCCCTGCCCGTCGGGGCCGCGGTCGGCGAGCCGGTCCGTCATGCGTGCTACGGCCGCCGTGTCGGGCGACCGGCCGTCGAAGCGGATCTCGCCGCTCAGACCGCACATGGCGCACCGCCTCCCGTCCACGCGGCACCGGGTCGTCGTCGGCGGTACCGGTTCACGCGTCGGCGCGCGTGTCGCTTCGCGTACGGCTGGTGGACATCGGTCTCTTCCCACACTCGTATGCCCAAGATCACGTCACTCCCGGATGTGCCGGGCGCCCGCGTCCAGGGGAAAGGACCGGCCCTGGGCGGATGCTCGGCTCGGCTGTGCAGTGCACTGAGTTCCCAGGCGGTGCGCGGGTATGCCCCTGCGGCGCGCGGGGGCGGAGTCCCGCCGCCGGCTCGACGGGGTCCACGCCGGCCGGCTCCCGTCACGGCGGACGCGCCGGACCGGCAGCACGTCCGGGGATCCGGTCACGGATCCCGACCGTCTGTGGTCCAGCGCGTCGCCCTGCCACGGGATCGGTTGTCGCGGTGCTGCGCTCAGGCCATACGGTCCTGGCCCCGCGACGACCGCCGCTCACCGGAGGCCGCGCTGGCCGCCAGGCCCAGCAGCATCGCGATGACACCGACGATGATGTTGTTCCAGATCGTCCTGGGCGTGCTGACGTCGCCGGCGACGACCCACGGCGCGACGATGGTCCACGCGCCCAGCGCGCAGGCCGCCCACGCCATGCTGTGCGTACGCTCGTACGCACGGCCGAAACCGCCGCTCATGAGCACGGCGTAGGCGATGCCGACGATCAGGTTCGTGATCGCCAGTGTCGTCAGATTGCTGAACCCCGCGATCCACGGGGAGGCCGCCAGGTACACCCCGGTGAGCAGGGCCATCGCCTCGATGGCCTGCGCCCTGGGCGTGCTGGTGGCGCGCTCCGCCATCTCGTGGCGGTTGCGCATGTCGATGATGTCGGGATGGGTCTCCATCGACGACCTCGGAGAGGTTGTCACGCCCCTCACCTCCCAAGCTCCGTGGGTTTCGTCCGGCCCACGAGTACCCCCCTGTCGCGACGCCCCAACCGCGACCGGACCCACAACCTGGCGGACGCGGGCGAGCCGGCCGTCCCGACCCGCGGGCGGCCCGCCGAGGCGCCGCGTGACCGGGGCGCGAGGGGGGTACTCGCCCGGCGACCCAGCCACCCGCCCGCCGAGGAGAGGCCGACATGCGTGTACGTGATTCCGTGGTCGTCGTCACCGGAGCGTCCAGCGGTATCGGGCGGGCCACCGCCCTCGCCTTCGCGCGCAAGGGCTGCGCGGTGGTCCTCGCCGCGCGGAACGAGGAGGCGCTGGAGGCGGTGCGGCGGGAGTGCGAGAGCCACCGCGGCGCCCAGGCCCTCGCCGTACCGACCGACGTGACGGACGCCGCCGCGGTCGAGGACCTCGCCTGGCGCGCGGTGGAGCGGTTCGGCCGCGTCGACGTGTGGGTCAACGCGGCGGCCGTGACCGTGTTCGGGCCCTTCCAGGAGACTCCCCTGGAGGACATCCGCAGGGTGCTCGACGTGAACGTCATGGGCTACGTCCACGGTGCCCGCGCCGCGCTGGGGGTGATGCGGGAGCAGGGCCGCGGCACGCTGGTGAACGTCTCGTCCATCGTGGGCGTGGTGAGCCAGCCGTACACCCACGCCTACGGCATGTCCAAGCACGCCGTACGGGCGCTCGGGGCGAGCCTGCGGCAGGAGCTGCTGCTGGAGAAGGCGAAGCACATCCACGTGTGCACCGTGCTGCCCGCGACGATCGACACCCCGCTGTTCGAGCACGCCGCGAACCACACCGGCCGCAAGCCGGTCGCGATGCCCCCGGTCTACAGCCCCGAGCGGGTCGCGCGGGCCGTCGTGGACCTGGTGCGGGTGCCCCGCCGGGAGGTCGTGGTCGGGCCCATGGGCCGGTCGATGGTGCTGGAGTCCCGGATGATGCCCGGCATGGTCGAGCGGATGATGGCGCGGCAGGTGGACAAGACCCATCTGTCCCGCACGGAGACCGCTCCGGCCGGTCACGGCAACCTGCACGCGCCGGCGCCGGGCCCGGGCGCCCAGCTGCCAGGGCCGCCTCAAGAAGGTGTTCTCGGCCGTCGGCATCGTCTTCAAGGGCTCCGGCTTCTACCGCAACGACAGCCGCGGCTCCTC
>NZ_JBFATR010000025.1:0-100072 GCF_040678395.1 Streptomyces sp. NPDC052687 | reverse complement strand
GTCACCGCGACCGGGGCCTTGCTCATGCGCTCTCAGCCGCCGGTGAGCGGACGCGCCGCCGGGGCCGCCGTGCCGCGCGTGAGGCGGTCCGTGTGCGGCGGGCGGCGGCTGCCGGCCGGGGTGACCGGGGTGCGTTCGGAACGGGTCGTGTGCGGGCCGGGGGCCAGCAGCGCCGACGTCCGGGGGGCGCGCGCGGCGGCCGGCGGGACGGTCTCCCGCACCGGCGCCGGTTCCTCCTCGGCGCCCGGCAACAGGGTGACCGGCACGGCCTCGGGCACCGCCGGCTCGGGCGCCACGGAGCCGGGCGTCACGGAGCCGGGTACCACCGCGTCCGGTACCACCGCGTCGGGCATCGCGGACCCGTGGGCCGCGACGGCGCCGCCGCGGCGCTCGCGCAGCCGGTCGCGCTGGGTGAACAGCCACGCCTCGGCGCTCGCGATGTTCGGCTCCAGCCACGGCAGCGCGAGCAGCACCAGCAGACCGGCGGCCCAGCCCAGCAGCACGTCGCTCAGCCAGTGCGTACCGAGGTAGACGGTGGTCAGGCCGACACTGAGCGACAGCACCGCCGACAGTGCCGACAGCCAGCGGCGGGCGCGCGGTGTGGAGGCCAGGTAGGCGAGGATGCCCCAGGTCACCACCGCGTTGGCGGTGTGCCCCGAGGGAAATATGTCGCTCCCGGCCTGGAACCAGTGCCACATCTCGTTGGAGCCGACCTCGGTCGCGTAGTGCGGCCCCGAGCGGCCCAGCCCGTACTTCACGGCCCCCACGGTCACGTTCAGCAGCAGCGCGGCCGCGCCGAAGGCGAGCAGCGGGCGCAGGGTGTGCTGCCGCCAGCACCGCCAGCCGAGCCAGGCCGCGACCATCACGGCGGTCGGGCCGCGCTGGCCGAGGACCACCCAGTAGTCCAGGAAGGCGTGGATCTCCGGCCACTGCTGGTAGGGCCGGAACAGCATGGCCTGCCAGTCCAGCCGGACCAGCCACGAGGTGGTCACCACGGCGAGGACGATCGTGAGGTAGAAGGCGAGCGTCGCGCCGAAGAGCACCACCCGGTGCCGCGTCATGCGCGGCACGTCGAGGACCGGCCGCTGCGGTTCGCGGTCCAGTCGGGCGAAGATCCGGTCGAGCCGGGTCGGCTTTGGTTCGGTACGCACCCAATCGACGTTACAGCGAGTGAGCTGACTTCCCTGCCGAATCACCGGCTTTGTAATGACGATGTGATGTGGGATTGCTCTCAGGAGTTACTTTATTTCCAGGCATTCCGCAATCCCCGGGACGTGTTCCCCTTCAATTCCTTTGATCATTCCGCGGTGGCCGGTTTTGGGCCGCTTATGAATTCGTTCACCGGTGCATGGGGCGGAATTCGCCGGGCGCTCACCGGGTGCGCGAGCCGGTCAGGGCGGGCCCGACCCGTTCAGCCAGAACGCCCCGTAGAGCGCCGACGCCACCGCCACACCGGCCGTGACCAGGGCCGACCGGCGGGTGGGCAGCCGGGCGAGGGCGAGCGCGAGCGGCAGCAGCAGCGGGAAGGCGGGCACCAGCAGGCGCGGTTTCGAGCCGAAGTAGCTCGACGCGCACAGCGCCAGGGTGGTGACGACCCCGGCGTACACCAGCACCGGGAGCGGCTGGCGCTGCCGTACGCAGACGACGTACAGCCGGATCACCAGCGCCACTCCGGCCGTGAGGGCGGCCCCCGCCAGGGCCGACGGGAACGACGTGAACTTCTCGCCGACGAACCGGGCGAAGGCGTAGCCCCCGTCGAAGCCGTTGCGCCAGCCCGCCTGCACGTCCAGGTAGCCGAGCGGGCCCTCGCCGGTGCGGTGGCCGACCCACAGCACATATCCGGCCGTGCCCAGGGGCGCGAGCAGCATGCCGAGGGCGCGCCGCCAGGCGGATGCGCCCTCCCGGACCGGGCCGCGGGCGGGGGAGGGGGCGTACGGAGTGGAACGTGCGCCTGGATCGGGCGCCGCGCTCCGCCGCCGCGCGGATGGCCCAATGCGGCGGGCCCGGCGCGCGCGCAGCCACGACGCCGTCCCCGCCGCCCACACCGCCGCGACCACCGCCAGTCCCACCGGCCGGGTCAGCCCCGCCAGCAGCGCGAGGGTGCCCGCGGCCACCCAGCGGCCGGTGAGGACGGCGTACAGGGACCACGCGGCGAGCGCGGTGAACAGGGACTCGCTGTACGCCATGGACTGCACGATCCCGACCGGCAGCACCGCCCACAGCAGCACCGCGCACACCCCGGCCCGCCGCCCGTACAGCAGGTCGGCCACGGCGAAGATCCCCCAGGCCGCGGCGAACGAGGCGAGCGTGCCGGCCGCGAACCCGGCGTCCGCGTACGACAGCGGGGTCACCGCCTGCCCCAGCCGCTCCAGCCACGGCAGCAGCGGGAAGAAGGCGAGATCGGAGTGCACGTCGCCGTTCGGCAGGCGGATCTCGTAGCCGTAGCCGTGCTCGGCGATCCTGGCGTACCAGAGGGAGTCCCAGCGGGCGGTCAGCAGGGTGTACGCGTCCTTGTCGCGCGCCGCGCTCCACACGAACAGCGCGAGCAGGCCCAGGGCGCGGACGGCCGCGTACCCGAGCAGGGCCGGGGCCGCCCCGGGCAGCGTGCGGCGCGTGGTGCGCCCGGGGCGCGCGTCAAGATCGGTCACGGGCTCGATTATCGGCGGGCGGGTGAACCGGACGGCCGGGCCGGGCGTACTCCCCGGTGAGAGGAGTGGTGCACGCCACACCGGATCCGCCGGACCGGTGAGAGTTCCGCCACGCGACCTCGCCGTGGTCTCGCGTACGCTGACGTGTCACTCGCCGTTCGTTGCGCGGGCCGGAGACCACCGCTCCTCCGGCCGAGTCGCGGGGAGTCCCCACCCCGCGAGCCCGCCGATGCGAGGGAACATCTGGGAGGTACGTACATGTCCGGGACGACCACGGCTGCCGTCGGGCTGCGCCGTCGGGCGGCCGGGGCCGGTGCCAACCGCTGGGTCGTCCTCGTCGTCCTCTGCGTCAGCCTGCTGCTGGTCGCCGTCGACGCCACCGTGCTGCACGTGGCGGTCCCCGCCGTCACCGAGGACATCAAACCCGGCGCGATAGAACTGCTCTGGATCGTCGACACCTACCCGCTGGTCTGCGCCTCGCTGCTGATCCTGTTCGGCACGCTCGGCGACCGGGTGGGCCGCAGACGCGTCCTGCTCCTCGGATACGCCCTCTTCGGGGTGGCCTCCGCGCTGGCCGCCTTCGCCCCCGACGCCCGGGTGCTGATCGTCGCCCGCGCGCTGCTCGGCGTCGGCGGCGCGATGATCATGCCCGCGACGCTGTCGATCCTGCGCCAGGTCTTCCCCGACCGGCGCGAACGCGCGCTCGCCATCGGCATCTGGAGCGCGGTCGCCGCGGTCGGCGCGGCCGTCGGCCCGCTGCTCGGCGGCTTCCTGCTGGAGCACTTCTGGTGGGGCTCGGTCTTCCTGGTCAACATCCCGCTGATGCTGGTCAGCCTGCCCGTCGGGCGGCTGCTGCTGCCCGAGTCCAAGGGGGACGGCAAGGGACCCTGGGACGTCGTCGGCGCCCTGATGGCGGCGGCCGGCCTGTTCGGCGCCGTGCTCGGCGTGAAGCGGCTCGGCGGCGGCGAGGGCCTGGGCCCGGCCACGCTGGTGCCGCTGCTGGTGGGCGCGGTGCTGCTGACGCTGTTCGCGCGGCGGCAGCGGCGGCGGGCGCATCCGCTGGTCGACCTGAAGATGTTCGCCCGTCCGGCGTTCAGCACCTCCGTCGGCTGCATCGTGCTCGCCATGCTCGCCCTGGTCGGCCTGGAGCTGATCGCGGCGCAGTACCTCCAGCTGGTGCTGGGGCTGTCCCCGCTGGAGACCGGGCTGCGGCTGCTGCCGCTGACCATAGCGGCGATGGCGGCCGGCCTGGCCGGGGCGCGGATGCTGCGCCGGTTCGGACCGCGCCGGATGGTGGTGTTCGGGTTCTGCCTGACGGCGGGCGCGGTGGTGCTGCTGACCGCGATGGGCCGGGAGGACAACGCCGCACTGATGCTCTCCGGGTTCGTCCTCCTCGGGTTCGGCCTGGAGACCACCCTTTTCGGGGCGTACGAGTCGATGCTCAGCGAGGCCCCGCAGGAGCAGGCCGGCGGGGCCGCCGCGATCGGCGAGACCTCCTACCAGCTCGGCGCGGGCATCGGCATCGCGCTGCTCGGCACGGTGATGAACGCGGCCTACGCGCCCGGCATCAGCGCGGTGCCCGGAGTGCCCGCACCGGCCGCGGCGTCGGCGAGCCACTCCCTGGGCGAGGCCTACGACGTGGCGGACCGGCTCGGCGGCGCGACGGGCGAGGCGCTGCGCAGCGCCGCCCGGGACTGCTTCGTGCACGGACTGCATGTGACGCTGCTGGTCAGCGCGGGGCTGCTGCTGCTCGGCGCGGTGATGGCACTGCGGCTGCCGCGGGTGATGCACTGCGAGCCGGAAAGCGCCAGGGTCGAGGTGCCGGCGCCGCGCGAGGTGGCCGAGTCCCGGGTGTCCGCCTGAGCGGCCCCGGCCCCCGGACGCGCGGGCCGGCCGGCGCTGGACGTACGGGAGACCGCGTCGTAGCGTCGCCCTGAATACGAGACTAGCGGCGCTAGTTGACGACTGGCGCCGCCGCCCCGAGCCGCCGGAGGGTGCCCGTGTCCACGTCCGCCAAGCTGCCCCCGTTCGACCCCGCCGACCCGCTGGACCTCGACGACCTCCTCGGGCCCGAAGACCTGGCGGTGCGCGACACCGTGCGCGGCTGGGCGGCGGACCGGGTGCTGCCGTACGTCGCCGAGTGGTACGAGAAGGGCGAGCTGCCGCAGATCCGCGAGCTGGCCCGGGAGCTGGGAGCCATCGGCGCGCTCGGCATGTCCCTCGACGGATACGGCTGCGCGGGCGCCAGCGCCGTGCAGTACGGGCTCGCCTGCCTGGAGCTGGAGGCCGCCGACTCCGGCATCCGCTCCCTGGTCTCCGTGCAGGGCTCCCTCGCCATGTACGCGATCCACCGCTACGGCAGCGAGGACCAGAAGCAGGCCTGGCTGCCGCGGATGGCGGCCGGCGAGGTCATCGGCTGCTTCGGCCTCACCGAGCCCGACCACGGCTCCGACCCCGCCTCGATGCGGACGTACGCCAAGAAGGACGGCACCGACTGGGTGCTGAACGGCCGCAAGATGTGGATCACCAACGGTTCGGTCGCCGGGGTCGCCGTGGTCTGGGCGCAGACCGACGAGGGCATCCGCGGCTTCGCCGTCCCCACCGACACCCCCGGTTTCTCGGCGCCCGAGATCAAGCACAAGTGGTCCCTGCGGGCCAGCGTCACCAGCGAACTGGTCATGGACGACGTACGGCTGCCCGCCGACGCCGTGCTGCCCGGGGTGACCGGACTGCGCGGCCCGCTCAGCTGCCTCTCGCACGCCCGCTACGGCATCGTGTGGGGCGCGATGGGCGCGGCCCGCACCTGTTTCGAGACCGCCGTCGACTACGCGAAGTCCAGGGAGCAGTTCGGGCGGCCGCTGGGCGGATTCCAGCTCACCCAGGCCAAGCTCGCCGACATGGCGGTCGAACTGCACAAGGGGATTCTGCTCGCCCACCATCTGGGGCGGCGGATGGACGCCGGCCGCCTGCGTCCCGAGCAGGTCAGTTTCGGCAAGCTCAACAACGTCCGCGAGGCCATCGACATCTGCCGTACGGCCCGCACGATCCTCGGTGCCAACGGGATCTCCCTCGAATATCCCGTGATGCGGCACGCGACCAACCTGGAATCGGTGCTCACTTACGAGGGCACCGTCGAAATGCACCAGCTGGTGCTGGGCAAGGCGCTCACCGGACTGGACGCCTTCCGGTAAGCCGCCGGGGGAGCGGAGGCGGGGCCGGGGGGATCGGCCCTGCCTCAGCTCTGATTGAAGAAACCGTCCGAGCGGTGCGCCGCCGGGTCGCCGTTCACGATTTCCGTGTGGGCGGGGGTCAGCAGGAACACCCGGGTCGACACCCGCTCGATCGAACCGCGCAGCCCGAAGATGAGCCCCGCGGCGAAGTCGACGACGCGCTTGGCGTCGGCCGGCTCCATCGCCGTCAGATTCATGATCACCGGGACGCCGTCCCGGAACAGCTCGCCGATGGCCCGCGCGTCCCGGAAACTGTCCGGGGTCACCGTGCCGATCCGGCGGCCTTTCTCCTCGGCCGTGTCCGAGGCCACCTTCACCCGTGGGTCCGTGACCCAGGCGTCCCCGGGCTCGTTGCCCTCGTAAGTCTCGTCGTCGTAGTAGCGCTCGTCATCGTTGTCGTCGACGAGGCCGAGCCACGCACTCGCCTTGCGCACCGATCCCATGGACGCCTCCTCTCACAGCGGTCTTTCGTGCTTTCCGCATCCCCATGGTCGTCCATGATGCGGATGTCGCGCCAAGTGGATAGACGCCGCGCGGGGGGTTTGTGACGGTACTGGTGCACAGCCAATCCGTCGAGAGGCCGGATACCCCAAGGGTCTTGACGTATGCGGCTGCTGACTGTGAGTGAAATATGATTTCTCTCGGCGTACGGGTGACGGGCAGTGCGTACGGGTGAACGAAGTGGCCGATACGATGCGGCCGAATCCGCGTCGTACGGACCACGGGGGAAGTGTCGTGTTCGGAATAGTCAGGCCTTGCAGTCACCGTCTCGGAGAACGCCTCACCTCCGAGTGGATGGCGCATCTGTGCGGCCTGTGTCTCGCGCTGCGCTCGGACCACGGCCAGCTCGCCCGGGTGGTGACCAACTACGACGGGCTGCTCATCTCGGTCCTGACGGAGGCTCAGGGCGAACGCGAGGGCGGGCGGTGGCGGCGTACGGCCGGACCGTGCCCGCTGCGCGGGATGCGCACCGCGTCGGTCGCGCAGGGGGAGGGCGCCCGGCTCGCCGCGGCCGTCTCCCTGGTGCTCGCCTCCGCCAAGGTCCGCGACCATGTCGCCGACGGCGACGGGCTGCTGGCCCGCCGCCCCGTGGCACTCGCCGCGCGCCGGGTCGCCGACGGCTGGGGCCGCGCCGGCGCCCGCACCGGGACGGCCGTCGGCTTCGACACCGCCGTACTCGTCGACGCCGTCGACCGGCAGCTGGGCATCGAGGCCCTGGCCGGGACCGGCACTCCGCTCCTCGCCGTCACCGAACCCACCGAGACCGCCACCGCCGCCGCCTTCGCGCACACCGCGGTGCTCGCCGGGCGGCCCGGCAACGCCGCGCCGCTGGCCGAGGCCGGACGCCTCTTCGGACGGCTCGCGCACCTGCTGGACGCCGTGGAGGACCAGTGGTCCGACGCCGCGTCGGGTGCCTGGAACCCGCTCACCGCGACCGGGACGTCCCTCGCGGAGGCCCGGCGGCTCGCCGACGACGCCGTGCACGGGATCCGGCTGGCGCTGCGCGAGGTGGAGTTCACCGACGGGCGGCTGGCCCACCTGCTCCTCGTGCACGAACTGCGGCGCTCGGTGGACCGGGCCTTCGGCACCGTGCCCGCGTGCGCGACGCACCAGCCGGGGCCGTACGGCCCGCCGCCGCAGCAGCCCGGTCCGTACGGGCAGCCCCAGCAGCCCTACCCGGCGGGGCCCTACGGCACGCCGCCGCAGCAGGGCGGCCCGCACGGCCCGCACGCCGGCGGGGGAGCGTACGGCGGAGCGGCCCACGGCGGAGCGGCCCACGGTTCAGGAGGGCACGGCGGTGGCGGTGACGGTGGTGGCTTCGGCGGGTTCGGGGGCGGGCCCGCGCCCCAGCCGCCCAGGGGACGGCGCGGGTTCTGGGCCGGCTGCGGAATGTTCTGGCTGCTGTGCTGCACCTGCAAGTTGTGCTGTGCCGAGGAGTACGAGGGGCCGTGGTCCCGCAAGAAGCGCGAGGGCTGCTGTCAGAACTGCGACTGTCCCAGTTGCGACTGCTGCTGCCCCTGCGACGGGTGTTGAGCTGCTGAGGGGAGGGGTGCGCGCGTGAAGGCGAGGAGAGAGGAGAAGGAAGAAGGCAGGCAGCGGGGTCGGCTCAACAGGAAGAGGACCACACGCGACCGAAGTCGATGTGGGAGCGCGTGACCAGCCACTGCTGCGAATGCATGGGCCAAGTGGAACAGGTGTCCGGACGGCTCGTCAACCGGTCCCCTGAATGAGACACCGCTTGACAGCCCGGCAGACCCGGCCCGTACTCTCGATCACGGCCGTGCTGAGGGGCTTGGCCGCTGTGTGAAGGCGTCACCGTGTTTGGCCTACGTCACGGAGCCTTCCCATGTCCTCGGACACCCTTGCCCAGGCCCCCGCGCTCTCGGCACCACCCGATCCCGTGCGCATCGTCCCCCAGCGCCGCTACGGCCAGTGGTCGGCCGCCGCCCTCGTCCTCGTCCTGCTCGGGTTCGCCGTCCAGTCCGTGCTGCGCAACGACGCCTTCCAGTGGGACGTCGTCGGCGACTACTTCACCTCGGCCGCGGTGCTGCGCGGACTGTGGCTCACCCTCTGGCTGACCGCGGTGGTGATGGTGCTCGGCTTCGCGCTGGGCGCCCTCCTCGCGGCGGCCCGGCTCTCCGCGAACCCCGTGCTCAGAGCCGTCAGCTGGGGATACGTCTGGCTGTTCCGCTCGATCCCGATCCTGGTGCAGCTGCTGCTCTGGTTCAACATCGGGGCGCTGTACCCGCGGATCCTCGGCGTGCGGACGGTCGACCTGCTCGGGCCGGTCGCCGTCGCCGTCATCGGACTCACCCTGCACGAGGCCGCGTACGCCGCCGAGGTGGTGCGCGGGGGGATCCTGTCGGTGGGCGCCGGGCAGATCGAGGCCGCGCAGGCGCTCGGGCTGAGCCGGTGGCGGCGCTGGTGGCGGATCGTGCTGCCGCAGGCGATGCGCTCCATCGTGCCGCCCGCCGGCAACATGCTGATCGGCACCCTCAAGGGCACCTCCATCGTCAGCGTCATCGCCGTCCAGGACCTGCTCTACTCGACCCAGCTCGTCTACCACCAGACCTACCAGGTCATCCCGCTGCTGATGGTGGCCACCGTCTGGTACACCGTCGTCACCTCGGTGCTCGGGGTCGGCCAGCACTACGTCGAGAAGCGCTTCGCGCGCGGTACGGAGCGGGTCCGATGAGGGCGTCCCTGGTCATCGTCGGGGCGGGGCCGCGCGGGACCGGCGTCCTGGAGCGGATCGCCGCCAACGCCGCCGAACTGCCGCCCGGGACGGGCCTCGACATCCACCTCGTCGACCCGTACCGGCCGGGCCCCGGACGGATCTGGCGCACCGAGCAGTCACCGCTGCTGTGGATGAACTCCCGCGCCGAGGACGTCACCGTGTTCACCGACTCCAGCGTGCGGATGGCCGGACCCGTCCGGGAGGGCCCCACCCTGCACGAGTGGGCCGGCCTCGACGGGGACGCGTTCGTCGGCCGCCGGGTCCAGGGCTCGTATCTGCGCTGGGCCTACGACCGGGCCGTGGCCGCGCTGCCGCCGGACGTCACCGTGCACCACCACCCCTGCCGCGCCGTGCGCGTCTCCGGGCCGCGCGAGGGCCGCCAGCGGGTCTGGCTGGCGGGCCGCCCGCGCCCGCTCCTCGCCGACGCCGTCGTCCTCACCCTCGGCCATCTCGCCGCCGAACCCGACCCGGAACAGGCCGAACTGGGCGCGTACGCCCGCGCCCACGGCCTCGTCCACCTGCCGCCCGACTTCACCGCCGACAGCGACCTGACCCCGCTGCGGCCCGGCGAGCCGGTCCTGGTGCGCGGCTTCGGGCTCGCCTTCGTCGACCTGATGGTGCTGCTCACCGAGGGCCGGGGCGGACGGTACGACGGGGACACCTACGTCCCCTCCGGCCGGGAGCCGGTGCTGTACGTCGGATCGCGGCGCGGAGTGCCGTACCACTCCAAGATCGGCTACCGGCTGGACGGCGCGCCGCCGCCGCTGCCCCGGTTCCTCGGCCCCGCCGAGACCGACGCGCTGCTCGCCCGGCCCGGCGGCTTCGACTTCCGGCGCGATGTGTGGCCGCTGGTGGAGAAGGAGCTGGGCCACGCCCACTACCACCGGCTGTTCACCGCCCACCCCGAGCGCACCGGCCTCGGCTGGGCCGCCTTCGAGCGGCGGTACGCCGCCGCCGACGACCCGGCGGAGCGGGCCGCCCTCGTCGCCGCCGCGGTGCCCGACCCGGCCGACCGGCTCGACCTCGCCGCACTCGACCGGCCGCTGGCCGGCGTGCGGTACGACTCGCACGAGGCCTTCCAGGCGGGCCTGCGCCGCTATGTGGAGGCCGACCTGAGACGGCGTCACGATCCCGCGTACAGCCCCGACCAGGCGGTCTTCCTCGCCCTGCTCTCCGTCTACGGGCAGCTGATGCGGCTCGGGGACATCGGCACCTGGTGGCACGGCTTCTTCAGCTACCTCGCCTCCGGGCCGCCGGGACCCCGGCTGCGGCAGCTGCTCGCGCTGTCCCGGGCGGGCGTGCTGCGCTTCGCCGGCGCCGATCTGAGCGTGCGCGCCGAGGACGGGGTGTTCCGGGCGACCAGCCCGACCGTGCCCGGGTTCACCGTCGAGACGCGGGCGCTGGTCGAGGCGCGGCTGCCGCAGCCGACGGTGGCGCGGTCCCGGGACCCGCTGCTGCGGGAGCTGCACGCCGAGGGAGCCGCCGCCACCCCCGACGGGCTGCTGCGCGTGGACCCCGCCGACGGGCGCGTCCTCGACCGGTCCGGCCGGCCGCATCCGCGCCGCTTCGCCCTCGGCCCGCACACCGACGTGCGCGGCGCGGGCGCGTTCACCCGGCCGCACACCGGCGGCCCGGCGTTCCGGCAGAACGACGCGGCGGCCCGAGCGGTGCTGGCGCTCCTGGGGTCTTCGGCGAACCGGGCCGCGGCGTGAACGCGCGTCGCGGTGCTCACACGCGGGTCGGACGACCCGGCACGGAAGGATGGATCGCATGACGACGGACGCGTTCGACGCGTGGAAGCAGTGGCACGAGGGGCGCCTGGAGGAGGTGTCCGCCCCCTACGGGGTCCTCGCGCTGAACGCCACGCACTGGCTCGGGGACTATCCGGAGGGTCGAATTCCGGACATCCCCGGGAACTGGACCACCGAGGAGGACGCCGTCGTCCTCACGGCCGTCCGCGCCGACGGGCTGACCCTCGACGGCGCGCCCTTCGAGGGCCGGGTACGGCTCGCGGCCGACTCCGGTCCGGCCGCCGCGCGGGTGGGCTA
This sequence comes from Streptomyces sp. NPDC052687, assembly GCF_040678395.1. NCBI lineage: Bacteria > Bacillati > Actinomycetota > Actinomycetes > Kitasatosporales > Streptomycetaceae > Streptomyces > Streptomyces sp. NPDC052687. The sequence goes on along the minus strand of NZ_JBFATR010000025.1, from coordinate 88,908 downwards.
CGGCGAACGACGGCTCGTCGTACTGGTCCGCGAAGGGGCCTGGGCGGTACGCGACTTCGACCCGGCGGCCGAGAACCGCCGCCGGTTCCGCGGCATCGAGGCCACGCCCTACGATCCGCGCTGGTCGGTGCCGGGACGCTTCACGCCGTACGGCGAGAACCGCACCGTACGGGTGGAGAACGCGGACGGGCGGCGGCGCGGGCTGGGGCTGGGCGGAGAGCTGGCGTTCACCCTCGACGGGCGGGAGCACACGCTCCAGGTGTCGGTGGAGGCCGACGGCTCGCTGTGGGCCGTCTTCGCCGACGCCACCAGCGGAAACGGCAGCCACCGCTTCCGGTTCCTGCGCCCCGGCGCGCCCGACGCGGACGGCCGGACGACGGTGGACTTCAACCGGGCCCTGCTGCCCCCGTGCGCCTTCGCCGACCACTTCATCTGCCCCTTCCCGCCGCCCGGGAACACCCTGGACGTGGCGGTCGCGGCGGGGGAGCGGAACCTGGCCTGAAGGGTGACCGGCCGCCGGCCTGGCCCGGCGGACATCGCTGCGGCCTGACGGACCATCAGCCGCTGTTCAGGGGGCCAATCAGACAGTTGGTTCAAAGGTTGACGGCCGAAAGGCACCCTTGCGCCTACCGGCCGTTCGGCCGAATACTCCCACCCAGCGCTTGTCAGGGGCACGGCGTGTCCGGAATCCGGACGCTCGTGCCCCCGGCTGCGCCTCACGGGCCCCGACCCCACGCGGGCCCCCGACTTCCTTTGTGGAGGAACGAAAAGTGAGGATCAAGCGCACCACCCCGCGCAGCGGCATCTCGAGACGGACTCGGCTGACCGCCGTCTCCGCCGGACTCGTGGCCGCCGCCGCGATCGCGATCCCCAACGCGAACGCGTCCGAGTCCACCACGTTCAGCGCCACCGAGCTGAAGAGCGCCGGCGCCTCGGTGCTCAAGGCCGACGTCCCCGGCACCGCCTGGGCCGTCGACAGCAAGAACAACCGCGTGCTCGTGACCGTCGACAGCACGGTCTCCCAGGCCGAGATCGCGAAGATCAAGAAGCAGGCCGGTGCCCACGCCGACGCGCTCACCATCAAGCGCACCCCCGGCAAGTTCACCAAGCTGATCGAGGGCGGCGACGCCATCTACGCGAGCAGCTGGCGCTGCTCCCTCGGCTTCAACGTCCAGGCCAGCAACGGCACCCAGTACTTCCTGACCGCCGGTCACTGCACCGACGGCGCGGGCACCTGGTACTCCAACTCCGGGCGCACCACCGTCCTGGGCACCACCACGGGCTCCAGCTTCCCGGGCAACGACTACGGCATCGTCCGCTACACCAACACGTCGGTGAGCAAGCCCGGCACCGCGAACGGTGTGGACATCACGCGCGCGGCCACCCCGGCCGTGGGCACCACCGTCATCCGGGACGGCTCCACCACCGGTACGCACAGCGGCCGCGTCACCGCGCTGAACGCGACCGTCAACTACGGCGGCGGCGACATCGTCTCCGGTCTGATCCAGACCAATGTCTGCGCCGAGCCCGGCGACTCCGGCGGCCCGCTGTACGGCAGCAACGGCACCGCGTACGGTCTCACCTCCGGCGGCAGCGGCAACTGCTCCACCGGCGGTACGACCTTCTTCCAGCCGGTCACCGAGGCCCTGAGCGCCTACGGCGTCAACGTGTACTGATCCTCACCACGTTCACGGCCGGCACGTCTCAGCCCCCGCACGCACCCGCGTGCGGGGGCTTCTCCCTGCCCGGGCCGAGGCGTCGGAGGGGATCGGCCCCCGTGTCCGACCCGTACGGGTACGCGTTGGCGGTGCATGAACCGTATCCACGTCACCGGCGTGCTGGCGCTGCTCACCGCCGGCAGCGTCCTCACCACCGCGACACCCGCCGGCGCTACTTCCGTCATCGGTTTCGGCAACGCTGCCTACGACAACGCCTGCGCCAATATCGGCGGCCCTCGTGCCGTTGGTGCTACGGAGCGGCACAGCGGCATCCTCACCGGTCTCGGTGTCGCCTCGCCCGCCGGCAGCCCAGGCAACCAGTGCGGCACCCTGGGACTGCCGACCATCCTCCACGAGATGGGTGGTGTCGACGTGATGGGCACTGTGACGGGCGGGGAGGTTTAGCCGCACAGCTGCGAACGATCACCTCACCCCCTCTGACACCGCCCCGGATCACTGGATGCCGGGGCGTTCCCATGGGGCGTCCGGGGCGGGGAACGCGGCGAGGGGCAGGGGCGCACAGGGGTGAAAACGCGTCAGGTCCAGACCACACCAGCCTGTGCACGGTTACTCACGCGTAGCGTTTGCAGTGCGAATCGCCCGCGCATTCCCCGCCTTTTCCAGTGGGGCGGCGCGGGTGGTGAAGAAGCCAAGGGCGCGCGGTGGTCACCGTGTGCGCGTCCTGAAGTCGACCTTGTGCGCCACCTGTGCGGTTCGGAAGAGTGGGCGCCCGTCAACCAAGCCTTCCGGCCCGTGGTGGTCCCCACAACCGCCACCGGGCCGACCCCCCACAGGAGGACGTGAGTTGCAGCACCGACGCATACCCAAGCGGCGGGCAGTCGTGACAGGAGCGGGAATCGCCGCACTGGTCGCCGCGGGCGTCACCTTCCAGACTGCGAACGCCAGCGAGCCCTCGGACGCCCCGGAGCTCAAGACCCTCTCCGCGATCGCGGCCGGAAAGCTCGCCTCGACGCTGGACCGGGACCTCGGCGCGGACGCGGCGGGCGCCTACTACGACGCCCAGGCCAAGAGCCTGGTGGTGAACGTGCTCGACGAGGCAGCCGCCGAGGTGGTCGAGGAGGCCGGTGCCCGGGCGAGAATCGTCGAGCACTCGCCGGCCGAGCTGAAGAGCGCCCGTACGGCGCTGAAGCAGGACGCGGCCATCCCGGGCACCGCCTGGGTGACCGACCCGACCACCAACAAGGTCGTCGTCACCGCCGACCGCACCGTCTCCGCGGCGGAGTGGAAGAAGCTGGCCGAGGTCGTCGACGGGCTAGGCCCGGTCGCCGAACTCCAGCGCACGAAGGGGGAGTTCAAGCCCTTCGTCGCCGGTGGCGACGCCATCACCGGCGGCAGCGGGCGCTGCTCGCTCGGCTTCAACGTGGTCAAGGGCGGGGAGCCGTACTTCCTGACCGCCGGCCACTGCACCGAGGGCATCTCCACCTGGTCGGACTCGTCCGGCACCGTCATCGGCCAGAACGAGGTCTCCAGCTTCCCGGGCGACGACTACGGGCTCGTCAAGTACACCGCCGACGTCGAGCACCCGAGCGAGGTGAACCTCTACAACGGCTCGGCCCAGCAGATCGGCGGGGCGGCCGAGGCGACCGTCGGGATGCAGGTCACCCGCAGCGGCTCCACCACGCAGGTGCACTCCGGCAAGGTCACGGGCCTGGACGCCACCGTGAACTACGGCAACGGCGACATCGTCAACGGACTCATCCAGACCGATGTGTGCGCCGAGCCCGGCGACAGCGGTGGCGCGCTGTTCTCCGGGGACAAGGCCATCGGGCTCACGTCCGGCGGCAGCGGTGACTGCTCCTCCGGCGGGGAGACGTTCTTCCAGCCGGTGACGGAGGCGCTGTCGGCGACGGGGACGCAGATCGGCTGATCCGTTCCGCCGCCGTTCGTTCCGCTTCCGGTGAGGTCCCGCCCCGCGCGCGAGGGGTGGGACCTTCGCGTGGGCGGGTGCCGGCGGTGGTTGGGGGCCGGGTGCCGGTGACGGTTGCGAGCCGGGTGCCGGTGGCGGCTGCGGGCCGGGCGGCGGGGTGCTTCGATGGTCGTGTGAACGGCGAGCCGGCGGACGCGCTGGAGGTGGCGCCGACCCCGCGGACGGCGGTGGCGTGGCTGCCGCCCCGGGAGCTGTGGCCGGCGATCCAGGACATCCGCTGGGAGCACGATCCGCAGGTGCGCCGGTGGCCGCCGCACGTGAACCTGCTGTTCGGTTTCGTGCCGGAGGAGGAGTTCGAGCGGGCCCTGCCGCTGCTCGCCGCCGCGGCGGCGAGCAGTGCGGCGTTCCCGGCGCGGCTGGCCGGGGTGCGCTGGTTCCGGCACCGGCGGTACGCGACGGTGTGGCTCGACCCGGCCGCGGCGGACCGGGCGCCGTGGGTCCGGCTCCACCGGGAGCTGCTGGAGCGGTTCCCGCTCTGCGAGGGGCGGGGCGGCCGTTTCACCCCGCATCTCTCCCTCGGCCGCACCCGGGACCCGAAGCCCCTGGCCGCCGAGTGCGCGGCCCGCCTCGGCACCCGGCCGACTGTGGTCGGGGAACTGACCCTCCTCTCCCGCCGCGAGGAGGGCCCGATGCGACCGCGGGCGGTGATCACCCTGGGCACGGGGGAGGTGCGCGGGCCGGGGGAGGGGGGTGAGGCCGGCGGTGCGCGGGCCGCGGGAGGGGGAGTGAGGCCGGCGGTGCGTGGGCCGGGGGAGGGGGAGTGAGGCCGGCGGTGCGTGGGCCGGGGGAGGGGGAGTGAGGCCGGCGGTGCGTGGGCCGGGGGAGGGGAGTGAGTCCGGCGGTGCGCAGGGCGCGGGACGGGGGTGAGGCCGACGGTGCGCAGGGCGCGGGACGGGGGTGAGGCCGACGGTGCGCAGGGCGCGGGAGGGGGAGTGAGGCCGGCTCGCTTGCCGCGGGAGGGGAGGGAGCCCGACCCACTGCCCCCGCTGGCCTACCGGGCCTCCGTCGGCAGGGTCCCGCCCCCGCGCCGCTCCCGCAGCCCCGCCGCCGCCAGGGTGATCACGATGCCGGCCGCCGCCCAGGCCGACAGCACCAGCAGGGCGCCCAGTGTGTCGTTGCCCCGGAAGTAGGCGATCGAGCGGGCCGCCCAGGTGCCGGCGCCCGGGGGGAGGGCCGGGCCGATCGCCGCCCAGAACGGGGGGAGCATGGGCAGGGGGAAGGCGCCGCCCGCGCTCGGGTTGCCCGCGATCACCACGAGGAGGATGGCGAGGCCGATGCCGACGATGCCGAAGAGGCCCTGGAGGGCGAGGGTGGCGGCGCCGACGGCGAAGGTGATGAGCGCGCCGAGCCCCCACAGGGCGGCGACACCGCCGGGCAGGGCGTCCAGGAGCGGCCCGACGATGAGCGCGCCGCCGAGTCCGCCGGCGGCCGACACCAGGGCCATGGTCCCCAGCCGGATCGCCGCGCGGCGCGGGTTCGCGGGCCGGGCGCCGGTGCTGATCGCCAGGATCGAGGCGCACAGATAGCCGCCGACGCACCAGCCGACGACCAGGTAGAACGACGACAGCCCGTCGAAGTCCCGCGGTGAGGCCGGGGCCACGTCCACGACCCGCACCGTGCGCCGCTCCGCCTTCGCCAGGGTGGTGGTCAGCTGCTCCAGCGCGGTGGCGAGCACGGTGCCGCCGCCGGAGGCGACCAGGAGCGTGTCGGCGGGGCCGGCCGGGTTCAGGACCAGGGCGCCGTCGATGTCGCGGTCCCTGATCTGCTTGCGGGCCGTCGCCTCGTCGGCCACCGCCCGCGGGTCGAGGGGCGAGCCCGGCAGCCGCTCCAGCCGGGCGACCGCCTGCCGGGCGGCGGCCTCGGGCGCGGCCACCGCGAAGGGCACGTCCCGCGGCTTCGGGTCGTGCAGCGCTCCCACGTACGAGGCGATGAACAGCAGCTGGAGGGCGATCACGCCGAGGACGAGCAGGGTCGCCCGCGGTGTGACGGCGTCCTTCACCTCGCGGAGGAACGTGGTCCGTGTCATGTCCCCACAGTCCTGGTCAGGGGGTGTTTCCGCAGGTGGGAGGCGCCCGAACGGTTGTCGTACACGTGTTCGGGATTTGGTCTATGGTGGTGGTGAGCAGGTTGGGAACGGATGTTCGAGCAGGAGGTGCGGATGCCGGACTTCACGCATCTGCGCACCGTCTCCGGGTTCTCCCTGCGCTACGGCGCCTCGCACCCGGAGCGGCTGGCCGAGCGTGCCGTGGAGCGCGGCATGGACGCCCTCGCCCTCACCGACCGCGACACCCTCGCCGGTGCCGTCCGCTTCGCCAAGGCCTGTGCCCGCGCGGGTGTGCGCCCGCTGTTCGGTGTGAACCTGGCGGTGGAGCCGGCGGCGACCGCCCCCGAGTCCGGCCCCGCCCGCCGGGAGCGGCGCCGCCGCACCCCCGTGCGCGGCGGTGTCTTCGTCGACGAGTCGACCCCGCGCGTCACCTTCCTCGCCCGCGACGGCGCCCGCGGCTGGGCCGACCTGTGCCGCCTGGTCACCACCGCGCACCGGCGGGAAGGCACCCCCGTCCTGCCCTGGGACGGCAACCACGCCGACGGCCTGATCGTGCTGCTCGGCCCCGACTCCGACGTCGGCCGCGCCCTCGCCGCGGGCCGCCCCGACCGGGCCGCCCGGCTCCTCGCCCCCTGGCGCGAGGTCTACGGCGACGCCCTGCGTCTGGAGACGGTGTGGCACGGCCGTACCGGCACCGGACCCGGCTCCCTGCGGCTGGCCGCGCGGACCGCCGGCTTCGCCGCCGAGCAGGGCGTCCGCCCGGTGCTGAGCAACGCCGTGCGCTACGCCGACCCCGGGCAGGGCCGGGTCGCCGACGTGCTGGACGCCGCCCGCCGCCTGGTCCCGATCGACCCGGCCAGGGAGCTGGACTCCGGCGAGGCCTGGCTCAAGGGCGCGGACGCCATGCGCGAGGCGGCCGAGCGGATCGTGGAGGCCGCCGGGTACCGGCGCGAGGCCGCCCTGCGGCTGCTGGAGCAGACCCGGGCGACGGCCGCCGAGTGCCTGGTCGACCCCGAGGACGACCTCGGCATCGGCACCGTCCACTTCCCCGAACCGCACCTGGTCGGCGCGGACCGCCGCACCGCCCAGCGGGTGCTCGCCTCCCGGGCGGCGGCCGGCATGGTGCGGCTCGGCTACACCGGCCGCCGCGCCTACTGGGAGCGGATGCACCAGGAGCTGGACATCATCGCCCACCACGGCTTCGCCTCCTACTTCCTGACGGTCGCCCAGGTCGTGGACGACGTCCGGGAGATGGGCATCCGGGTGGCCGCGCGCGGCTCCGGCGCGGGCTCCCTCGTCAACCACCTGCTCGGCATCGCGCACGCCGACCCGGTCGAGCACCGGCTGCTGATGGAGCGCTTCCTGTCCAGGGAGCGGGTGGTCCTGCCCGACATCGACATCGACGTGGAGTCCGCGCGCCGCCTGGAGGTCTACCGGGCGATCATCGGCCGGTTCGGCGCCGAGCGGGTCGCCACGGTCGCGATGCCCGAGACCTACCGGGTGCGGCACGCGATCCGCGACGTCGGCGCGGCCCTGTCCCTGGACCCCGCCGAGATCGACCGCCTCGCCAAGTCCTTCCCGCACATCCGCGCCCGCGACGCCCGCGCGGCGCTGGCGGAGCTGCCCGAACTGAAGGCGCTCGCCGCCGAGCAGGAGCGGTACGGCGAGCTGTGGGAGCTGGTCGAGGCGCTGGACGCGCTGCCGCGCGGGGTCGCCATGCACCCCTGCGGCGTACTGCTCTCCGACGCCTCCCTGCTCTCCCGGACGCCCGTGATGCCGACCAGCGGCGAGGGCTTCCCGATGGCGCAGTTCGACAAGGACGACGTGGAGGACCTGGGACTGCTCAAACTGGACGTGCTGGGCGTGCGGATGCAGTCGGCGATGGCGCACGCGGTCGCCGAGGTGAAGCGCGTGACGGGCACCGAGGTCGACCTGGACGCGCTGCCGCCGGGCGACCCGGCGACGTACGCCCTGATCCGCTCCACCGAGACCCTGGGCTGCTTCCAGATCGAGTCGCCGGGCCAGCGGGACCTGGTGGGGCGGCTCCAGCCGGCCACGTTCCACGACCTGGTCGTCGACATCTCCCTGTTCCGGCCGGGCCCGGTCGCCGCCGACATGGTGCGGCCGTTCATCGAGGCGCGGCACGGGCGGGCGCCGGTGCGCTACCCGCACCCGGATCTGGAGGAGCCGCTGAGGGAGACGTACGGGGTCGTCGTCTTCCACGAGCAGGTCATCGACATCATCGACATCATGACCGGCTGCGGGCGCGGCGAGGCCGACCGGGTGCGCCGGGGGCTGTCCGACCCGGAGTCGCAGGGGCGGATCAAGGTGTGGTTCGCCCAGCACGCGGCGGCGCGCGGCTACGACGCGGAAACGATTCGGCGCACCTGGGAGATCGTCGAGGCCTTCGGGTCGTACGGCTTCTGCAAGGCGCACGCGGTCGCGTTCGCCGTGCCGACGTACCAGTCGGCCTGGCTGAAGGCCCATCATCCGGCCGCCTTCTACGCCGGGCTGCTCACCCACGACCCCGGTATGTACCCGAAGCGGCTGCTGCTGGCGGACGCGCGGCGGCGCGGGGTGCCGATCCTGCCGCTGGACGTGAACAAGTCGGGGGTCGCACACAGGATCGAACTGGTGTCTGAATCATCGGAGGTGTGGGGGCTGCGGCTCGCCCTCTCCGACGTCCACAACATCAGCGAGGCCGAGGCGCGGCGGATCGAGGACGGGCAGCCCTACTCCTCCCTGCTCGACTTCTGGGAACGGGCCCGGCCCAGCCGCCCGCTCGCCCAGCGGCTCGCCCAGGTCGGCGCGCTCGACGCGTTCGGCGCCAACCGCCGCGACCTGCAACTGCACCTGACCGAACTGCACCGGGGCACCCGGGGCATGGGCGGCGGCGGAGGGCAACTGCCCCTGCCCGGCGGCCGGAAGACCGCCCCCGCCGGGCTGCCCGACCTCTCCGCGGAGGAGCGGCTGAGCGCCGAGCTGGGCGTGCTCTCCATGGACGCCTCACGCAACCTGATGGACGACTACCGCGAGTTCCTCGACGAGCTGGGCGTCGTCCCCGCGCGCCGGCTGCGCGATGCCCGGCACGGGGAGACCGTGCTGGTCGCGGGCGCCAAGGCGGCCACCCAGACCCCGCCGATCCGGTCCGGCAGGCGGGTCGTCTTCACCACCCTGGACGACGGCACCGGCCTGGTCGACCTCGCCTTCTTCGACGACTCCCACGACGCCTGCGCCCACACCGTCTTCCACTCCTGGCTGCTGCTGGTGCGCGGCGTGGTCCAGCGGCGCGGCCCGCGCAGCCTCAGCGTGGTCGGCGCCGCCGTCTGGAACCTCGCCGAACTGGTCGAGGCGCGCCGGGAGGAAGGACTGGAGGGGGTCGCCGCCCGGCTCGCCGGCGCACCCGGCCCCGGCCCGGCGCCCGGCGACGGCTCCGCGCCCGGCCCCGGCCCGGCGTCCGGCGAAGGTTCCGCGTCCGGTGACGGTTCCGCGTCCGGTGACGGCCGGGGGCCCGCGCGGAGGCGGCTCGCCGGTTCCGACGGGTTGCCCGCCCCGGCCGGCTCCGCCGCGCCGGACCGCATGGACGACCACCGGTCGCGAACCATCCGCATGCCCACCGGGTACGAGATGCACCCCTGGGCGGATCTGCGGCCCGCGGGCGAGGAGCCCGCACAGACACGTTCACAGGTAAGGAAGTTGTGGCACCAGAGTCCGGGGAGTGCGGGATGACGATTCTCTGCGTCCGTTTCCAGCTGCCGCCGATGTACGAGACGGCCCTGCCGGGGCTGCTCGGGCTGCTGGAGGAGTTCACGCCGGTCGTCGAGGCCCTGCCACCCGACGGGGCGCTCGCCGATCTCGGCGGCGCCGAACGCTACTTCGGGCGCGACGCCCTCGAACTGGCCTCCGTGATCCGGGTCCGCGCCCTCGCCCACTTCGGCGTCGACTGCGCGATCGGCGCCGGGCCGGGCCCGATGCTGGCCCGGATCGCGCTGCGCTCCGCCCGGCCCGGCGTGACCTGCGCGGTCCCCGAGGACGCGGTGGCCGAGTTCCTCGCCGACCGGCCCGTCGCCGTACTCCCCGGCGTGGGCGCCGCGACCGCCCGCACCCTGTGCGACTACGGCCTCGACACCCTCGGCCGGGTCGCCGCCGCGCCGCTGTCCACGCTCCAGCGCCTGGTCGGCGCGAAGGCGGGCCGCGAACTGCACGAGAAGGCGAACGGCATCGACCGCGGCCGGGTCGTGCCCAACGCCGTCTCCCTCCCCCAAGCTCTCGGCTGCGCTCGAGCAGGGGGGACCCCCATCCTCGCCACGGAACGCCCCTTCGACCGCGACGAACTGGACCCCGAACGCCACCGCCGCGCCCTGCTGTCGGCCGCCGAGGAGATCGGTGCCCGGCTGCGGGCCGTGGACAAGGTCTGCCGCACCCTCACCCTCACCGTGCGCTACGCCGACCGGTCCGCCACCACCCGCTCCCGCACCCTCGCCGAACCGACCGCCCACTCCGCGGCGCTGGCGAGGGCGGTCTACGGCATGTACGACGCCCTCGGCCTCCAGCGCGCCCGGGTCCGCGCGATCGCCCTGCGCGCCGAGGGCCTGATCCCCGCCGAACAGGCCTCCCACCAGCTCACCTTCGACCCCGCGGACGAACGGATCCGCCGTATCGAGGAGGTCGCCGACCGCGCACGGGCCAAGTTCGGGCCGCGCGCGGTGATGCCGGGAAGACTGGCGGCGTAGATTGACCGGGTGGCTCTGAAGATCGATCTGCGCGCGTTCACCCCCGAGGACGAGCAGGCCGTGCTGGACCTCTTCGCCGCCTGCGAGGACTGGTTCGTCGCCGCCACCGGACAGCCGTCCGGGCCGGGCGACGTCCAGAGCATGTACTACGCGCTGCCGCCGGGCTGCGCCCCCGAGCAGAAGCGGCTGCTGCTCATCGAGGCGGGGGGCGAGGTGATCGGGCTCGTCGACGCCGTCCTCGGCCACCCGGACCCGGAGACCTGCGCGGTCGGCTGCTGTCTGCTCGCCCCCCGGTGGCGCCGGCGCGGCATCGGCGGCGCCGTCGCCGCGTCCCTGCTGTCCGCCGCGCCGGACGTACGCCGTATCACGGCGACGCTCGCACCCGGCTGGGCCCCGGGCGCCGCCTTCCTGCGCGCCACCGGCTTCCGTATCGCGGCCACCCCGGGGGTCTCCGTGGGCGACCGCAACACCGGACCGGCCGAACAGGCGGCGCTGCGCGCGGAGCTGGACGTCCGGTCCTTCCGCGCCGCCGACCGCGGGGTGGTCGTGGCCCGTACCGGCGTCAGCGGGCCGACGGCGTACTGATCGGCCGTCGACCAGCGCTGTCGGTTTTTGCCGTCGCGTACCTTCCCCTTGGGGCTACCCGTCCGTAACTTGACGGAAGAAACAGCATCCCGTGATCCGGATCACCGGGCGCAAGGCAGACGCACTCTCCTTCCCCACGAGCCGTCAGGAGATCACCCGATGCTGCCCTGGAGCCGAATACGCAGATCCGCGGCCGCCCTGCTGCTGGCCGCCGCGGCCGTCCTCGTCCCCGCCGCCACCGCCCACGCCACCGATGCCCCGAGCCGGGGCTGGAACGACTACGGCTGCAAGCCCTCCGCCGCCCACCCCCGCCCCGTCGTGCTGGTCCACGGGACTTTCGGCAACTCCGTCGACAACTGGCTGGGCCTCGCCCCCTACCTGGTCAAGCGCGGCTACTGCGTCTTCTCCCTCGACTACGGCCGGCTGCCCGGCGTCCCCTTCTTCCACGGGCTCGGCCCCATCGAGAAGTCCGCGCAGGAGCTGGACGCGTTCGTCGACAAGGTGCTCGGCGCGACCGGCGCCGCCGAGGTCGACCTGGTCGGCCACTCGCAGGGCGGCATGATGCCCCGTCACTACCTCACGTTCCTCGGCGGCGCCGCCGAGGTGAACGCGCTCGTCGGCATCGCGCCCGACAACCACGGCACCACCCTCGCCGGACTCACCCAGCTGCTGCCCTACTTCCCCGGCGCCGAGGACCTGCTCTCCACCGCCACCCCGGCGCTCGCCGACCAGATCGCCGGATCCGCCTTCCTCACCAGGCTCAACGCGGGCGGCGACACCGTGCCCGGCGTCCGCTACACCGTGCTCGCGACCAAGTACGAGCAGGTCGTCACGCCGTACCGCAGCGGGTTCCTCGACGGGCCGAACGTGCGCAACGTGCTGCTCCAGGACCTCTGCCCGGCCGACTTCTCCGAGCACCTGGCCATCGGGCTGTTCGACCGGATCGCCTTCCACGCGGTGGCCGGCGCCCTCGATCCGGCGCACGCCCGGCCCACCACCTGCGCCGCCGCGTTCAGCTGACGCCGCCGGGGTCCGACCGGCCTGAGCCGCCGGTCGGACCCCGGAGTCACGCGTCGCCTCAGCGGCCGTGCCGGCCGCCGGTGTCCGCCTTGCGGCGCACCGAGGCGAACAGGGCCGCCGCGCCCAGCGCCAGCGCGGCGGCGCCACCGACGGCGACGTAGGCCGTACCGCTGTCGCCGCCGGTCTCGGCGAGGTTCCCGGAGGCGCCCGCCGCCTTCGGCTGGTTGGCCGGCGCCTCACCGGCCGGCTCCCCGGCGGCGGGCTCCGCGGCGGGCTCGGCGGCGGCCGGCTCCCCGGCGGCCGGTTCCGCGGCGGCGGGCTCCGCCGTCGTCCGGTGGTCGTCGTCGCCGTGCCCGTGGTTCTCGACGGTCGACTGGCCGGCGCCCGCCTCGATCTGCTCCTGGGTGGGCGCGGACGCGGACGGGGCCGGGGCGGCGCTCTCCGTCGTACCGCCGTCAGCCGCCGCGCCGCCGCCGAAGGTGACGTCGGAGCAGGAGTAGAACGCCTCCGGGCTGTCCGAGCGCTGCCACACCGCGTACAGCACGTGCGTGCCGGAGCGCTCGGGGAGCGTGCCGGTGAAGGTGTAGAAGCCGCCCGCCGCGGCCGGGTCGACGGCCGTCGCCACCGGGTTGGCCAGGTCCAGGTCGTCCCAGGCCAGCGGCTGGGCCGGGTCGTACCCCGGCTTGGTCAGATACACCGTGAAGGTGCCCTTGTGCGGGGCCGTCACCCGGTACTTGAAGGTGTACGAGCCGCTGCGCACCCCGGTCGCCGGCCAGTCGGCGCGGGCCAGGTCGAGCCCCTTGAACTGCTCGTTGTTCGCGCTGCACAGCTTGCCGTCCGGGATCAGCTCGCGGTGCCGCCCGGCGGCGTCGCCGATGCGGATGCCGTTCCAGTCGTACAGCGCCTGGGTGCCGCCCGCCGCGACCGCCGCCTTGCACGCGTCCGACGACGGGCTCTCCGGTCCCTCGGCGTAACACTGCGCGACCCGGCTGACCGGGTCGCCCATCGTGCCGTGCGCGGCCGCGGGCGCGGCGGACAGCGTGGTCAGGGCGAGCGGGCCGAGGCCGAGGGCGGCGGCGGTGACGGCGGCCGTGCGGCGGCGGCGCTGGGGCATGGCGGAACTCCTGGGGCGGTCGGGGCGAGTGCTTCCGTCGGGTCCGTGGGATCCCGTGGGGTGATCAGAAGCTAGCCCCGGAGAACCGCGAAATCGCCTGCCGGAGGCGGCCGGCGGAGATCCTTATGCTGCCGTTAAGGACGTGCTGAGACTGCGCTCAGGAAGCTACCGTCCGGAGCGTGAACGACAGCTGCCACGAAGAGATCAGGGCGGCGGTGACCGCCGACATACCCGCCGTGAGGTCGGTGACCGACGCGGCGTACCGCCCCTACATCGCCCGCATCGGCGTCGTGCCGCAGCCCATGGAGGCGGACCACGCGGCGGACGTGGCCGCGGGGCGGGTGTTCGTCACCGGGGACCCGGTGACCGGACTCGTCGTCCTGGACGCGTACGAGGACCATCTGTTCCTCGACAGCATCGCCGTCCACCCGGACGCCCACGGCCGGGGCGTGGGGCGGCGGCTGCTGCGGTTCGCCGACGCACACGCGCGCGTGCTCGGCCTGCCCGAGATCAGGCTCTACACGAACGCGATGATGTGGGAGAACCAGAAGATCTACCCGAAGTACGGTTACGAGGTCGTGGAGCGGCGCGTCGACGGGCCGTACGACCGGATCCACTACCGCAAGCTTCTGCACCGCCCGGCTTAGCCGCCTGGCTCACCCTTCCGGCCACCAGGTGCGGGCGATGTCCTTGCGCACCTCCGGGCGGCCGGCGGGACGCTCCTCGGCGGCCTCCTCGCGGATGCGGCGCGCGTCGGACTTCTTCAGGGGCTTGTGCATCACACGGCGCATGACTGCCTCCTCGTGGGCCACCGAGCTCCGCGCTGTCACGGAGGTAGACCCGTTCACCGAGACTTCCTCATCGCCGCCAGGGGTGTCAGTGGCGGCTGTCACGATTCGGTTGTCAGTGGCGGGTGTCACCATTGGGGCCACGGCAAACCCGTGTGATCGCCTGCGCACACCGGGTGACCGGTTCCGGCAGGCGGTTTCAGGCCAGCAGGGACTCCAGGCCGCCCGCCGCCCGGGCCAGGGCCTCCAGCTCGTCGAGGGCGGCCACGGCGGCGCGCGCCGCCCCCGGATCGCGCTGTGCGAGGCCGCTCTCGGCGAACTCGTCCTCGTCGAGACGGCGTACGTCCGAGCCGTCGGCCGAGCGCCACAGGTCGAGGTCCAGGTCCTCCACGACGAGTTCGGCGCCCGTGCGGACCGCGGGGCGGGTGATGTCGCAGTACCAGCCCTTCAGGGCGCCGCCGGCCGCGCGGACCTCCTTCACGGAGTACCAGCGGTCCCGCCAGTAGTACTCGGTGAAGACATCGCCCGGCTCGAAGCGCACGAAGCCGAAGTCCCGCACGCCGTCGCCCGCCCAGGCGGCCCGCACGGCGATCCGGGCACCGTCGTCGGCGAGCAGCTCGGCGGCGTAACGGATCTTCGTCCGGCCCGCCTTGACCAGCACCACCTCCACCCGCTCGGACCCACGTCCCCGATCAGCCGAGGTCCCGGACATGACGCACCTCCGTCGCGCAGATCTCGTACCCGAACCACGCGTTGATCGCGAGCATCGGGCCGTTGCCGGTGTCGTTGCCGGTGAACGCCTCCGTGTACCCCGCGGCGCGGGCCCGGTGCAGGGAGGCGTTCTTGGCGAGTTTCGCCAGGCCCCGGCCGCGGAAGGCGCGGGCGGTGCCGGTCATCGCGGAACCGTAGCGGCGGTGCGCGCGGTCCGTGTGGGCCGCGCTGAACGCCACCGGGCGGCCGTCGGCGACCACCACCGCGGTCAGTTCCCGGTCGAGCAGGGGGTGCTGCCAGGTCTGTGCGAGCCAGGCCTCGTAGTCGGTGAACTCGGCGCCGACGTCACCGGGTTCGTCCGCCGTGACCTCCGCGTCCAGCTCGAACAGGGGGCGCGGGTCGTCCGCGAAGGCGGCCGCCGAGCGCACCTCGACCCCCGGCGGCGGGCTCTGCGGCGGCGGCAGGGCGGCGTTCGCCAGGTCCAGGCGCAGGAAGTGCGCGGAACGGCTCGGACGGTAGCCGTGGCGCTCGGCGAAGGCGCGGTGCGCGGGCTCGTCCAGCACCCACGCGAACAGCCGGGCCGCGCCCTGCGCCGCCAGGTACTCCTCGCCGGTGCGCACCAGCAGGGAACCGGCGCCGCGCCGGGTCCGCTCCGGATCGACGTACACGTTCAGATACCCCTGGCCGGGCTCCGGGCTGTCGTGGGCGAGTCCCACCTGGGCGGTGCCGACGATCTCGCCGTCCTCCTCGGCCACCAGCTGCCGGTGACGGGCGCCGGGATGGCTGTGGGCGAGGTCGTGCAGCACGGACTCGGGCGTGGTCGGCATGAACGGCAGCGCCCGGCGCCGCACGCCGGCGAAACCCTCGGCGTCGGCCCGGGCCCCGGGACGCAGCTCGCGCACGATCACGGTCATGTCGGCGCACGTTACGCAAGGGGCGGGGCCGGGTGCCTCCCATTTTCCGGGGGCTGCGGGACAATCGGCCCGTGACCTTGAAGATCCACATCGATGAGGGCGCCGTACCGCCCTACGAGCAGGTGCGCGCGCAGATCTCCGCGCAGGCCCGGTCGGGCGAGCTGCCGGTGGGCTACCGGCTGCCCACCGTGCGCGGCCTGGCCGAGTCGCTGGGCCTGGCCGCGAACACCGTCGCCAAGGCGTACCGGGCCCTGGAGACGGACGGCGTGATCGAGACCCGCGGCCGCAACGGCACGTTCGTCGCCGCGGCCGGCGCGGCGGCGGAACGCGAGCTGGCCGCGGCGGCCCGGTCGTACGCCGAGCGCGCCCACCGCCTGGGCACCGGCCGGGAGGCGGCCCTGACGGCCGTACGGGAGGCGCTGCGGGCGGCGTACGGGGAGTGAGCACCGGGGAGCGGTGAGCGCCGCGGGTCACCGGCCGGGCGCACCCGCCAGCCCCGCCGGTGTCCGCGTCACCGTGCGGCCCCGCGCCACGGCCAGCCGGCCGAACGCCGCCGCGTCCGCCACCGCCGCCGCGCCGGGGTCGTTGTTGAAGTACGCGTACACGTCGTCGCCGTCGTCGAACGCCTCCGCGATACGGCGCAGCCAGGTCTCCAGGGACTGGCGGCCGTAGCGCGGCCAGGGCCGGGCGCGGCCCTGGTGGAAGCGGACGTAACCCCAGCCGGCCGTGCGCCACAGCGGGGTGACCGGGCGGGACAGCACATCCGCCCAGCACAGGGCGGCGCCCCGGGACGTCAGCACGTCGCGGATCTCCGGCGTCCACCACGACTCGTGCCGCGGCTCGACGGCCACCCGGACCGACGGCGGGAAGCAGCCCAGGCACGCGTCCAGCAGGGCGGCGTCCGCGCGCAGCGTCGGCGGCAGCTGGAGCAGCACCGGGCCCAGCCGGCCGGCCAGACCGGCCGCGTGGGTCATCAGCCGCTCCACCGGCTCCCCGGGGTCCTTCAGCCGCTTGATGTGGGTCAGATACCGGCTGGCCTTGACCGCGACAACGAAGTCGTCCGGCACCCGCTCCCGCCACGCCTCGAACGTCTCACGGGACGGCAGCCGGTAGAACGCGTTGTTGATCTCGACGGTGGCGAACCACCGCGTGTACTCCTCCAGCCAGCGCCGCGTGGGCACCTCCGGCGGGTACAGGACGCCCTTCCAGTCCTTGTACTGCCATCCCGACGTGCCGACGTGCACAGGCATAACCCCATCAAAGCATCACAGGTAGAGCCCCGCCTCCGTCCCGCCCCGCGGCTCCGGCAGCGACGCCGGGGACGTGCCCCGGCGCAGCGCGTACAGCTCGGCCAGCGTCGCCCCGTCCCGGCCGACCCCCTCCTCGGTGCCCAGCCAGTTCACCGCCTCGGCCCGGGTCAGCCGCCCCACCTCGATGCGGGCCAGACAGCGGCCGGGGCGCACGACGGCCGGGTGCAGCCGCTCCAGGTCCTCGTTGGTCGTGACGCCGACCAGGACGTTGCGGCCCTGGCCCAGCAGGCCGTCCGTCAGGTTCAGCAGCCGCGACAGGGCCTGGCCCGCCGTGTGCTTGGCCTCGCCGCGGATCAGCTCGTCGCAGTCCTCCAGCAGCAGCAGCCGCCAGCGGCCCTTGCCCGCCGCGTCCTCCTCGCCGATCGCGATGTCCATCAGATAGCCCACGTCGCTGAAGAGCCGCTCCGGGTCCAGCACGCAGTCCACCTGGCACCAGTCCCGCCAGGAGCGGGCCAGGGTGCGCAGCGCCGAGGTCTTGCCGGTGCCGGGCGGACCGTGCAGCAGCAGCAGACGGCCCGCGATGTCCTCCGGCGTCGTCTTCATCAGGCGGTCCATCGCCTCCGCGACCGGCGCCGTGTAGTTGCCCCGCACCTCGTCCCACGTGCCCGCCGAGATCTGCCGGGTCGTCCGGTGCGGGCCGCGCCTCGGCGAGACGTACCAGAAGCCCATCGTGACGTTCTCCGGCTGCGGCTCGGGCTCGTCCGCCGCGCCGTCCGTGGCCTGGTCGAGGACCTTCTTCGCCAGGTCGGCCGTGGTCGCCGTCACGGTGACGTCGGCGCCCCGGTTCCAGCGGGAGACCAGCACCGTCCAGCCGTCGCCCTCGGCGAGGGTGGCGCTGCGGTCGTCGTCGCGGGCCACCCGCAGCACGCGCGCGTCCGGCGGCAGCAGGGTCGCCCCGGAGCGGACGCGGTCGATGTTCGCGGCGTGCGAGTAGGGCTGCTCGCCCGTCGCGAAACGGCCGAGGAACAGCGCGTCGACGACATCGGACGGCGAGTCGCTGTCGTCGACGGTGAGCCGGATCGGCAGTGCGTCGTGTGGGTTCGCGGACATGCCGCCATGATCGGGCACCCGGCCGCCTCGTGCACCCGGTTTCCGAGGTGCGCGCGGAGTGTCGCCGCGCGCCCGGAGTGTCGGCGTACGCGCCCCGGTGCCGGGCGCGCGCCTCTCGTCTCGTACTGCCCCTTACGCGCCCCTTCGGTGCTTTACGGCGACCTCTGCCCCGGCGCCCGTCTCCGCCGTTACTGTTGCCCTCGATGGGACGACACGGGTGGGATGCGGGGGTCCGGCGGTGGCGGCTGGCCGCGCTGCTCGGCGTGTCGGCGGCCGTCGTGGCCCTGCTGGTGACCCTGGTCGGCGCGCTGCCCGGCGGCGGCCCCGCCACGGAGGGCACCTCACCCGACGGCGACAAGGTGCACGGCACGCCCGCCACCCCGCCCGGCCGGCCGCGCCCCGACGTCGGCTGGGGCTTCACGCACACTCAGTTCAGCGCCGACGAGGGCAGCCCGCGCGCCGTCGCCCGCGTCGAGGACCGGCTGAAGGACGCCGGGCTGCCGCAGAACCAGCACATCATGGGCTGGGGCGCCGACAACCCCGAACCGGTGCCGGGGCGTTACGACTTCGCGGCCCTCGACGCGCGGGTCGACTTCATGCGCGCCTCCGGCGCCACCCCGGTCATCACCCTGTGCTGCGCCCCGGACTGGATGAAGGGCGGCGAGGCCGGGGCCGGCGAGACGGACTGGAGCCAGGCCGCCCTGGAGACCGCGCCCGACCCCGGGCACTACGACGACTTCGCCGCCCTCGCCGCGACCGTCGCCAAGCGCTACCCGGACGTACGGCACTTCATCGTCTGGAACGAGTTCAAGGGCTTCTGGAACGACGCCGGGCACCGCTGGGACCACGAGGGCTACACCCGGATGTACAACCTCGTGTACCGGGCGCTCAAGGACGTCGACGAGGACATCATGGTCGGCGGCCCCTACCTGGTCATGGACAGCCTCGACCCGCGCGACGAGCACGCCTCGGCCGCCCTGAACGGCCCCTGGGGCGCCCTGGACCAGCGGGTGCTGGACGCCTTCGCCTACTGGAACCGGCACAAGGCGGGCGCCGACTTCGTCGTGGTCGACGGCTCCAGCTACACCCGCGACGACGAACTGCTGCCCGACGAGTTCACCGCCACCGGCAAGTTCACCGCGGTGGGGGAGTGGGTGCGCCGGCAGACCGGCGGCGACCTGCCGCTGTGGTGGGCCGAGTACTACGTCGAGCCCGCCGACGGCGACGACCACCGCCACGGCTGGTCCGAGACGCACCGGGTCGCCGTCCAGGCCGCCGGGATGATCGCCATGGCGGAGGGCGGCGCCACCTCCGGCTTCTACTGGAACCCGCAGGCCGAGAAGGGACCCGAGTGCCCCGGCTGCCTGTGGACCCCGACCGGCCGCCCGGACGGCGGCGGCGAGCTGCCGATGTACGGCCTCGTCTCCCGGTTCGCCGCCGCGTTCCCGCCGGGCACGCGCTACGACAGCGTCCCCGTCTCCCGCGACGACGTCCGCGTCCTCGCCACCGACCGCACCGCCCTCGTCGTCAACACCCGCGACCGGGCCCTGACCGCGAAGGTCGACGGCCGCACCGTCCACCTCCAGGCCTACGAGGTCACCTGGCTGACGCGCTGACGCCCCGCCCCCTCACTCGAGCGTCAGAAACCGCTGCGCCAGCGAGGCCAGCAGCACCGCCAGCAGCGGCAGCGAGAACCAGAAACCGCTCTGCAGCGCGCGCAGCTGCCGCACCCCCGGCCGGGCCGCGACCCGGACCACCTCCCGGGCCGCCAGCAGCACCAGCAGCGCCGCCGCCGCGAGCGCGCCGACCACCGACCACGGCGTCCAGGTCACCCGTGGACCGGCCGGGCCGGGATCAGGCTCCGGGACCTCGCCCGCGGGCCGCTCGCGCAGCGCGTACATCGTGACGTCGTCGTTGGCGAGCACCGTGCGCAGCTCGGGCCGCCGGTCCAGGTTCCGGATCAGCCGCGACTCCCACGTGGGGGCGTAGCCGGCGTCCATCACCAGGTAGGTGACCTGACTGCGGTTGACCATCAGGTACGCGTTCGGGCCCGCGTCCTTGAGCGCCTTCACCAGCCCCGACACCAGCACCGGGTCGGCCGGCGCGAGAGTGGGCAGATACTCCACCTTCTCCATGTCCCGCGCGCCCCACGGCATCGCCGGAGTCACGTTCTCGACGGTGTCGTTGCTCAGCCACAGCAGCCGCACACTCGGATCGTCGTGCGCGTACACGTACTCCATGGCGGCGACCTCGCCGGACCGGATCCGCTCGAACGGCTCGTTGCCCCAGCGGGCCACCAGGAAGCCGCCCATGAGGACCAGGCCGGCCAGCAGGGTGGCCGGCACGGCCAGGCTCGCCCGGTCCCGGCCGCGCTCCGTCGCGGTGACCCCGGTGCGCGGGAACAGCGCCAGGGCGGCGAGCAGGGCCGCGCCGGGCAGGGCGAACAGGAAGACGCGCAGCGCCATCTCGCCGCCGTAGGACTGCATGCCGAAACCGAGGAACGGCACGAAGGCGAGGACGAGCAGGGACCGTTCGCGGTACCCGGCCCGGCGCCGCCGCCACCAGCCCCAGCAGGCGAACGCGAGCACCCCGCCGGCCAGCGCCACCCGCGTGTACAGCACCAGCTTGTGGGTGGAGCTGCCGCCCTCGATCCGGCCGGACACCGACGAGGAGACATTGCCCCCGACCCCGCCGATCCCGCCGAACAACTCGTCGAAGTGCCCCGACCAGTACGGCTCCGCCATGAAGCCGATCCACGACACCACCGCCACCCCGCACAGCAGCGGCAGCCCGCGCAGTTCGCAGCGCCCGACGAGGACCAGCACGGTCACCACGCCCAGCATCACGAACGGCGTGAGCTGATGGGCCGGCACGCTCGCCAGGAACAGACCGGTCACCACCAGCAGCAGCACCGCCCGCTGCCGCCGGTTCACCGGCTCGGCCTCCGCCTCGCCGGGCCGCAGCCGCGTCCAGATCACCCGCGGGGCGCGGAACCAGACCAGCAGGACCGCCACGAAGACCAGGTAGAGCAGATAGGTGAAGCCCTGCGGCGAGAAGTAGTCCTGGCCCACCCAGCCGCTCAGCGCGAAGATCCACACACCGGCCCACCGGGCCCGCCAGCCCGCCCGCAGCGAGCGGGTCAGGAGGAACACCGGCGCCAGATACGCCAGCTGGATCAGCGTCGGCCACCAGCGGATGACCTCGGTGAAGTCGTCGACGCCGCAGGCCTGGGCGACGAAGGCGGCCGCCGCGAAGAACCCCGGCCAGCTCCCGCGCGCGTCCAGGTCCGGTACGGCCGTCCCGGTCCGCTCGATGTGGTCGAGGAACCCCAGGTGCTGCCAGGCGGTCGCGAACCGCGGCTCGGTCTCGATCACGGCGGGCAGCGCGTGCAGGGACACCACCGTGGCCAGCAGTGTCACCAGCAGCAGCGTCCGGTGCTCGCGGGCCGGCCGGAGCAGCGACGCGAACACCACCACGAGCAGCCCGGCACCGGCCAGCGTCGCGGCGGGCAGCACCGAGACCAGCCCCAGCCCGCCCATCCGGTCCAGGTCGGCCTCGCCGAGGCGGGCGGCGGGCACCCAGTACAGCAGCAGCGCGGCGATCAGCAGACAGCCGAGGACCACCCCGAGACGGGTGGGCATCAGCCGCTCCCGCCAGGACGGCGGCGGCACCTCCGGCGTCGCAGCCGGCTCTCGGGCGACCCGCACGGGCTCGGACGCTCCCCCTTCCTCCACCGGGCGCTCGGCGTCCCGTTCGAACGGCGCGCCCGCCCCCGGGTCCGCAACCCCCGCGTCCCTGACCGGCATGTCCGCGACCGGCATGTCCGCTACCGGTATGCCCGCGGGCGGTGTGCCCGGCCCGGGACGCACGTCCGGGCGGCGCTCCGGATGGTCGACGTCGACCCGCACGCCGAGCATGAGCGTGTCCGTGTCGAGCGCCCAGCCCGGACGGCGCCGGCGGCCCGCGGATCCGGCGGGCGCCTCACGCGCGCCCGCACCGGCCGCCGTCCCGTCCGCGGCCTCCTCCTCCGGGGGTACGGCACCGGGCGGCGGCACCGCCCGCACGGTCCGGTACAGCTTCGGCGCGGCGATCGCCACGATCACCGCGAGGCTGGCGATCTCGGCGACGCCCGCGCCGGTCAGCCCCATCCGCGGGAGCAGCAGCAGCGTCAGACCGAGCACCAGGGCGCAGAGCAGGCCCTGGAGCCAGGCGAGCCCGGCGGTACGGCTCTGCGCGCGCAGCACCGCGAAGTACGTCTCGATCACCACCCGCAGCAGCGCGCCCACCGCGAACCAGCGAAGCAGCGGCGTGGCGGCGTCCGCGTAGCCCGCGCCGAACACCCCGAGGATCCACGGCGCGCCGAGGAACAGCACCGCGCACACCGGCAGCATGATCTTCGCCATCCGGCGCAGCGCCGCGCGCGTGTCGGCGGCCAGCCGGCCCGGCGCGTGCGAGCCCTCGACGGTCAGCGAGGCCCCCATGTTGATGGCGAGCAGGTTGACCGTGCCGCCGATGGTGGCGGTGACGTAGAAGTACGCGTTGTCCTCGGAGCCGACCTGCGCGGCCACGATGACCGGGACGAGATAGACCGCCGCGAGCGAGAACAGCGAGCCGGTGCAGTCGCCGGCCAGGAACCGGCCGACCTCCCGCGGGGACGGCGGCGCCGACCGGTTCCCGGTCGCCCGCACGTGCCGCGGCACCAGCCGCCGGAACACCAGCCAGCCCAGCGGCAGCACGGAGACGGCGATCGCCGCCACCCACGACACGAACACCCCGGTGGCCGGCACGGTCGCCGCGCAGGCGACCAGCAGCCCCAGCTTCACCGCGGAGAACGCGGTGTTGCCGACCGGCACCCACAGCGCGCTGCGCAGCCCGGTCAGCACCCCGTCCTGCAGGGTGAGCAGATTCCAGGCGACCACCGCGACCACGAAACCCAGCCCGCCCACCGGCCCGGCCAGGAAGGCGTACGACGGCCCCCACAGGTCCAGCGTCAGCCAGAACGCCCCGGCCGCCAGCGCCACCACCAGCGAACTGCCCGCGTACGTCCCGGCGATGAGCCGCCCCGTGGAGCGCCCGGCGACCGGGATGAACCGGGCCAGCGCGCCGGTCAGGGTCACCGCGGTCAGCCCCGCGAGCAGTTTCATCGCGGCGATCGCGGCGGAGCCCTGGCCGACCGCCGACTCGGTGTAGTAGCGGGCCGCCGCCAGCCAGAAGCCGAGGCCCAGCACCGCGGAGATCCCGGTGTTGAGCATCAGCGCGTAGGCGTTGCGCAGCAGCTGGCTGCGGCCGGCCCGTCCGGGCGCCGGCCGCTCCGGTCGGGCGTCGGGGCCGGCCTGCGCTGCGGTGGTCGTGTCAGACACGGGTACGGATGGCCTTCCGGCGGACCTGTCGGGCTCTGCGGACCAGGGCGTACCCCTTGGTCAGGGCACGGTCGGTGGCGAACGTACGGCCGATCGCGCGGCCCTCGACCAGCCGCCCGAACTCCTCGATGCCGGTGCCGCGGCGCACGGTGACCCGGCGCAGCGCGTACGGCCCCTGGCGGCGCCGGGCCAGCTCGTTGCCGACGGCGAGCGCCTGCGCGAACCCGGTGGCCCGCACCTGCCGGCGCACCCGGCGGTCGGAGTAGCCGTACGGGTAGGCGAACGACACCGGCAGCGCGCCCAGCTCGTCGGCGACCAGGTCACGGCAGCGGGTCAGCTCCAGCCGCAGGGCGTCGTCGCCGAGCTGGTCGAGCTGCGGATGGCTGTGGCTGTGGCCCCCTATCTCCACGCCCGTGCCGGCCAGTTCGCGCACCTGGTCCCAGTCGAGCATGGTGTCCAGGGCGCCCCCGGTGTCGTAGGGACCCCGGATCCAGCCGGTGGAGACGAACAGCGTGGCCGGGAAGCCGTGTTCGGCGAGCACGGGCAGCGCGTGCCGGTAGACGCCCGCGTAGCCGTCGTCGAAGGTGACGAGGACGGGGCGGGGCGGCAGCGGGCGGCCGTCGCGCCAGCGGCCGGCGAGGTCGGCGGTGGTCAGCGGGGTGAGCCCCAGCTCGCCGATCAGCTCCATCTGGGCGGTGAACGCCCGCGGGGTGACCGACAGGCCGCGGGTGGCGTCGCTGGGGTCGGTGTCGATCGCGTGGTACATCAGGATCGGCACACCGGTGTCCGCGGTCATTTGCTCTCCCTCCCGACCGGCGCCACGCAGAACGTGGCCCCGCCCCGGCGCGCCCGCACGCTCCCCACGACGTACCCGCCGGCCGCCGTCAGCACGCCGGCGACGATCGCCCCGGCCCGTCCCGCGCCGCCCGGCCGGGCCAGCACGGCGTCCCGCAGCCCGCGCGCCACCCCGGCGGGCAGCACCCGGGTGGCGTACCGCCGCTCCGACTCCAGCCCTTTGCCGGCGCCGACACTGCGGGCGACGAGCGCCTTGGACAGACCCTCGGCGTACGTCCGGGTGCGGAAGTAGCCGAACCGCTCCCGCCCGGCGGGCACCCGGTGGTGGATGACCGCGCGGTCGTCGATCAGCAGCACCGCGTCCGGCACCGCCCGGGTGAGCCGGATGCACAGCTCCGTCTCCTCGCAGCCCAGCGGGCGCTTGTCGCCGTCGCGGCCGATGCCGGTGGCGAAGCCGCCCGCCGCGTCGAACGCGGTCCGGCGGAAGGAGGCGTTGCCGCCGAGCACGTTGCGCACCCGTACCCGGCCGGGCGGCAGGCCGCGGTAGGTGCAGCCGACCACCCAGTCGAACTCCTCCGGGAACCAGGCGGGCCGGCGCCCGGACGCCCAGACGGGCACGGTGCGGCCGCCGACCGCCATCACCCGCGGATCGGCGTACCCGGCCGCGAAGTGGCGCAGCCAGTCCCGCTCGGCGACGGCGTCGTCGTCGAGGAAGGCGATCACCTCGCCGCGCGAGGCGGCGATGCCGGTGTTGCGGCCCGCGGACAGCCCGCGGGGGCCCGCGTTGGCGAGCACCCGCACGTCCCCGGCCTCCTTGTACTCCCGGGCCAGCCGGTCCAGCAGCGCCTGGTTGTGGTCGACCACCAGCAGGGTCTCCAGCGCCGGCCGGGACTGCTCCCGCACCGAGGAGACCGCCGCGAGGATGTCCGCCCAGCGGTCCTCGGTGTACACGCAGATGACGACGGAGATCGCGGGTCCGTCCGGGGCGCCGTGGTCCGTGCCGCCGGCCGCTGCCTCGGCCCTCGTGCTCTCCCTCGTGCTGTCCGGCGCGCTGTGCGTGGCGCTCAAGACGCCTCTCCCCGCACCGCGTCCAGCATCGGGGAGGTGTGCCGACGGCGGCGCAGCGCCCGCCGGTTGGAGCGCTCCCGCAGGATCACCCGCAGCACCCGCAGCCCGTCGCGCACGGCGCTGAGGTTGCTGGTGCCGTGTATGCGCAGGTACTCGTGGCTGGGTATCTCCTGCACCCTCAGGCCCGCCTTGACCACCCGGATGTTCATCAGGGTCTCGACCTCGAAGCCGGTGCAGTCCAGCTCGATCTTGTCCAGGCAGTGCCGCCAGAAGGCGTTGTAGCCGTAGCACAGGTCGGTGTAGCGGGCGCCGAACTTGCGGTTGACGACCGCGCACAGCGCGCGGTTGCCCAGCTTGCGGATGAAGGTCATGTCGTCGGTGCCGCCGCCGTTGGCGAAGCGGGAACCCTTGGCGAAGTCCGCGCCGGAGACCAGCGCGGAGACGTACGAGACGATCTCGCCGCCGTCGGCCGAGCCGTCGGCGTCGACCATCACGATGATGTCGCCGGTGCAGGCGGCGAACCCGGTGATCAGGGCGTCCCCCTTGCCCTTGCCGCGCTGCCGGACGACCTTCACGCCGGGCCACAGCGCGCGGGCCACCTCGACGGTGTCGTCGGTGGAGTTGCCGTCGACCAGGACCACTTCGTGGATCCACGCCGGCAGGGTCTTGAAGACGTACGGCAGGTTCTCCGCCTCGTTCATGGCGGGGATCACCACGCTCACCGGTGGCGCGATGGCCAGGTGAGAGGAGACCGGCCGGTACGCGGTGGTCCTGGCCTGCTCCTCGCCCGGGTCGGCCGGGCGCAGTACTGAGCTCATGAGTCCGAATCCCTCTCGTCCGGTGGGCCGCCCACCCCCGGGCGGCCCGGCTGTGTGTCCGGTTCGAAAGGGGGGTTGTCAACTGGCACACCTCACCGGCGACCCGAAAAACGGCAGCCGGTTGCGCGGCACGTCCCGGCCCGCGCACGCGCGCACAGGCACGCACGTCCGGCCGGCCACGGCACCCCCCTACCGCGCCCCGCCCCGGCACCACCGCGGCCCTGAGCCCCTCCCCGGTTCCGCTGTGTGATGTCCGATGCGGGTGAGATGCACGACGGTATTGATGGTTGAACCACTATGGCAAGACCTGCAACCAGGTCTCACGTTTTTGTCGGTTTATCCATGGCTGCCCGGCCCGAGCGGATCTTTCCCACCCGTTTGAGCAGCCGGTCGGCGGGTTCGAACAGTTCGGGCCGGGACACCACGGCGTTGCGCAGCGCCCGCACCGGGGCCCGGCGCGCCCGGTGGCCCAGCGCCACCGGGTGACGGCGGGTCACCCACCCCTCCGACACCCGGATGTCGCGCGTCTTCAGGGATTCCTTGTATTCCTTGCGGCCCCGGCCCAGATCCAGGTAGGCGATGCCGTCGGCCGCGGCGGCCTCGGCCATCCGCAGATGCAGGATCAGGCCCGGGGAGTACTTGGCGAACGCCGGGTCGTACGCCGGGAACCAACAGGCGAGAACGCGCTCGCTGCGCAGCCCGAAGTGGGCGGCGACCGGACGGCCGTCCGCGTAGAGCACCGAGAGGTTCCCGGCGAACCGGTCGGTGCGGGTGTGGAACAGATGGCGGACCAGGTCGGTGATCCAGTCCTGGGCGAAGCGGTCGCTGCGGCCGGTGCGGCGGTACTGCGCCGACTTCCACTCCATCAGGGTGCGCAGCGCGGCGGGGTCCCGCTCGTCGTGCACATAGCGGAGCCCGCCGGTGTCCCGGTCCAGCTTGCGCTCCTTGGCGAGCGTGGTCCGGGTGAACTTGGGCGAGCGCTCGCGCAGCCCGGCGAGATAGGTGTCGTAGCCCTGGTCGACGTCCATGACCGGGGACGGGAAGGTGCCCGAGATCCCGGCCTCGAACGGCCGCTGGCCGTCCACCAGGTGGTCGAACTCCCACACGGCGAGCCCGCAGGCGCGCAGCAGCCGGCCGGCGTCCCAGGTGAACCCGGGCCGGTGCACCACGCCCTGCGCGTCCGAGAGGCCGAGCCCGACGGCCCGGCCGACCCCGGCGGCGGACCGCTGGAACGGGAGGAACGCGGCCGGTTCGCCGCCCTCCCGGACCACCGCGATCCGCACCCCGCGCCGGTACCTGCCCACCGCGAGCGCGAACTCGGGGGACAGGAAGGGGTTCGCGAGCTGCGGCGCCCCGTGCAGATGCGCCTTGGCCTGCAGGGCGGTCCACGCCGCCCGGTCGGCGGCGGTCAGCTCGCCCGGGCGGTACACGCTGATGTCCACGTCACTAGCCCTGTCTCTTCGGTGTACGGCGGGCCGGCCGGCGCAGGAGGGCCGACAGGAGAACGAGGGCGCTGAACGCGGTCACGGCCGCCAGTCCGGCGCCCGCCGACCAGTGGTGGGTGGCGAGCAGGAGCTGGGCCACCAGCATGTCGACGGCGACCGCGCCCGCCAGCGAGGCGACGGTGCGGCCGAAGGGTTCCAGCCCGGTGAGCGCGGCGGCGATCGCCGCGGCCGGTGCCGCGAGCAGGAAGAACAAGGTGAACGGGGCGCGCAGCGGCGAGCCCGAGTCGGTGAGCGCGAGCAGCGCGCCCAGCCCCCCGATGGCGGTCGCGGCGCCCGCGAGCAGCGGCGTCAGGTCCCTCCCCGGCCCTGACCGCGTCCGCCCGGCGTCGTCCGTCGCGCCCGCCTCGTCCCCCGTCTCTGTTCCGTCCGCCCCGCCTGTTCCGTCTGTTCCGTCTCTTGCCTCTGGAGTTCGGTCTGGATCGGTTGTGCTGCGGATGTTCTGCATGGGCGACTTTGCCCCCCGAAGCGCCGGATGCCGGGCTTCAATGTGGCCCAGTGCCGAGGGGGCCGTCAAGAGCGCGCAGGTGTTCCCCGGAGGCGGCGCGCGCCCCCGGGGAACCGTGGCTCACATCTGCTTGCGGAGCATCAGGGGACGAGCCTCAGCAGCCGGTTGGGCGAGCCGGTGCCCGGGCTGGTGACCTTGCCGGTGGTGGCGCCGGCGGTCAGCGCGGAGGCGACCTGCGCCGGGGTCGCCGAGGTGTGGCTGGCCAGGTAGACGGCGGCCGCGCCCGCGACGTGCGGGGTCGCCATCGAGGTGCCGGAGATGGTGTTGGTCGCGGTGTCGCTGGTGTGCCAGCCCGCCGTGATGGAGGAGCCGGGCGCGAAGATGTCGAGCACCGAGCCGTAGTTGGAGTAGCTGGCGCGGGCGTCGGTGCTGGTGGTGGCGCCGACCGTGATGGCCTCGGCGACCCGGGCCGGGGAGGACGAGGAGGCGTTGGTGTTGCTGTTGCCCGCCGCGACGGCGTAGGTGACGCCGCTGGCGATGGAGTTGCGCACCGCGGTGTCCAGGGTGCTGGAGACGCCGCCGCCGAGGGACATGTTGGCGACCGAGGGGCCGGAGTGGTTCCTGGTCACCCAGTCGATGCCCGCGATGACGCCCGCCGTGGTGCCCGAGCCGCTGTTGTTCAGCACCCGCACCGCGACGATCCTCGCCTTCTTGGCGACGCCGTAGGTGGAGCCCGCGATCGTGGTGGCCACGTGGGTGCCGTGGCCGTTGCCGTCCTGGGCGGTGGTGTCGCCGTCGACGGCGTCGTAGCCGTTGACGGCCCGGCCGCTGAGCTGGGAGTGGGTGATGCGCACGCCGGTGTCGATGACGTACGCGGTCACGCCGCTGCCCGCGGTGTCCGGGTAGGTGTAGGTGCCGGACAGCGGGAGCGAGGCCTGGTCGATGCGGTCCAGGCCCCAGGGCGCGTTGGTCTGGGTGGCGTCGATGGAGACGCGCTGGTTCTGCTCGACCGCGGCCACCGCCGGGTCGGCGGCGAGTCTCTTCGCCTCGGCCGCCGAGAGGGTGGCGGTGTAGCCGTTCAGCGCGCTGCCGAACGTCCGCTTGACGGAGCCTCCGTACTCCTTGATGAGGTTCTTGCCCTGGCTGGACGTGGCCTTGAAGCCAGCGCCCTTCTTGAGCGTGACGATGTAGCTGTCCTTGATCGCGGTGGGGGAGTCGGCCGCGAGCACGGGGCCCACGGCCGGGGCGGCCTGGGCGGGGAGGGTGGTGAGCCCGCCCACGAGGGCGGCGGTGGCCAGGCTGGTTATCGCGGCGAGCCGCACCTTCTTGCTCCGCAGGTGTGCCATTACGAGGGAGTCCTCCTCTAGGCGGCGCGCGCGCCCGGGTGGGGCGCCGCGCGTGTGGGGGATGCGCGCGTTCTCGCGCACACGGCCCGGAGCGGCGCGTACCGCTCCGGGCTGAGGTAAAGCGTGGGTGATCTACGGGTGTGGAACAAGGGAGTTGAACACCCATCAACAAATCTGTCATGTACGCGAAATCAAGCGCACGGGGGCGTCGGTGCATCGGTCCGGAAAGTGATCGGTGACGGTCCGAAAATCGCCGGAACCACGTGATGACCGATCAGGAACCGGCCGGTAACGCACACAAAAAGACTTGGCATGGACACTTCCCGTCAATGCGCGTAGTTGGTACCACGGTTGAGGCAGAGACCCTGCTAAAGGGAGGTTGCATGAGACGTTCCCGACTTGTCGCATACGTGACCTCGGTACTCCTCGGCGTCGTAGCGACGCTCACCGGAGCCACCGCGGTCCACGCGTCAGAAGCCGCCGCCACCGGATACGTGGCGCTCGGCGACTCCTACTCCTCCGGCGTCGGCGCGGGCAGCTACCTCAGCTCCAGCGGCGACTGCAAGCGCAGCACGAAGGCGTACCCGTACCTGTGGGCCGCCGCCAACGCCCCCGCCTCCTTCCACTTCACCGCCTGCTCGGGCGCCCGCACCGACGACGTCCTCGCCGGTCAGCTCACCCCGCTCGGCACGGGCACCGGCCTCGTGTCCATCAGCGTCGGCGGCAACGACGCCGGCTTCGCGGACGTCATGATCACCTGTGTGACGCAGTCCGACAGTGCCTGCGTCAGCCGCATCAACACCGCCAAGGCGTACGTCGACAGCACCCTGCCCGGCAAGCTCGACGCCGTGTACGACGCCATCCGCTCCAAGGCGCCGTCGGCCCACGTCGTCGTCCTCGGCTACCCCCGCTTCTACCAGCTCGGCACCGCCTGCCTCGGCCTGTCCGAGACCAAGCGCGCCGCCATCAACCAGGCCTCCGACCATCTGAACGCCGCGATCGAGAAGCGCGCCCTGAACCACGGCTTCACCTTCGGTGACGTGCGCACCACGTTCACCGGCCACGAGATCTGCTCCGGCAGCTCGTGGCTGCACAGCGTCAACTGGCTCAACATCGGCGACTCGTACCACCCGACCGCGAACGGTCAGTCCGGCGGTTATCTGCCGGTGTTCCGCAGCGCGGCCTGACCCTCACGCGCTCGGTGAGGCGGAGGCCCCGTCCGTCGGGGTCTCCGTCACACACGTCACCGAGAACGCCACCTTCCCGGACGTGGTGTGCACCGGCTCACGCACCTCCACCCCGATCGCGTTCTCGAACGTCCCGCTGTCGTCGTACGTCGTCACGGTCACCCGGTCCTGCGCGCTGCTGCCGCCGCCCGCCGGGAACGACAGGGTCTTCCAGCCGCCGTCGAACGGCTCGCCGTCCTCGTCCACCCACTGGTACACGACCTGTGCCGGCACCCGGCCCACCGTGAACGTCGCCGTGAACCGCGGCGCGTCCTCGGCCGGCGGCGGACACGGCCCCTCGTACTCGGTGCGCGCCCCGGTGACCGCCACGGTCACCGACTGGGGCGGCGGAGTGCTGGAGGGGCTGCGGCTCGGGCGGGGACTCGGGCTCGGACTCGGCGTGGGCGAGGGGGACTTCCCGCCGGTCTCCTCGTCCGAGGGCGTCGGCGAAGCCTGCTGCACGGTGGGGGTGTCCGTGCCGGCGCCCGTGTTCCCGCCGCCCGGGTCCTCGCGGTTCAGCAGCGCGTACGTCAGCCCCGCGACCGCCAGCGCCAGCGCGGCCACGCCCGCGACCAGGGCGGTCACGGCCCGGCGGTCGCGGGACGGCGGCTCCCGGCCGGGGGCGGTGGGCGCGGCGGGGCCGGTCGAGTGGCCTCCCTGTCCCGGCGGCGGGGCGGCCGCCCCCGCGGCACCCGCGGCACCCGCGGCGACGGTCGGGGCGTACGGCGCGTACGGCGTCGTCGGGGCCGTGTCCGCGTGATCGGCGCGCGGAGTACCGCCCGCGTCGACGAGCCGCAGATCCCGCTCGGCCCGCTCGGCGGACAGCCGTTCGGCCGGGTCCTTGCGCAGCAGCCCCTCGATGACCGGACCGAGCGGGCCCGCCCGGCGCGGCGGCGGCAGCTCCTCGTCGACGATGGCCCGCAGGGTGCTCAGCGGGGTGTCCTGCCGGAACGGCGAACTGCCCTCCACCGCCGCGTACAGCAGCACGCCCAGCGACCACAGGTCGGACTCCGGGCCGGGCGTGCGGCCCAGCGCCCGCTCGGGGGCGAGGAACTCCGGCGAGCCGACGACCTCGCCGGTCATGGTCAGCGCGGAACTGCCCTCGACCATGGCGATCCCGAAGTCGGTGAGCACCACCCGGCCGTCGTTCGACAGCAGGACGTTCGCCGGTTTCACATCCCGGTGCAGCACCCCCGCCGCGTGCGCGGCCCGCAGCGCGGACAGCACCTCCGCGCCGATGCGCGCCGCCCGCCGCGGGGCGATCGGACCCTCCGCCTCCAGCAGCTCGGCCAGCGAGATGCCCCGCACCAGCTCCATCACGATCCAGGGGCGGCCCTCCTCGGTCGCCACGTCGTACACCGTCACCACATTGCGGTTCGCGACCCGCGCGGCGGCCCACGCCTCGCGCTCCAGCCGCGCGTACATCCGCTCCACGTCGGACGCGGCCAGCCCCGCCGGGGCGCGCACCTCCTTCACGGCGACCTCGCGGTGCAGCACCTCGTCACGGGCCCGCCACACCGTGCCCATACCGCCCTCGCCGAGCGGGGACAGCAGCCGGTAGCGCCCCGCGATCAGCCGTTCACGACCCGGTACGTCGGACACGGGCGTCCCCCATTCGCATCCGGGCGAAATCCCTGTTTCTTCACGAAAGTAGCTCACCCGAGTGCCGTTGCCGCCCCCTTGAGCACCAATCCGGCGCCGAGGGCCACGACCACGGACGCCGACCCCAGCGGGGCGCCGCGCCGCAGCGCCCGGGCCAGCGGGCCCGCGGGCCGCCGGACCCGCGCCGCCAGGCCCGCACCCAGCCGGAACACGGCGAACCCGGCCGCGGTGAGCGTCACCGCGAGCCCCGCGCCGTACGCGACGACGAGCAGCAGCCCGAACCAGGCCCGCCCCAGCGCCGCCGCACCGACCAGCACGACGACCGCGGAGGGGCTGGGGACGAGTCCTCCGGCGAAACCGAGGAAGAGGGTGCCGCGGAGGGACGGGCGGGGGTGGGGGTGTGCGTGCTCGTGGGGGTGGGGGTGCTCGTGGGCGTGGTCGTGGTCGCGCTCGTGTTTGTGTTCGTGTTCGTCGTCGGGGGAGTGACCGGGTTCGGGGGAGTGGCCGTGGACGTGGGCGTGGGCATGGCCGTGTGCGTGCCCGTGAGCATGACCGTGTACGTGCTCGTGCCCGTGTCCTCGGTTGCGCCAGGCCCGTCGTACGAGGGCCACTCCCGCCGCCGTGACCAGGGCGCCGCTCGCGATGCCCAGCCAGGCCACCACGGACGGGGCGGCCGCCGAACCGGCCGTGACGAGCAGGCCGAGGGCGACCACGCCGAGGGTGTGGGTGGCCGTGACCGACGCGGCCAGCGGCAGCACGTCCCGCAGCCGGGCCCGGCCGCCGCGGGCCGCCGCCGTCGCGGCCATCAGCGTCTTGCCGTGGCCCGGCGCCAGTGCGTGCAGCGCGCCGAGGCCGAGCGCGACGGCCAGGGCGAGCGCGGCGAAGCCGGGGGTGAGGTCGTGACGGGCGACCAGGGAGCCGAGGGCGCTGGTGAAGCGGTCGGCGCCGCGCGGCAGCACGGACGCGGCGGGCGCGTCCCGGCCCTCCTCCTTTTCCTCGCCGCGCTCCCCGGCGAGGGCGGGCCCGCCGGGGCGCAGGCGCAGCGACGCCGAGGTGGTGTCGGCCGGCGAGGACAGCAACTCCTCGGGGTAGCGGGTCAGTTCCCGGGACACCGACTCCTCGGGCACGTCCGACGCGGTGAGCGTCGTACGGTCGCCGCGTGCCGTGATCTCCCGCCAGCCGGGACCGACGGCGGCGCCCGCGCCGCGGAAACCGACGGTCACCGGGCCGTCCTCCGGGAGCGGAGCCGTCAGCCGGCATTCCACGCGGAGGGTGTCGAGCCCCGCCCTCCCCGGCCGGACGTGTCCGGCGGCGGTGACGACGGTGAGCGGGACGGCGCGTCCGCCGACGGTGACCCGGCTGTCGCGCGCGGCCCGCGCGCACCGCTGCTGGGCCCAGGCGTCCAGCCCGCGCCGCTCGATCGCGGGCCGGGCCTGCGCCGCCGGGATCTCGGCGAAGTCCTCGACGTGCTCGACGCGCAGTTCGCCGGGGGCGGCGACCAGCCCGTCGTACTGGCTGACGGTGAAGTCGCCCAGGGGATGGGCGGCGGCGGTCCCGGCGGGCAGCAGGACGAGCGCGCAGGCGGCCACGGCGGACGCGGCGAGGTGGCGGGGCCTCACTGAGCGCCCCCCAGGCCCTTGAGCGCCGCCCTCGCCTCGCGGGCGCCCCGCGGGGAGAAGCCCGGGTTCAGCCCCAGCGCCGCGGTGAGGGAGGCGCGGGCGTCCGTGTCGCGGCCCAGCGCCCGTTCGATCATGCCGCGGTGGTAGTGGAACGCGGCGTCGCGGTAGCCGGTCGCGGTGGCCCGGCGGGCGTACGCCAGCGCCTCGGCGTCCCGTCCGTTCGCGTGCAGGGCCCAGGCGAGCGCGTCGGCGGTGTGCACGGTACGGCGGCGCTCCCACTCGGCGCGGGCCGCGCGCAGCGCCGTTTCCGCGTCGCCGTGGTCGGCCGCCGCGAGGGCGGTGTCCAGGTCGGGGTTGACGCCGCCCGCGCGGGCGAGGTCCGTCCAGGCACCGACGAGGGCGTACTGCGCACGCGCCTTCTCCTTTTCACCGCGCGCCTCGTACAGCTCGCCCAGCAGCACCAGCGGGCCGGGCAGCGGGGCGCGGGCGACGACCCGCTCCGCCGTGCGGACCGCCCCCGCCAGGTCGCCGCGGGCGGCCTGGGCACGCGCCCGGCCCTCCAGCGCGGGCAGCTGGCCGGGGTCGGCGGCGAGGGCGCGGGCGTAGTGCCGCAGGGCCGCCGCGTGGTCCCCCCGGGCGAAGGCGAGCCGGCCGAGCGCGGTGGCCACGTACGCCACGTCGCCGGGCGCGCGCGCCGAGCCGAGCGCCTGCTCCAGGACCCGGCGCGCGGTGCGGACGTCGCCGCGCAGCTCACTGACGTACGCGTACCGCGTGAACACCGGTACGCCCGGCCGCCGGGTGTCGGCGAGGCGGGCGGCGCGCGACGCCTCGGTGTAGCGGCCCAGTTCGACCAGGGCGTCGATACGGCTGCACAGGGCGCGCTCGTTGTACGGGTTGCTCCGCAGCGCGCGGTCGGCGTGGCGGAGCGCGCCGGTGAAGTCGTGCCGCGCGGCGGCGAGGGCGGCGCGACCGGCGAGCGCCTGGTCGTTGCCGGGCCGCAGGGCCAGCGAGCGGTCCAGGGCGCGTTCGGCCCGCGGATAGCGGGAGGGGTCGCCGGTGGTCCGCGCCTGCTCGACGTAGGCGAGAGCGAGGGTCGCCCAGCCGGTGAAGTCCCTCGGCTGAGCGCGCAGATGGGCCTGGAGCGCGGTGACGCCCGCGTCGAGGTCGCCCTGCGAGAGCAGGACCGGGGACACGGGCGCCGGGGACACCGGCCGCGGGCCGGGCCGGCCGGGCTCGCCGACCGCGATCGACGTGCCCGTCAGGGCCACCGCCAGCAGCGCGGCACAGCCCGCGAGCCGCAGGGCGCGCCCGCGCCGTGACCCGGTGTCGTTGTCGTGCGTCGTACGGAGGACCATGCCTCTCCTCGTGCGGCGGTACGGAAGGTGGTGCGGAGGCCGCGCGGCGGTGGGGTCGTCGTGCGGCCGTGGGGGAGGGGGTGCGGTGGTGCCGGGGTGGGCCCCGGAGGGTGATGTGGTGATGCCGGGGCGGGCCCCGGAGGCGGTGGAGGTGGTGCGGTGGTGCCGGGGCGGGGCCCCGAGGCGGTGGAGGTGGTGCGGTGGTGCCGGGGCGGGGCCCCGAGGCGGTGGAGGTGGTGCGGTGGTGCCGGGGCGGGGGGCGCCCGAGGCGGTGGAGCGTCGTGAGGCGGCCCGGCGTGAGGCACCGGTGCCGGGGAGGTGCGTCCCGGCATCCGCGCCGGACGCGGAGCGGCGGGAGGTGCGTCCCCGCATCCCGCGCCGGAGGCGGAGCGGCGCCGGTGCCTCCGATGGCGGGGCGCGTCCCGGCATCCGCGCCCGACGCGGAGCGGCGCCTGCGCCGCCCGGCGGTCCCGCCCACGGGCGGACGTCCCCGTCGTACGGAAGAAGGCGCGGCCCGCGCCGTGGGGGTTGGGGAGGTACGGGCCGCGCCGGTCCCGGGGAGGGCCGCCGGGTCAGTAGGCGCGGGCCCTGCCGCGGCGCCACCACGCCAGCGCCGCGCCGATCAGCAGGACGCCCAGCGCGCCGGCGCCCGCGGAGAGGGCGATGAGGGAGGTGTCGGCGCCGCCGGAGGACGCTCCCGCGGGGCGCAGCGCGTCACCGAGCCCGCTGCGGACGTCGGCGTCCCCGGAGGTGCCCTTGGCGAGCGGGCCGCGCGAGCCCTCCGTCGGCAGGGCGAGATACGGGAACGCCTTGCCGAACTCCTTGTCGTTGGCGTCGACCGCGTCCCCCAGGTCGTTCTCCGCGCCGACCAGCTCGCCCTCGACCACCTGCAGCGCGGCGTCGATCACGTCGTCGGTGAGCCGGCGGCCGTTGGGGAAGCCCGCGGTGTCGCCGTCGAGGACACCGAGCCGCTTCGGGTCCTTCGCGGGCTTGACCGCGGTGTTCAGCCGCAGCTGCTCCGCCGGGGTGACGTGCGGCGGCTGGTTGAGATCCTTCACGCCCTTGAGGAAGACGTCGACGAGGTCGGTGCGCGGCTCGGCCGGGGCCTTGATCTTGTAGATGGCCTCGATGAGCTTCGGCAGCTCGGGGTTGGTGACGTTCTTCAGGAACCTCGCGTCGTCGCGGGGCGTGGAGGCGTTGAAGACGTCCTTGTCCTTCTGCGGGTTGACGACCTCGTTCACCAGCGGATTGCCCAGCCGCGACACCTGCCGGAAGTGCCCCTGGGCGTTCTTGCGCTGGGTGGTGGACCAGATGCCGACGACCGGCTGGTGCGCCGACTCGGTGATCAGGTCCGTGGGGACCTGGAGCGCGATGGAGTTGACGTTGTAGCCCTTGAGGGTGTCGTTGCCGACCTCGGTGAGGTTCCCGCCGTACAGCAGGTCGAAGACGCGCAGGTCCAGGAAGAACGGGTCGTCCGCCTGCCCGGCGAACGTCGTGGCGCCACCGGGGAGTTCCCGTACCGCCTGGGCGCGCAGTTTGCCGTAGTCCGGCATGGACGCCTTGCCGACGTTCGACGGCGCCACCGGCACCTCGTCGGCGATCCGCGTGCGGGACACCGGGCGCAGGTTCTTCAGCCGGATCAGCTCGATGTCGTACGTCTGCGTCACGTTCAGGTCCGGGTCGTCCAGGCTCTCGACCGGCCCGGTGTTGTACAGGAACGTGTTCCCGTTCTTCACGTGCGTGCGGAAGGTGTAGCGGAAGACCAGGTCCTCCCGCGCGTCCCCGTCGCGGTCGACCCGCAGGTCGTACTGCGCGTCCTCGGCGAACGGGAAGAAGTTCGGCCCGCCGGCCGGCTCCTCGAAGGGTGTCCAGTTGGCGATGAGCGTCGTCGTGTCCGGCTTGTCGGGGCTGACGAACGCGTAGAGATCGGTGTTGTCGAACTGCGGGGTCCCGGAGATCAGCGGGGCCTCCCGGTGGCTGGAGGCGGCGGCCGCCCCCGGTTCCAGCGCGGTCACACCGGCGGCCGCGAGCCCCCCGGCGGCCAGCGCGCCACACACGAGCGCGGTCACGCCGCGTCCCGTCCCGCTCCTGGAGATAGCTGTCATGCCGTCCGTCCTCCGTGCCTGCTTGCCTGACGCGGGGGATTCGGCGCGGACCGCGGGGCGGATTGGTCCGCTCGGAAAAAAATCCGGGAGCCCCGGAACAACAACGTCCGGGAGCCCCGGAACAACGTCCGGGAGTCCCGGAACACCATCCGGAGCCCCGGAACACCATCCGGAGTCCCGGAAGGAAATCCGGGAGCCGGCCGGTTTCCCCGCCGCGCGACCCGCGTTTTCGGCACGCTGATCCGTACTCCCGTCCGACAGGTGACAGGGAGGGGGAAGCGGGTGGAGGCGGACGAGCTTCTGCTGCGCGTGGCGGGCGGCGACCAGCGGGCCTTCGAGGATCTGTACACGCTGGTGTCCGGCCCGGTGTTCGGTCTGGTCAAGCGGGTGGTGCGGGATCCGGCCCAGTCGGAGGAGGTGGCCCAGGAAGTGCTGCTCGAACTGTGGCGGTCCGCACGGCGGTTCGACCCGGGGCGCGGCAGCGCGCTCGCCTGGGTGCTGACCCTCGCCCACCGGCGCGCCGTGGACCGGGTGCGCAGCGCCCGCGCGGCGGCCGACCGCGAGCAGCGGGAGGCGCTGCGCGCCCGGGCGCCCGCCTTCGACCAGGTCGCCGAGGAGGTGGAGGCGGGCCTGGAACGGGAGTGGGTGCGCCGCTGCCTGCACCGGCTCACCGCCCTCCAGCGCCAGTCCGTCACCCTCGCCTACTACGACGGCTACACCTACCGCGAGGTCGCCGAACGGCTGTCGCTGCCGCTGGGCACGGTCAAGACCCGGATGCGGGACGGGCTGACCCGGCTGCGGGACTGCCTCGGAGGTGCGGCATGAGCCTGTTCGGGCGGCTGCTGCGCCGCGACGATCCCCACTCGCTCGCCGCGCCCTACGCCCTCGACGCCCTCGAACCCGACGAGCGGCGCCGGTTCGAGCGGCATCTGGCCCGGTGCGGACGGTGCGACGCCGAGGTGCGGGCGCTCACCGAGGACGCGGTGCGGCTGGCCTTCTCGGCGGCCGAACCCGCCCCGCCCGCCCTGCGCGAGCGGGTCATGGCCGCCGTACGGGCCACCCCGCAGGAGGCCGCCGCCGCACCCGGGCACGCGCCGCGGCTGCCGCCGCACGTCTGGGGCGTCCAGCCGCCGCGGGCGCGGGCCCGCACCCCCCGGGCGCGCCCGCTGCTCATGCCGTTCGCGACGGTGACCGCCGCCGCGGCCCTCGTGGTCGCCGCGCTGTTCGCCGTCCAGGCGGAGCGGACGCGGGACGAACTCGCCGCGGAGCGCGACCGGGCACGTGAGATCGCCCACGTCCTGAGCGCGGGGGACGCCCGCGCGGCGACCGGCCGGGACGCGCGGGGCCGCACGATCGGAGTGATCGCTTCCGTTTCGACGGGGCGTGCGGTGGTGACCCTGCGGGGGTACGGCGAGCCGCCCGGCGAACACGTGCACCAGCTGTGGCTCATGCGCCCCGGCGCGCAACCCCGCTCCCTGGGCCTCTTCGACGGCGACACGCCCTTGGCCGCGTCCGGCCTGGACAGCGCGGCGACGTCACTCGCGGTGACGGTCGAACCCGACGGAGGCTCAGCCCGGCCCACGACCAGGCCGGTTGTCCAACTCGCCCTGAATTCGGTCGGATTCGGAGAGTGATCGAAGACGCGTCGTCAACACCCTTATGGGGAAGGTGTTTCCTGTGACCGCGATACACGCGTGCCCCGAGGGGGCGATAGGGTTACCCTGCCCGGGCCGGGTGGACTCGTACGGGTGGGGAGTGACATGGAACAGATAACTGTGCGCAGCAGGGCCAGGGTCCCTGCGATCACCTACGGAAGCAGCGCGAGCAGTACGCGCCTCGACCGCCATCTCGCGGTGCTGGCGGGTCCCGCCGTGCCGCGGCAGAAGACGGCCGAGGCCACCTCGCTGATGCTGGAGCTGACCGCGCGTGAGCCCGCGCACCGTCCCAGCGCCACGGGCGCCCGAGTGAGCCGCGTCTCGCTCTTCGCCCCGCTGCGCAGGCTCCGCCGCACCCTGTTCGGCGGGCACTGACCGGCGCGGGCGCTCCCCGAGGACCGCGTCCCGGACCCCGGGGACCGCTTCCCCGACCCGCGCTCAGGCCGCCACACCGTCCCGGCGCAACGCTGCGATCTCGTCGTCCGTCATCCCCACGGCACGCAGCAGCGCCTCGGTGTGCCGGCCGAGCGCGGGGACGTCACCCATCCGTGCGGGTTCCCCACCCGGCAGTGTGATCGGCGGCAGCAGCGCCCGCAGCGGCCCCACCGGCGAGCCCACCTCCCGCCACCGCTCCCGCGCCGCGAGCTGCGGGTGCTCCGCCACCTCGCGGACGTCCCGCAGCCGCGCGCACGCGATCCCCGCCCCCTCCAGCCGCGCCAGCGCCTCGTCGGCGTCCAGCACGCTCAGCGCCTTCGCCACCAGCTCGTCCGTGCGCTCCCGGTTCGCCACCCGCGCCGCGTTCGTCGCGAACGCCGGATCCGTGCCCAGCCCCGGCTCGCCCAGCACCCGTTCGGCCAGCCGCCGCCACTCCCGGTCGTTCTGCACCGACAGCAGCACCCGCCCCCCGTCCGCCGTCGGGTACGCGTCGTACGGCGCGATCACCGCGTGCGCGAGACCGGTGCGCGCCGGGGGAGTGCCGTCGTGCATCGCGTGGTGCAGCGGATGCCCCATCCACTCCGCCAGCGCCTCCAGCATCGAGATCTCCACCGGCCCGCCCCGCCCGGTCGTCCCCCGCCGCACCAGCGCGGCCAGCACCCCGGAGAAGGCGTACATGGCGGCCGCGATGTCCGCCGCCGGAATGCCCGCCTTCACCGGCTGCTCCGGCGTCCCGGTCACCGACACCAGGCCCGCCTCGCACTGCACGAGCATGTCGTAGGCCCGCTTGTCCGCGTACGGCCCCGACCCGCCGTAGCCGGACATGTCCACGGCGATCAGCCGCGGGTGCGCCGCGCACAGCGTCGCCGCGTCCAGGCCGAGCCGGGCCGCCGCGCCGTGCGCGAGGTTCTGCACGAACACGTCCGCGTCCGCGATCAGCCGCCGTACGACGTCCAGCCCGCGCGGGTCCTTCAGGTCCAGCGCGATCGACTCCTTGCCGCGGTTGCACCACACGAAGTGCGAGGCCAGACCGCGGGCGGCGGTGTCGTAGCCGCGCGCGAAGTCGCCGCCGTCGACCCGCTCCACCTTGATCACCCGCGCGCCGAGATCGGCGAGCTGACGGGTGGCGAACGGGGCGGAGACGGCCTGCTCGACGGCGACGACGGTGATGCCCTCCAGGGGCAGGGGAAGACGCTCCATGGGGTGGATCATGCCCCTGCCCAGCAACCCTGTCAGCAGCGGTTACCGGTTCCCGGCCGAGAACCGGCGCACGGCGGTCGGGGCGAAGACGGCGATCAGCACCGCGCACCAGGCCAGCGAGCCCGCGACCGGATGCGCCACCGGCCAGGCCGCCCCCTCGGGTACCGGGGCGTTGCCGAAGAGGTCCCGTACGGCCGTGGTGACCGCGCTGATCGGGTTCCACTCGGCGAGGGCGCGCAGCCAGGCGGGCAGGCCCTCGGTGGGGATGTAGGCGTTGGACAGCAGCGGCAGCACGAAGGTCACCGCGCCGAGCTGGCCGGCCGCCTCCTCGTCGCGGGTGAGCAGACCGAGGAAGATGCCCGCCCAGACGCAGGCGAAGCGGAACAGCAGCAGCAGGGCGACGGCCCCCGCCGCCCCGGCCGCCGATCCCTCGACGCGCCAGCCCATCGCCAGCCCCACCAGCAGGAACGGCACCGTGCCCGCCGCCGTGACGACCAGGTCCGCGACGGCCTGGCCCAGCGGCACCGCGGCCCGGCTGACCGGCAGGGTGCGCAGCCGGTCGGTCACGCCCCGGTGGGTGTCCTGGGCGGCCTGGAACATCCCGGTCATCACCCCGCCCGCGGCCGTCGCCACCAGCAGCCCCGGCACCAGGAAGGAGCGGTACGCGGCGCCGGGCATGGCGAGCGCGCTGCCGAAGACGTAGCCGAAGAACAGCAGCATGGTGACCGGCATGGTCTGGGTGAGGATCAGCAGCCCCGGGTTGTTGCGGGCCCGCTGGAGCTGGCGGGCGAGCAGGGCGGTGCCGTCGTGGGCGAGCGTGCTCATGCGGCGGGCTCCTTCTCGGTGAGGCGCAGGAAGACGTCGTCGAGGGTGGGGGGCCGCAGGCTCGCGTCGAGCAGCGGCACGCCCGCCGCGTCGAGTTCGCGCACCAGGCGGGGCAGGGTGAGCGTGGTGTCCCGGGTGACCGTGCCGACGGCGGCCCGGTCGTGGTCGAAGACGGGGCGTCCGCCGGTGAGCCGATCGAGGACACCCGCCGCCCGCACCATCGCGCCGGCGTCCGCGACGACCACCTCCACGTGTGTCCCGACGAGCGCCTTCAGTTCGGCCGGGGAACCGGTGTGCGCGACCCGGCCGTGGTCCACCAGGGCGATGTCGTCGGCGAGCCGGTCGGCCTCCTCCAGGTACTGGGTGGTCAGCACCACCGTCGTGCCGTCCGCCCGCAGCGCGCGCACCGCCTCCCACACGCCGTTGCGGGACACCGGGTCGAGGCCGGTGGTCGGCTCGTCGAGGAACAGCACCTCCGGGCGGCGGACCAGGCTCGCCGCCAGGTCCAGCCGGCGGCGCATCCCGCCCGAGTAGGCCGAGGCGGGCCGGTCCGCGGCCTCGGTGAGCCCGAAGCGCTCCAGCAGCTCGTCGGCGGCCCGCGCCGGTCCGCGCACCCGGTGCAGCCGGGCGAACAGCCGCAGGTTCTGGCGCCCCGTGAGGTCGCCGTCGACCGACGCGTACTGCCCGGTGACGCCGATCCGGCGGCGGACCTCCGCGGCCTCGCGGACCAGATCGTGCCCCGCGATCCGCGCCGAGCCCGCGTCCGGGCGCAGCAGCGTGGTCAGCAGTCGCACGGCGGTGGTCTTGCCCGCCCCGTTCGGGCCGAGCAGCCCGCAGACGGTGCCCCGGGTGACCGCGAGATCCAGCCCGCGCAGGGCGCGCACCTCGCCGAAACGCTTTTCCAGACCCTCACTAAGTACAGCGTACGTAGTAGTCATGGCTCGACCATAGCGCACTACGTACGGTGTACGTAACTACGATGGTGGGCGAGGTGATGACCGATGGCGGGCCGAGCGGCCGAACCCCATGTGATCTGGGCGCGCCCCGAGCGGACGGGGCGTGGGCCGAGGCCCGCGTACACCCGTGCCGACATCGCGGCGGCGGCCGTCCGCATCGCCGACGCGGAAGGGCTGGACGCGGTGTCGATGCGGCGGGTGGCCGCCGAGCTGGGCTGCGGCACGATGTCGCTCTACAACTACGTCCCCCGCAAGGAGGACCTGTACGAGCTGATGGTGGACGCCGTCGGCGCCGAGCACGAGATCGGCGAGCCCTCGGGCGACTGGCGGGCCGACATGCTCCGCAACGCGCAGGAGACGCGCGCCATCATGCGCCGCCACACCTGGGTGCCGCGCCTGATGCCGGGGGTGTACGGCTTCAGCCCCCACACCCTGCGCTACCTGGAGCACTGCCTGGCCTGCCTGGAGCCGCTGGACGTCCCCTACGGCACCAAGATGGAGCTGGTCGCCCTCGTCAACGGCGTCGTCACGACGTACGCCGCGAACGAGATCGCCACCGCCGAGCGCACCCGGTCCATGCCCTGGTCGGCGGAGGAGGAGAACGCGGTCCGCATGGCCTACCTCGGCAGCCAGGTGGCCGGCGGCGCCTACCCGCGCCTGGCCGCGGCCTTCCGGGAGGCGAGCGGGCCGGTCGATCTTGAGGCGGTGTTCCGGCGGGCACTCGAACGCGTGCTGGACGCCTTCGACCCCGACCTG
This sequence comes from Streptomyces sp. NPDC052687, assembly GCF_040678395.1. Taxonomy (NCBI): domain Bacteria; kingdom Bacillati; phylum Actinomycetota; class Actinomycetes; order Kitasatosporales; family Streptomycetaceae; genus Streptomyces; species Streptomyces sp. NPDC052687. The sequence goes on along the minus strand of NZ_JBFATR010000025.1, from coordinate 45,902 downwards.
CGCCGGGCGGGCGGAGACGCGTCGGACACCCCCTGAGGGGGTGTCCGCGAAGTCGCGGCTGTCCCGCGACGCCTGGCACGCCCTCTCGCCACACCCGGGCGAACACCCGGGTACGACCGGTACGCGGGCGTCCGCCCGGCACGCCGAGAGCACGCACCAGACGCCGCGGGACCCGCCCTCCGGGCGGACGACGCGACTTCGCGGACACCCCCTAGATCAGGGCCAGTTGCCCCTCGGGTCCCTCCTCGGGTTCGTTCAGGACCGAGGCCGGCCGGCGGGCCGTGTCCGGGGCCGGGAGCACGCCCGCCGTGCGCAGGTCCGTCGCCGTGACGGGGTGACGCACCGTCAGGCGTTCGCGCAGCGGGCGCAGTTCCGCGAGCAGGGCGAGGACGGTGATCAGCTCCAGGAGTTCGGACGTCCAGGTCTGCGGCCAGGCCGCCGGGCGGATCGCCGCCAGGGTGCCGGGCGCCGCCTCGGCGGTGCGGGCGGCGAACCACTGCTCCAGCACCCGGAACCCGCCCGTCTCGAAGTCCCAGGCCTCGGGCGGCACCGGCGAGATACGGCCCTCGTCGAGAAAGAGCGCTTCCTCCTCGCGGTCGTAGACGAGGGTGAGAGGGCGGGCGGGCAGCGGGGCGCGGACATACGGGCGGCGCCCGCCCGGGAGTCTGGGGCGCTCGCCGTCGCGGCGCAACAGCCACAGCAGCCGGTGGCCCAGCGCCAGCCCCTCCGCCCATTCCTCGGGATCCCGGGTGAGCGGGACGGCGAGACCGGGGCCGGCGGTCGCCAGCGCCCAGGCGAGGACGTCCCGCGGCTCGACCGGCCGTCCCAGGCGGTCGGCCAGGTGGTCCAGGAGGCCGGGGGCCAGGTTGGGTTCGGTGCCGCCGGGGCGGCGGTGGAGGGGGCGGACGCGGCCGGAGCGCGGCAGCGGGAGGAAGGAGGTCGCCAGCAGCGGGAGTGCCGGGTCGTCGGGGTTCTCCACGGCGAACACCTGGTGCGCGTCGGCCACCCGCCACAGCTCCGGGCGGGCGGCGTCGATGAGCCGGTGGTCCGGGATCAGCCACTGCTCGTCGAAGGGGGCGCGCAAAACGCGGACCGGCTCCGGGCAGGGGCCCGAGGCGCGCAGCAGGCGTTCGGTGCCGGTGGACTGGCCGGGCAGCCGGCCGACCGCGGTGCGCAGGGTGCGGGCGCGGGTCGGCTCCAGCAGCGCTTCCCGGCCGGCGCCGTCGGCCTTCACGAAGGCGTCCCAGCGGGCCTTGAGCGAGCCGGGGTCGGGAGCCGCCGGCCACGCGCGGCCGATCCGCGGGGGTGCGACGGACCACGGCATGAGGTCGGCCAGCAGCGGAGCGTCCTCGTACGTCACGCCGGGCATCGTACGACGGGGTCAGGTGGCGTCGAGCGGGCCCGTGGAGGAGAACCGGTGCTCAGGTGGCGTCGAGCGTGACCGTGAAGGAGAAGCGGTCGCCGCGGTAGTGGATGACGGCGACGTCGAGGACCCGGCCGTCGTCGTCGTAGGTGACGCCCGTGTAGTGCAGGATCGGGCTGAGCAGCGGCACCTCCAGGAGCCGGGCCGTCTCCGGGTCGGCGAGGCGGGCCTCCACGGTGTCCGTGATACGGCTGATACCGGCGCCGACCACGTCCCGCAGCACCTTGGTCATCGGCCAGCGCACCAGGTCGTCCAGGTCGATCCGGTCGGCCAGTTCGGGGCGGACCCAGTTGCGGGCGTGGTTGGTCGGCTCGCCGGTCTCCGCGTCGCTGCGCAGCCGGTGGTACGTGGCCGCCTCCGAAAGGTCCGGGAAGTGGTCGGCGACCTCGGCGGGCACGGGGGCGCGCCCGTGCTCCAGCAGCCGTGTCGTCATACCGGACTGCTGGGCCACGATCGCGTCCACCGAGCCCAGCAGCCGCACCGGTGAACCCCGGCGGGCGCTGGGCTCGATGAACGTGCCGCGCCGGCGATGGCGGGTGATGAGCCCCTCGTCCTCCAGCTCCTTCAGCGCCTGCCGCATGGTCAGCACGCTCACGCCGTAGTGCCCGGCGAGCTGTTCTTCCGTGGGCAGCCGCAGCGGGTCCCGGGGCGAGCGGCCGAGTATCGAGGCGCGCAGCGACTGCGACACCTGGTACCAGAGCGGCAGCTTGCGGTTCAGGACGATGGAGTCGGGGGCGAAGGAGGTCACGGGGCCATCCGTACCTGGTGCGGATTCGTCAGTGCAACCGGTGCGCCCGGGTCACGGTGCGCGGAAGTGCCGCTCCAGGCCGTGCCAGATGTCGTCGTACGCCGGCTGGAGGTGCTCGGCGCGGGCGGCGTGCGGGGTGAGCGTCACCGGCCAGCGGGTCTCGAACATGAACGCCAGGCCGTCGTCGAGCTTCTGCGGCCGCAGCTCGGCCGCGCTCGCCTTGTCGAAGGTCTCCCGGTCCGGGCCGTGCGCCGACATCATGTTGTGCAGCGAGCCGCCGCCCGGCACGAAGCCCTCGGCCTTGGCGTCGTAGGCGCCCTCGATCAGGCCCATGTACTCGCTCATCACGTTGCGGTGGAAGTACGGCGGGCGGAAGGTGTCCTCGCCGACCAGCCAGCGCGGGGCGAACACGACGAAGTCGACGCCGGCCAGGCCCGGGGTGTCCGTGGGCGAGGTCAGCACCGTGAAGATCGACGGGTCCGGGTGGTCGTAGGAGATGGTGCCGATGACGTTGAAGCGGCGCAGGTCGTAGACGTACGGCACGTAGTTGCCGTGCCAGGCGACCACGTCCAGCGGGGAGTGGTCGTAGGTGGCCGTCCAGAGGTTGCCGCAGAACTTGTTGACCACCTCCACCGGGCCCTCGACGTCCTCGTACGCGGCGACCGGCGCCCGGAAGTCACGGGGGTTGGCGAGCCCGTTGGCGCCGATCGGGCCGAGGTCGGGCAGGCGGAACGGGGCGCCGTAGTTCTCGCAGACGTAGCCGCGCGCGGTCTCGTCCAGCAGCTCGACGCGGAAGCGGACCCCGCGCGGGATCAGCGCCACATGGCCGGGCTCCGCGTGGAGCAGGCCGAACTCGGTGCGCAGCAGCAGGCCGCCGCGCTCCGGGACGATCAGCAGCTCGCCGTCGGCGTCGCTGAAGACACGGTCCATGGAGGCGTTGGCGTGGTAGAGGTGCACGGCCATGCCGGTGCGCTGGGTCACGTCACCGTTGCCGCCGAGGGTCCACAGACCGGCCAGGAAGTCCGTGCCGGGGTCCGGGTCCGGCAGCGGGTTCCAGCGCAGGCGGTTGGGGTCGGGGACGGTCTGGTTGAACGGGGCCGTGCGGAGCGCGCCGTTGCCGGTGCGGGTGAACGCCGGGTGCGCGGCCGACGGGCGGATCCGGTAGAGCCACGAGCGGCGGTTGTGCGCCCGGGGCTCGGTGAACGCCGTACCGCTCAGCTGCTCCGCGTACAGCCCCAGCGGGGCGCGCTGCGGCGAGTTGCGGCCCTCGGGCAGGGCGCCCGGGATCGCCTCGGAGCTGTGCTCGTTGCCGAACCCGGAGAGGTAGGCCAGCCCTTCGGCGGTCTTGCGCCGTCCCTCACGCTCGGACTCGCTCGCGCGAGCGGTGCCCCCAACGCTCATGATCCATGCTCCCTGTGCCCGGTGATGTACTGCCCGCTGATTCCTATGCCTCACCGTAGGATTGCGTTTGCTCCGGCGCAAGAGGTCCGCGCGACCTCCTCTCGGCGGACTACCTGAGGACGACCCGGACCCGACTCCAGGCGGATCCGCGGACTCGTACCCGTGTTCTACGCTCGCCCGCATGTCGTGGACGCGTGGATTACCCGCCGCGCTCGCGGTCTGTGTCCTCGTGATGGCCGGATCCGTGGGCTGCGGCACCGGTGAGGCGGAGGAACGCACGGACGGCGGGACGCCCGCCCCCGTGGGCCGGGTGCTGGAGGACCGGGACGAGAACGGACACCCCTACCGGCAGGTGGACGAGGAGTACGCCCCCGAGGTGGGCATCGAGGTGCAGCCCGACCGGGCGGGGGACGGCTGGCGGGTCCGGCTGTCCCTGCGCGGCTTCCGCCTCTCGCCCGCCGGGGCGCCGCAGAAGGCGGTGGCCGGGCGCGGCACCGTACGGCTCCACGTCGACGGCCGCTTCGTCACCGAGCTGCGCACCCCCGAGTACCGGCTGCCCGGCCGGCTCGTGCCGCGCGGCACCCATCACGTCACCGCCCGGCTGCACGCCGACGACGGCACCGTCTGGTCGGTGGACGGCGAACCGGTCGAGGCCACGGCGGACATCACCGTGTCGGAGGCGGAGGTGTCGCGCGGGGCGGCTTCCGGTGGGGGTGCCACCGGAAGCGGTGGCGGTGGCGATGCCGGTGCCGGGAGCGGTGGCGGTAGCGGTGACAGTGAGGCCGCCGGTGGCGGTGCCGGGGACTGAGGCCGGCCGCGGCGGGAGGCGGGGCGGGGGCCGGTGAGTGCGGGAGGGGGCCGGTGAGTGCGGGAGGGGGCCGGGGACGTACTGGGGGTGAGGTTCACCGGACCGCCACGGAGAGGCATCATGAAGCCCGTGCCCCATGCGACCACGCTCCGCCGCGCGCCCGTTCAGCGCCGCAGTGCCGAACGGCTCACCAGGATCCTCGACGCCTGCGCCGACCTCCTCGACGAGGTCGGCTACGACGCGCTCAGCACCCGGGCCGTCGCCCAGCGCGCCGGTGTCCCGATCGGCTCGGTCTACCGCTTCTTCGGCAACAAACGGCAGATGGCGGACGCCCTCGCACAGCGCAACCTGGACCGGTACGCCGAGCGGGTCACCGGGCGGCTGAAGAACGCCCGGCCCGGGGACTGGCGCGCCGCCATGGACGCCGTGCTCGACGAGTACCTGGCCATGAAGCGCACCGCGCCCGGCTTCTCCCTCGTCGACTTCGGCAACCAGATCCCCGTCGGCGCCCGGCAGGGCGAGCCCAACCACCGGGTCGCCGACCGGCTCACCGGCCTGCTCGCCGGCTTCCTCGGACGCGGCGGCACCGACGAGGACCTGCGCCGGACCTTCCTCATTGCCGTGGAGACCGCGGACACCCTCGTCCAGCTGGCCTTCCGGGTCAACCCGCAGGGCGACGAGCGCATCATCGCCGAGATGCGGGAGATGCTGCGCTGCTATCTGCGGCGGGTCCTCGACTGACGCCCTCGCAGGGCGACCGCGCCAGAACCCTCCCCTCCATGCCTACCGGTCGGTATGCTCACCGCACGTGCGCGCCGCCGTAGCCGCCAGACCCCGGGAGGACCCGTGTCCCGCACCGCTCTGCGTATCTGCCCCCTGTGCGAGGCCACCTGCGGGCTGACCCTCACCATCGAGGGCACCACGGTCACCGGCGCCCGCGGTGACCGCGACGACGTCTTCAGCCGGGGCTTCATCTGCCCCAAGGGCGCCTCCTTCGGCGCCGTCGACGCCGACCCCGACCGGCTGCGCGCCCCGCTCGTGCGCCGCGGCGGCGAACTGCGCGAGGCGACCTGGGAGGAGGCCTTCGCCGCGGTCGCCGCGGGCATCCGGCCCGTCGCCGAACGGTACGGCCCGCACGCCGTGGGCGTCGTCCTCGGCAACCCCAACGTGCACACCATGGCCGGCGCCCTCTACCCGCCCGTCCTGATCGGCGCGCTCGGCACCCGCAGCCTGTTCACCGCCTCCACGGTCGACCAGATGCCCAAGCACGTCTCCAGCGGACTGCTCTACGGCGACGCGAACGCCATCCCCGTACCCGACCTCGACCACACGGACCACCTGCTGCTGATCGGCGCCAACCCGCTCGAGTCCAACGGCAGCCTGTGCACCGCCCCCGACTTCCCCGGCCGCCTCAAGGCCCTCAAGGCGCGCGGCGGCACCCTCACCGTCATCGACCCGCGCCGCACCCGCACCGCCCGGCTTGCCGACCGGCACATCGCCGTCCGGCCCGGCACCGACGCGCTGCTCCTCGCGGCCACCGCCCACGTCCTGTTCGAGGAAGACCTCGTCGACGTCGGCGACCTCGCCCCCCACCTGCACGGCCTCGACGAACTCCGCCACGCACTGCGCCACTTCACCCCCGAAGCCGTCGCCGAGGCCTGCGACGTCGACGCCGACGTGCCGCGCGTCCTCGCCCGCGAGCTGGCCGCCGCCCCCACCGCCGCCGTCTACGGCCGCATCGGCAGCTGCACCGTCCCGCACGGCACGCTCGCCAGCTGGCTCGTCGACATCCTCACCATCCTCACCGGCAACCTGGACCGCCCCGGCGGCGCCCTCTTCCCGCAGGCCGCCACCGACAAGACGCCCCGCCCGGCCGGACCCGGCAAGGGCTTCGCACTCGGCCGCTGGCACTCCCGCGTGAGCAGACACCCCGAGGCGAAGGGCGAGTTGCCGATCTCCGCCCTCGCCGAGGAGATCGACACCGCCACCGAGGACGGCGCCCCGATCCGCGCCCTCATCGCCGTCGCCGCCAACCCCGTGCTCTCCGCCCCCGACGGCGACCGCCTCGACAAGGCCCTCGCCTCGCTCGACTTCATGGTCAGCGTCGACCCCTACCTCAACGAGACCTCCCGCCACGCCGACGTCGTCCTGCCGCCGCCCCCGCCCGCGCAGAGCCCGCACCACGACTTCGCCTTCAACACCCTCGCCATCCGCAACCAGGTCCGCTACACCCGCCCCGCCGTACCGCTGGAGCCCGGCCGGATGGCGGAGACGGAGATCCTGGCCCGGCTGGTCCTGGCGGCGAGCGGCATGCGGGGCGCCGACCCGTCGGCCGTCGACGCCATGGTCGTCGACCAGACCCTCGGCAAGGCGGTCCAGGACCCGCACTCTCCCGTCCACGGCCGCGACCCGCGCGAGCTGGCCGCACAGCTCACCGGCGAGAACGGCCCCGAGCGGCGGCTCGACCTGATGCTGCGCCTCGGCCCCTACGGCGACGGCTTCGGCGCCCGCGAGGACGGGCTGAGCCTGCGGAAGCTGCTCGCCCACCCGCACGGCATCGACCTCGGCCCGCTGCGCCCGCGCCTGCCGCAGCCGCTGAAGACCCGTAGCGGCAAGGTGGAGCTGCTGCCCGGCCCGATCGCCGCCGACCTGCCCCGGCTCGAGCGGGCCATGGCCGAACGCCCCGCCGGGCTGGTCCTGGTCGGCCGCCGCCATCTGCGGTCCAACAACTCCTGGATGCACAACATCCCCGCCCTGACCGGCGGCACCAACCGCTGCACCCTGCACATCCACCCCGACGACGCCGAACGGCTCGGCGTGCGCGACGGGGCACCCGTGCGGATCAAGGGGGCCGGGGGAGCGGTGACCGCGCGGGCGGAGGTCACCGACGAGGTGCGCCGGGGCGTGGTCAGCCTGCCGCACGGCTGGGGCCACGACCGCCCCGGCACCCGGCTGCGCCACGCCGCCGCCGACCCCGGCGTCAACGTCAACCAGCTCCTCGACGGCTCCCTGCTCGACCCGCTGTCGGGCAACGCGGTCCTCAACGGCGTGCCCGTCGAGGTGGAGCCGGTGACCGCGCCGACGGCCGCGCCGATGGCCTGAATCCCTTCGGGCGTTGACCTGAGCAAAGCTGTGACCAGCAGTTTTGCGCTTATTGCTCGCATGTCAACGTCTTGTTAACGCCGCTGACCGGGACCTAACGTCAACGCACCGCCGGCCCAGGTGGGAGTTCAAGGGCGAACGTTAGGTATCCACTCATGCTGACCATCCTCGGCTTCGCCATGATCGCGACCTTCCTGGTCCTGATCATGATGAAGAAGATGTCGCCGATCGCGGCGCTCGTGCTGATCCCCGCACTCTTCTGTGTGTTCGTCGGCAAGGGCGCCCACCTGGGCGACTACGTCATCGACGGCGTCACCGGTCTCGCCCCCACCGCGGCGATGCTGATGTTCGCGATCGTCTACTTCGGGGTGATGATCGACGTCGGCCTCTTCGACCCGATCGTCAAAGGCATCCTGAAGTTCTGCAAGGCCGACCCGATGCGCATCGTCGTCGGTACGGCCCTGCTCGCCGCGATCGTGTCGCTGGACGGCGACGGCTCGACCACCTTCATGATCACGGTCTCCGCGCTGTACCCGCTCTACAAGCGCCTGAAGATGAGCCTGGTCATCCTGACCGGCGTCGCGGCCATGGCCAACGGCGTGATGAACACGCTGCCGTGGGGCGGCCCCACCGCCCGCGCGGCCACCGCGCTCAAGCTGGACGCCAGCGACATCTTCGTGCCGATGATCCCGGCCCTCGCCGTCGGCCTGCTCTTCGTGATCGCCCTCTCCTACGTCCTCGGTCTGCGCGAGCGCAAGCGGCTCGGCGTGCTCACGCTGGACGAGGCGCTGGTCGAGGAGGCCGAGGAAGTCGAGGAGAAGGAGAAGGAGAGGGAGACGGTGACGGTGCTGGTGGGCGCGGGCGGCGCGGCGGGCGCCGAGGGCGCCGAGGGCAAGGCCGCGCCGGCCGACGGCTCCGGCTCCGGCACGGGTACCGGCTCCGGCACCGGTACCGGCTCCGGCACGGGTACCGGCTCCGGCGCCTCCGACGAGGGCGACGACGACTTCCAGGGCCTCGACCCGCACCGCGACACCCTGCGCCCCCGGCTGTACTGGTTCAACGCGCTGCTCACGGTCACCCTGCTCACCGCCATGATCATGGAGTGGCTGCCGATCCCGGTGCTGTTCCTGCTCGGCGCCGCCCTCGCGCTCACCGTGAACTTCCCGCGCATCGCCGACCAGAAGGCCCGTATCGCCGCCCACGCCGACAACGTCCTCAACGTCTCCGGCATGGTCTTCGCCGCCGCCGTCTTCACCGGCGTTTTGCAGGGCACCGGCATGGTCGACGCCATGGCCAAGTGGATGGTCGACGTCGTCCCCGAGGGCATGGGCCCCCACATGGCCATCGTCACCGGCGTGCTGAGCCTCCCGCTCACCTACTTCATGTCGAACGACGGCTTCTACTTCGGCGTCCTGCCCGTCCTCGCCGAGGCCGGCGCCGCGCACGGCGTCTCCCCGCTGGAGATGGCCCGCGCCTCCCTCGTCGGCCAGCCGCTGCACATGTCCAGCCCGCTCGTCCCGGCCGTGTACGTGCTGGTCGGCATGGCGAAGGTGGAGTTCGGCGACCACACCCGGTTCGTCGTGAAGTGGGCCGCCCTCACCTGCCTGGTCATCCTCGGCGCGGGCATCCTGTTCGGCATCATCTGACGGCCTGCCGGCCAGGCCGTCGTCCGTCGCCCTCGACTCCTCCGGAGGTAAACGATCATGAGGCCCGGTGGGAACCGCGGCTGGCTGCTCCGCCTCGTCATCGCCTTCAGCTTCGCGCAGGGGGCGGTGTCGATGGCCCGGCCCGCCGTCTCCTACCGGGCCCTCGCGCTGGGCGCGGACGAGCGGGCGATCGGCGTCATCGCGGGCGTGTACGCCCTGCTCCCGCTGTTCGCCGCCGTCCCGCTGGGCCGCCGTACCGACCACGGCCGGTGCGCGCCCCTGCTGCCGGCCGGCGTCGTACTGATCTCCGGCGGCTGCGCGCTCAGCGGCGTTGCGGACTCCCTGTGGGCCATGGCGGTCTGGAGCGGGGTCATGGGCCTCGGCCACCTCGCCTTCGTCATCGGCGCACAGTCGTTGGTGGCCCGCCAGTCCGCCCCGCACGAACAGGACCGCAACTTCGGCCACTTCACCATCGGCGCCTCCCTCGGCCAGCTCGTCGGCCCGATCGCGGCCGGCGGGCTGATCGGCGGTCACGACATGGCGGCGAGCAGCGCGCTCGCCCTGCTCGTCGCGGGCGCGGGCGGCGCGGTCGCGTTCACCTCCCTGTGGCGCATAGAGCACCGCCGTACGGCGCCCACCGCGCGCAAGGGGGCCGGCGACCGGGTCCCCGTGCGGGGCATCCTGCGCTCCCGGGGCGTACCGGCGGGCATCCTGATCAGCCTCTCCGTGCTGTCCGCCACCGACATCCTCACCGCCTACCTGCCGGTCGTGGGCGAGCACCGGGGCATCGCCCCGTCCGTGATCGGCCTGCTGCTGAGCCTGCGGGCGGCGGCCACCATCGCCTGCCGGCTGGTGCTCACCCCGCTGCTGCGGCTGCTCGGCCGGACCGCGCTGCTCACCGTGACCTGTCTGCTGGCCGCGGCGCTCTGCGCGGGCATCGCGCTGCCGCTGCCGGTGTGGGCGCTGGCCGTGGTGCTGGCCGTGCTCGGCTTCTGCCTCGGGGTCGGCCAGCCGCTGTCCATGACGACGGTCGTGCAGGCCGCGCCCGAGGGTGCCCGCTCCACGGCCCTGGCCCTGCGGCTGACCGGCAACCGCCTCGGCCAGGTCGCCGCCCCCGCCACCGCGGGCCTCGTCGCCGGCCTCGCGGGCGTGGCCGCGCCGTTCGTGATGCTCGGCGGCCTCCTCCTGCTCTCCTCGGCCGTGGCCCTGCGCTCCCCGGCCAAACCGGAGCCGAGCGATTCCCGCCCGACACCGCCGGCACCCCCGTCACCCACACCCCGCGCCCGACGCCACAGCGACGCGTGAGCGGGCGGGCGGAGGGTTGGGCGGGATGCTGTCCTGGGGCCGCCGGGGGGTGGGGGTCGGCTTGTGGCGGGCTCTCTGGTCGCACTGGGCGCGGGGGAGGCCTTGCTCGGCTGCCCGTGCCGGTGCCGGTGCCGGTGCCGTGCGCTCGGCGCCGCAGCGACGCGTGAGGGGGGCGGGCGGAGGGTTGGGCGGGATGCTGTCCTGGGGCCGCCGGGGGGTGGGTCGGCTTGTGGCGGGCTGTCTGGTCGCACTGGGCGCGGGGGAGGCCTTGCTCGGCTGCCGGTGCCGGTGCCGGTGCCGGTGCCGGTGCCGCGCGCTCGGCGCCGTAGTGACGCGTGAGGGCGCGCGCGGAGGGCGCGCGCGGAGGGCCGGGCAGGACGTTGCCCCGGGTGGGCCGGACCTGCGGTGGGCTTCCCGGGGTCGCCGAGGTGGGGGAGGATCTTCTGGCGCCGTGCGCCGGCACCGGCGCAGGTGCTCTCGGCCGTCGACCGGGAGGGGCGGGTCGACTTCCGGGGCTTCCCGGCAGGGTGAGGCGTGCCATGCGGGGCGCCCCTGGTGCCGTAAAACTAACGGCGCTAGTTTGGGGCTCGACGACGAGGCCCGCCCGGAGGGAACGCGATGAAGGCACATGACGGCATGTACATCGACGGAGCCTGGCGCCCGGTCGCCGGAGGGGACGTCATCGACGTCGTGAACCCGGCGGACGAGCAGGTCATCGGCCAGGTCCCGGCCGGCACCGCCCTGGACGTCGACAACGCCGTACGGTCCGCCCGCGCCGCGCTCGCGGGCTGGGCCGCGACCCCGCCCGCCGAGCGGGCCGCGCGGCTGGCCGCGCTGCGCGACGGCCTGGTCGCGCGGGCCGAGGAGATCGCCGAGACGGTCACCGCCGAACTCGGCGCGCCCCTGAAGCTGTCGCAGACCGTCCACGTCGGCGCGCCGATCGCGGTCGCCGGCTCCTACGCCGACCTGGCCGCCACGTACGCCTTCGAGGAGAGGGTCGGCAACTCAACCGTCTTCCAGGAGCCGGTCGGCGTGGTCGCCGCGATCACGCCCTGGAACTACCCCCTGCACCAGATCGTCGCCAAGGTCGCCCCCGCGCTCGCCGCGGGCTGCACGGTCGTCCTGAAGCCCGCCGAGGACACGCCGCTCACCGCCCAGCTGTTCGCCGAGGCGGTCCACGAGGCGGGCGTGCCCGCGGGTGTGTTCAACCTGGTCACCGGGCTCGGCCCGGTCGCCGGGCAGGCGCTCGCCGAGCACCCGGACGTCGACCTGGTCTCCTTCACCGGCTCCACCGCCGTCGGGCGGCAGATCGCCGCCATCGCCGGGGCCGGCATCAAGAAGGTCGCCCTGGAGCTGGGCGGCAAGTCCGCCAATGTCATCCTGCCGAGCGCCGACCTGGCGCGCGCGGTCAACGTGGGCGTGGCCAACGTGATGTCCAACTCCGGCCAGACGTGCAGCGCCTGGACCCGGATGCTGGTCCACCGCGACCAGTACGAGGAGGCCGTCGAACTCGCCCGGACCGCCGCCGCCAAGTACGGCGACCGCATCGGCCCGCTGGTCAACGCGAGGCAGCAGGAACGGGTGCGCGGGTACATCCACAAGGGCGTCGCCGAGGGCGCCCGGCTGGTCGCGGGCGGCCCCGAGGCCCCGCGCGAGCGCGGCTACTACGTCAGCCCCACCGTCTTCGCCGACGTCACCCCGGACATGACCATCGCCCAGGAGGAGATCTTCGGCCCGGTCCTGTCGATCCTGCGCTACGAGGACGAGGAGGACGCCCTGCGCATCGCCAACGGCACGGTCTACGGGCTGGCCGGCGCGGTCTGGGCGGGCGACGAGGCCGAGGCGGTCGCCTTCGCGCGCCGGATGGAGACCGGGCAGGTCGACATCAACGGCGGCCGCTTCAACCCGCTGGCCCCGTTCGGCGGGTACAAGCAGTCGGGCGTGGGCCGCGAACTCGGCCACCACGGCCTGGCCGAGTACCTGCAGACCAAGTCCCTCCAGTTCTGAGCCGCTCAGCTTCCAGGGAGTCAACTGTCATGGCCGTCCGTGCCGCCGTCGTCCCCGCCATCGGCGCCCCGCTGGAGATCACCGGCATCGAGCTGCCCGACCCCGGACCCGGGCAGGTCCGGGTCCGGCTCGCCGCCGCCGGTGTCTGCCACTCCGACCTGTCCCTGTCCAACGGCACGATGCGGGTGCCGCTCCCGGCCGTCCTCGGCCACGAGGGCGCGGGCACCGTCCTGGCCGTCGGCGAGGGCGTCACCCAGGTCGCCCCCGGTGACGCCGTCGTCCTCAACTGGGCGCCGTCCTGCGGAGACTGCCCCGCCTGCGCGCTCGGCGAGGTGTGGCTGTGCGCCCACGCCCTCGGCGGCATCGGCGCCGTCCACGCCCGCCGCGCCGACGACGGCACCGACCTGCACCCCGGTCTGAACGTGGCCGCGTTCGCCGAGGAGACCGTGGTGGCCGCGAACTGCGTCCTGCCCGCCCCGGACGGCGTGCCGCTCACGGACGCCGCCCTGCTCGGCTGCGCCGTGCTCACCGGCTACGGCGCCGTCCACCACTCGGCGCGGGTCCGCGAGGGCGAGACGGTCGCCGTGTTCGGCGTCGGCGGGGTGGGCCTCGCCGCACTGCAGGCCGCCCGGATCGCGGGCGCGTCGAAGATCGTCGCCGTGGACGTCTCGCGGGAGAAGGAGGAGCTGGCCCGGTCCGCCGGCGCCACGGACTACGTAGTCGCCTCCGACACCACCCCGCGCGAGATCCGCGCCCTGACCGGCAAGCAGGGCGTCGACGTCGCCGTGGAGTGCGTGGGGCGGGCCGTCACCATCCGCGCGGCCTGGGAGTCCACCCGGCGCGGCGGCCGCACCACCGTGGTCGGCATCGGCGGCAAGGACCAGCAGGTCACCTTCAACGCGCTGGAGATCTTCCACTGGGGCCGCACCCTCTCCGGCTGCGTCTACGGCAACAGCGACCCGGCCCGGGACCTGCCGGTGCTCGCCGCCCACGTCCGCGAGGGCCGCCTGGACCTGGGCGCGCTGGTCACCGAGCGGATCGCCCTGGACGGCATCCCGGCGGCGTTCGAGAACATGCTGGCCGGCAAGGGCGGCCGAGCCCTGGTCATCTTCTAGCACCGGGACCCGGGGCAGCGACCGGGGGGTGCGGGACGGTTTTCAGGTGCCGTGGGGCCGGGAGCCCCTCACCTACCCCTCAGAGGCACGGCGCCTGAAAACCTCCCGCACAACCCCCACCCCAGGGGCGCGGGGAACTGCGCGACCAGCCCCACCCACCTGCACCCGTCCCACGACCCAAGCCCCCGCCCACCCCTAGAGGCGCGGCGCCTGGAAACCGTCCCGCACCACCCCCACCCCAGGGGCGCGGGGAACTGCGCGACCAGCCCCCACCCACCCGCACCCGGCCCACCACACACAAGCCCCACCCACCCCGCCCCCTCAACGCAGCACCTCCACAGGAATCCCCAGCACCTCCGCCAGCGCCCGCTCCCCCGACGGAGTCACCTTCACCGCCCGCTCCGACCCGATCCGCACGCACCACCCCGCATCGAGGACATACCGGCACAGCGCCGCCCCCGCCGTGCCGGCGAGGTGGGGACGCCGCTCGGTCCAGTCGAGACACGCACGGGCCAGCGGACGCCGCCCCGCGCGCTCCAGCGGGATGCCGGTCTCCGCGAACCAGGCCAGCCCCGCGTCGGTGAGCGCGAACCCGCTGTCCCGGCGCAGCAGCCCCAGCGCGGCCAGCGCGTCGGTGACCGCGATGCCGAGGCGCCCGGCGAGATGGTCGTAGCAGGTGCGGCCCCGGGCCATGGCGGACCCGGCGGCCGCCTCACGCAGCCCGCGCGGCCGCGGCGGCGTCCCCGGCGGCAGCTGGGCGACCAGGTCCTCCAGCAGCTGGGCGACCTGGGCGCCGGCCAGCCGGACGTACCGGTGCCGCCCCTGGCGTTCCTCGGCGAGCAGGCCGCCCGCGACGAGCTTGCCCAGGTGTTCGCTCAGCGTCGAGGGGGCGACGCCCGCGTGCCGGGCCAGCTCACCGGCCGTCCAGGCCCGCCCGTCGAGCAGCGCCAGCAGGCACGCGGCCCGCGTGGTGTCGGCGATCAGCGCGGCGAGGGCGGCGAGCCCGGCCGCCCGGTGGTCCGCCCGGTGGTGACTGGTGGTCATGCCTTCCAGCATGAGGCAGCCACATGTCGGCGGCCGCCGAACCGTGCCGGCGGCTAGACAGACCGCCCGAGCTGGGCGAACTGCTGGGACAGCCCGTCCAGCAGCGCGGTCAGGCCCGTCTCGAAGGCCCGCTCGTCCACCTTCTCCTGCTGCTCGGCGAGGCGGTGCGCCTGGCCGAGGTGGGGGTAGTCGGCCGGGTCGTAGGCGCTGGCGTCGTCGGGGAAGCCCCCGGCGAACGAGCCGAGCGCGGAGCCCATGATGAAGTACCGCATCAGCGCGCCGATGGAGGTGGCCTGCGCGGGCGGCCAGCCGGCGTCGACCATCGCGCCGTAGACGGCGTCCGCGAGCCGCAGCGCGGCGGGGCGGCGGCCGGGGCCGCGGGCGAGCACCGGGACGATGTTGGGGTGGTCGCGCAGGGCGGCGCGGTAGGAGACCGCCCAGTCGTGCAGCGCGGTCCGCCAGTCCCGGCCGTCCTCGAACATCGACAGGTCGACCTGCGCGCTCACCGAGTCCGCGACCGCCTCCAGGATCTCGTCCTTGGTGCGGAAGTGGTTGTACAACGACGGCCCGCTCACCCCGAGTTCGGCGGCGAGCCGCCGGGTGGAGACGGCCGCCAGGCCCTCGGTGTCCACGAGTTCCCGGGCCGTCGCGACGATCCGGTCGGTGCTGAGGAGGGGCTTGCGCGGTCGGGCCATGGCGCACATAGTAGGGCTGCACCCGGAAACTAGCAGTGCTAATTTAAATGTGCGACTTTCAATCGATGACCTACGTGTGGGGTGACGCGCCGTGAACCTGGAGCTCAGCGAGGAACAGACCGCCGTACGGCAGCTCGCCCGGGACTTCGTGGCGCGCGAGATCGCCCCGAACACCGTCGCCTGGGACCGGGCCGAGGAGGTCGACCGGGGCATCGTGAAGAAGCTCGGCGAGGTCGGCTTCCTCGGGCTGACGATCGACGAGGAGTACGGCGGCTCGGGCGGTGACCACCTCGCGTACTGCCTGGTCACCGAGGAGCTGGGGCGCGGTGACTCCTCCGTGCGCGGCATCGTCTCGGTCTCCCTGGGCCTGGTCGCCAAGACCGTCGCGGCCTGGGGGAGCGAGGAGCAGAAGCGGCGCTGGCTGCCCGGGCTGACCTCCGGGGAACTCGTCGGCTGCTTCGGCCTCACCGAGCCCGGCACCGGCTCCGACGCGGGCAGCCTCACCACCCGCGCGGTGCGCGACGGCGACCACTACGTCGTCGACGGCACCAAGATGTTCATCACCAACGGCACCTGGGCCGATGTCGTCCTGCTCTTCGCCCGCTCCACGGACGCCCCCGGGCACAAGGGCGTCAGCGCGTTCCTCGTGCCCACGGACACCCCCGGCCTGACCCGCCGTACCATCCACGGCAAGCTCGGCCTGCGCGGCCAGGCCACCGCGGAACTCGTCCTGGAGGACGTCCGCGTGCCCGCCTCCGCGATGCTGGGCGAGGAGGGCAAGGGCTTCTCGGTCGCCATGTCGGCCCTCGCCAAGGGCCGGATGTCGGTGGCGGCGGGCTGCGTCGGCATCGCGCAGGCCGCGCTGGACGCGGCGGTGCGCTACGCGGGCGAGCGCGAGCAGTTCGGCCGGCCCATCGCCCACCACCAGCTGGTCCAGGAGCTGATCAGCGACATCGCCGTCGACGTGGACGCCGCCCGGCTGCTGACCTGGCGGGTCGCCGACCTGATCGACCGGGGCCTGCCGTTCGCGGTGGAGTCCTCCAAGGCCAAGCTCTTCGCCTCCGAGGCAGCCGTCCGCGCCGCGAACAACGCCCTCCAGGTCTTCGGCGGCTACGGCTACATCGACGAGTACCCGGCGGGCAAACTCCTGCGCGACGCCCGCGTGATGACCCTCTACGAGGGCACCAGCCAGATCCAGAAGCTGCTGATCGGGCGGGCGCTGACGGGGGTCTCGGCGTTCTGAGCGCGGCGGTCGCGGGATCCGCTCTCTGAGTACGTTTCTGAGTACGCCGGCGGATGTGGCGCGGGCCACGTCCGCCGACCCTTGTCCCCATGAGTGACAAGCAGCAGAACACGGCCGCGTTCTACGGCCAGGCCGTCGCCTCCTTCGCCGTCGCCATGGCGGCCACCGCCATCGGCATCTACCAGCTGGACGCCGACCCGTGGGTGCGCGCCTTCCTCGCGATCGCCGTCCTCTACCTCGTCACCTCCGCCTTCACCCTCGCCAAGGTCATCCGCGACCGCCAGGAATCCGCACGCTTCCCGACCCGACCCGAGCGGGGCGTCTAAGCGGGCGCTCAGGTTCGGCGGTATGGTGGTGCCCCTGTCGGCGAGAGGGGCGAGCGAGCGATGAGTACGGCGGAGGAGACGGCCGGCGGTGAGGTGCAGCCGTGGGCCGAGGTCACCCCTGACGCGGCCCGGCGGTTGCTGGTCGCCGCCGTGGAGGCCTTCGCCGAGCGCGGCTACCACGCCACCACGACCCGCGACATCGCGGGCCGCGCGGGGATGAGCCCGGCCGCGCTCTACATCCACTACAAGACCAAGGAAGAGCTGCTGCACCGCATCAGCAGGATCGGCCACGAGAAGGCCCTGGACATCCTGCGCACGGCGGCCCGCCGCGAGGGCAGCGCGCGCGAGCGACTGGCCGACGCGGTCGGCTCCTTCGTCCGCTGGCACGCGGGCGGCCGGACCACCGCGCGGGTCGTCCAGTACGAGCTGGACTCGCTCGGCGAGGACGCCCGCGCGGAGATCCTCGCCCTGCGCCGCCAGTGCGACGCCGAGGTGCGGCGGATCATCGAGGACGGTGTGGCCTCCGGCGAGTTCGACGTGCTCGACGTGAAGGGCACCACGCTCGCCGTGCTGTCGCTGTGCATCGACGTCGCCCGCTGGTTCAACGTCGACGGGCCCTGGACCCCCGACGAGGTCGGCGCGCTCTACGCCGACCTCGTGCTGCGGATGGTGGGGGTCAAGTAGCCCCCGGCGGGTGAGGGCCATAGCCCCCGGGCGCGGTCAGAGGTAGTAGCGGGCCACCGACTCGGCGACGCACACCGGCTTGTCGCCGCCCTCGCGCTCCACGGTGAACGCGACGGTCACCTGGACACCCCCGGTCACGTCCTCGACCCCGGTGATCGTCGCGGTGGCGCGCAGCCGGGAGCCGACCGGCACCGGGGCGGGGAAGCGGACCTTGTTGGTCCCGTAGTTGACGCCCATCTTCACGCCCTCGACCTTGATCAGCTGCGGGCCGAACAGCGGCAGCAGCGACAGGGTCAGGTAGCCGTGCGCGATGGTCGTCCCGAACGGACCGGCGGCGGCCTTCTCCGGGTCGACGTGGATCCACTGGTGGTCGCCGGTGGCCTCCGCGAAGAGATCGATCCGCTTCTGGTCGATCTCCAGCCAGTCGGTGTACCCCAGCTGCTCGCCCACGGCCGACCTCAGCTCGTCGGGCCCTGCGAAGATCCTCGGCTCTGCCATGTACGCCGCCTCCCGGTCGCAAACTCTAAGCGACTGCTTAGCATGGTCGCCCTCGGGGCACCTGTCAACGACGGGCGTGGGTAGGGTTCGAGGAGTGCCCCAGATTCCAGAGAAGATCCACGAGCTCACCGTCGGCCAGCTCTCCGCGCGCAGCGGGGCCGCCGTCTCCGCCCTGCACTTCTACGAGTCCAAGGGCCTGATCAGCAGCCGCCGCACCAGCGGCAACCAGCGCCGCTACAGCCGGGACACCCTGCGCCGCGTCGCCTTCATCCGCGCCGCGCAACGGGTCGGCATCCCGCTGGCCACGGTCCGCGAGGCCCTCGCCGAACTCCCCGAGGAGCGCACCCCCACCCGCGAGGACTGGGCCCGGCTGTCCGAGGCCTGGCGCTCCGAACTCGACGAGCGCATCAGGCAGCTCAACCGGCTGCGCGACCACCTCACCGACTGCATCGGCTGCGGCTGCCTGTCCCTGGACACCTGCGTCCTGTCCAACCCCGGCGACGTCTTCGGCGAACACCTCACCGGCTCCCGCCTCTTCCCCGAACGCACGGGTGCACGCGGGCGCGGTACCCGCCGCCCCCCGAACGACCACGAGACCCCCCGGAAAACCGAACAGACGGAGGCCCGCACACACGGCTAGCCCAGCGACCGCGCCCGTCGGCCCACCACACTGTCGGCCGACCGCACCCGCCCGCCGGCCGCCATCGCCCGTCCGTCGTCACCGCTCGACGCGGGCCCACGGGCGTCGCTGCCCGGCGGCGCCGAGGCCGTCACCGCTGGACGGATGCCGCAGGCGACACGTCTCGGCGGGCGTCGAGGAGTTCACCCTGCGGCGACTGCCCAACGGTCGCACCGCTTGTCGGCCGGCTTCTGGCGGGCGCGCGGGGGCGCTGCTGGGTGACGCCCGCGGTCGTCACCGTTTGGCGGACGCCGAGGCGGCCACCGCTCGGTGGGCGCCATGGGTATCACCTTCGGTGACCGTCCGTCGGTCGTCATCGCTCGCCGGGCGACTTCTCGGCGGGTACGCGGGGTCGCTCCTCGGCGGAGGCCGCGGGCGACACGTCGCGGCGGACGCTACGGGCGTCACCGCTCGGTGGGCGCCGTGGGTGTCCCACCTCCGGTGTCCGTCCGTCGGTCGCCGCCGCTCGTCGGCCGTCTGCTCGGCGGGCGGGCGACGGCCGCTCCCCGTCGGACACGCGGGGCCCGCTCCTCGGCGGACGCCGCAGGCGTCACCCCTCGCCGGTCGTCGCGACACACACTCACCCCTTGCCGTTCGTCGCGTCGCGGGCCCTCACGGCTCGGCGTCGGCCGTCGCGGGCCCTCACGGCTCGGCGTCGACCGTCGCGCCCCTCACCGCCCGGCGGCGGACGCCGCAACCCTCACCGTCCGGCGCCCCTCCTCACCTCGGCGTATTCCCGCACTGCCGCTCGGACCAACTGCTCGTTGGAGGAGGCCGGTTGGCCGTTCGGTAGGGTCAGGGTGTCTTCCAGGCCGATGCGGGTGGCGAGGCCGAGGCGGGCGGCGAGGCGCAGGACGGGCCAGGTGGTGGCGTTCTCGCCGTGGAGGAGGATCGGTGGTCCGTCCGGGGCGGGACGGGCGGCGAGGGCGGACAGGAGGGCCCGCGCGGTCCGTGGGGCCGTGCCGGGGTCCGGGTCCGTAATCTCCGCGAGTACGCGCAGCACGCGAGGCGCGAGGGGTGAGCGGAGGAAGCGGGCGGCTCCGTCCGTCCCGGACCAGATGCCCGCCTCGACGCCAACCCCGCGTTCCAGCAGCGCGGCGGCCAGTTCCTCGGCGCCCGGCTCGTGCCAGTTGACCGAGGCGTGGTCGGGCAGCACGGTCCAGTCGCGCACCTGTGCGAGCCGGGCCGCCGGGTCGGGCTCGGCCCACGCGCCCGTGGTCACCCCGACCGGCACCGTGACCCGCGCGCGGATCGCCTCCAGCGTCACCGCGACCACGCGCGGGGACAGCGCGTCCCGGCCGCACGGCGTCTTGGGGTGGACGTGCACGTCCGTGGCCCCCGCCGCGACGGCCCGCGCGGCCTCCCGGGCCATCGCCTCCGGCGTCAGCGGCACCACCGCCCCGTCGGCGGCGCCGCGGCTTCCGTTCAGACAGACCTGCACCATCCCCCGATGGTGCCAGTCCCGCGGACGCGACGGCCTCCCGTCGTCCCCGTTCCCCCGTTGCCGTACCGCTCCCGGTGAACGGGGGTGCGGCATCCCCCAACGCACCCCCCTGACTACTCCCTCACGCCGACACCAGCATCCGTCCGCGCCGGGCGTACGCCAGCGCCTCCGGGGTGAGCACGGGGCGCGGGACGAGGATCCCGCAGTCCGCGCACACCGGGCCGGACGAGGGCTCGTGGTCCAGGCCGTCCTTCCAGAACAGCCGCTCCCCGTCGCACACCGGGCACTCCGAGCCCGGTTCGCGCTCCAGTGCGGCGATCAGTCGCCGCAGCACGTCGGCCAGCGGCTCGTGCGGGTGGACCCGGGGGTCGTCGCACCAGGCGACCCCGAAGCCGCCCCAGGTCAGCCGGTGCCAGTCGTCCACACTGCCCGGCCTGCGCAGTCCGTCGTGCTTCTCCTTCCTGCGGCGTTCGGCGAACTCCACCTCGTAGGCGAGCCACACGGCCCGCGCCTCCTCCAGTTCCTCCAGCGCGGCCACGAGCCGCGCCGGATCGGGGGAGCGGTCCTCCGGGCCGAAACCCGCCCGGGAGCACAGATGGTCCCAGGTCGCCCGATGCCCGTAGGGGGCGAACCGCTCAAGGCACTTGCGCAGCGAGTAGCGCCGTAGCGCCAGGTCGCACCGGGGATCGCGTACCTGTCTTGCCAGACTCCGGAAACCGGCCATCGCCCTGCACCTCCGTCACACCTGAACCTGTTCTTCGGTCACTTCGGCGTCGTCGTACGGACGTCGCCGAATAGACGTATCGACACGCGATTCGGCTCCCTCCGGGGCCATCCGATTTCCGATGGCCGCCATCAGCGGGCCCGGCGGCACCCGAAGGTGACGCATGTTCAACTTCGAACTCGGGGATACCGGCGGTAACGACCGGCCCATCCCCGTCGGGAGGAGCTGCCATGCCACGAGGCACCTCACGCAACGTGCTCGACGCACTGAGAACTCCCCACAGATTCCCCGGGTTCCTGAAGAGCGCGTCCGTATGCGTTCTCGTTGCCGGACTTTTGACTCCGCTTTCCCCGGTTTCCCCGGCCACCGCCACCGCCACCGCCACCGCCGCCGCGCCGCCCGCGACCGTCCGGCAGACCCCGCTCACCCCGCCCGCGCCCGCCTCCGCGGCCGCCGCCGACCACTGCGGCGGCCGGTGCTCCGACATCCTGCCGCCCGGCCAGAACGGCAACGCCACCCTCGCCCAGATCCTCCTCCACCAGGCCTTCGGCACCCGGCCCGCGCACTCCGACGACCAGCTCGGCCCCTACGCCGACCTGGCCGCCCGCTACCCGGCCCTCACCGACGCGACCGTCAACTCCTTCTTCCACGACGCCTCCTTCGGCGTCCCCGCCGACCAGGTCGCCTCCACCGTCCGCCCCGCCGGCCGCACCGACGTGACGATCGTCCGCGACAGGAAGACCGGCGTGCCGCACATCACCGGCACCACCCGCTACGGCACCGAGTTCGGCGCCGGCTGGGCGGCGGCCGAGGACCGGCTGTGGCTGATGGACGTCTTCCGGCACGTCGGACGCGGCCGGCTGACCCCGTTCGCGGGCGGCGCCCCCGCCAACCAGGGCCTGGAACAGGAGTTCTGGCGCAACGCGCCGTACACCGAGGCCGACCTCCAGGCGCAGATCGACAGCGCGGTCGCCGCCCACGGCGAGCGCGGCCGGCAGGCCCTCGCCGACGTGCACGCCTACGTCGACGGCATCAACGCCTACATCGACGCCGCCGACCGCGGCCGCACCTTCCCCGGCGAGTACGTCCTGACCGGCCACAAGGACTCCGTCACCAACGTCGGCACCATCGAGCGCTTCAAGCCCACCGACCTGGTCGCCCTGGCCTCCGTCATCGGCGCCCTGTTCGGCTCCGGAGGCGGCGGCGAGGTGAACAACGCGCTCTCCCTGCTCGCCGCCCAGGCGAAGTACGGCGTCGCCCGCGGCACCGAGGTCTGGGAGTCCTTCCGGATGCGCGACGACCCCGAGGCCGCCCTCACCGTCCGC
Source organism: Streptomyces sp. NPDC052687 (assembly GCF_040678395.1). Classification (NCBI taxonomy): domain Bacteria; kingdom Bacillati; phylum Actinomycetota; class Actinomycetes; order Kitasatosporales; family Streptomycetaceae; genus Streptomyces; species Streptomyces sp. NPDC052687. The sequence goes on along the minus strand of NZ_JBFATR010000025.1, from coordinate 23,685 downwards.
GACGGCAGCTTCCCGTACGCGGTCCGGCCCGCAACGCCGCAGGGCCGCGCCCTGCCCGACCCGGGCTCGGTGACCCGCGAACCGCTGGTGTACGACCGCACCGGCGCGGCCACCGGGCCGAGCGCCGCCGACGCCTCCGCCGAGGCCGCCGCGCACGCCGCCGGCTCCGCCCGGCGCGGCATGTCCAACGCCCTCGTGGTGAGCGGCGAGCACACCGCGAGCGGGCACCCGGTCGCCGTGTTCGGCCCGCAGACCGGCTACTTCGCCCCCCAGCTGCTGATGCTGCAGGAACTCCAGGGCCCCGGCATCAGCGCCCGCGGCGCCTCCTTCGCGGGCCTCAGCTTCTACGTCCAGCTGGGCCGCGGCCAGGACTACGCGTGGAGCGCGACCACCTCCGGCCAGGACATCGTCGACACCTACGCCGTCGAACTGTGCCAGGACGACCACCACTACCTTTACCGCGGCAGCTGCGTCCCGATGGAGAAGGCCGAGCAGCGGAACGCCTGGAAACCGACCGTCGCCGACGGCACCGCGGCCGGCGCGTACACCCTGCGGGTCTGGCGGACGAAGTACGGCCCCGTCACCCACCGCGCGACCGTCGGCGGCAGGAAGGTCGCCTACACCACGCTGCGCTCGTCCTTCCTGCACGAGGCCGACTCGATCATCGGCTTCCAGATGCTGAACGACCCGTCCCACGTGACCGGACCCGAGAGCTTCCGGCAGGCGGTGCGGCACATCAACTACACCTTCAACTGGTTCTACGCCGACTCCGAGCACACCGCGTACGACAACAGCGGTGACAATCCGGTGCGCGCGGCCGGCGTCGACGCCGAGTTCCCGGTGTGGGCCCGGCCCGCCCACGAGTGGCGCGGCTGGGACCCGGCCGCCAACACCGCCGAGTACACCCCGCCCGACCAGCACCCGCACTCCGTCGACCAGGACTACTACATTTCCTGGAACAACAAACCGGCCCGCGACTACGCCTCCGGGTCCTGGGGCAACGGCCGCGTCCACCGCGGCGACCTGCTCGACGACCGGGTGGCGAGGCTGGTCCGGGCCGGCGGGGTGACCCGGGCGTCCCTGGTGCGGACGATGGCCGAGGCGGGCCTCACCGACCTGCGCGCCGAGCAGGTGCTGCCGAACCTGCTGAGGGTGATCGACAGCGCGCCGGTCACCGACCCGGCCGCCGCGGCGGCCGTCACCCGGCTCAGGGCGTGGCTGTCGGCCGGCGCCACCCGCACGGAGACCTCGCCGGGCTCGAAGACCTACGCCCACGCGGAGGCGATCCGGATCCTGGACGCCTGGTGGCCGCTGCTGGTGAAGGGCGTGTTCGAACCCGGCCTCGGCGGCGAGCTGTACAGCGCGTTCACCGCGAACCTGCCCGTCGACGAGTCGCCGTCCGCCGCCCACGGCCCGACCGGCGCCCACGCGGGCAGCGCCTTCCAGTACGGCTGGTGGAGCCACGTCGACAAGGACCTCCGCGCGGTGCTCGGCGACCGGGTCGAGGCCCCGCTCGGGGACCGGTACTGCGGCGGCGGCGCCCTCGCCGCCTGCCGGGACACCCTGCTCGCCACCCTGAAGGAGGCGGCCGGCCGGACCGCCGCCCAGGTCTACCCCGGCGACGAGCACTGCGCGGCGGGCGACCAGTGGTGCGCCGACGCGATCGTCCACCGCGAACTGGGCGGCATCGGCCACCGCACGGTCGGATGGCAGAACCGGCCGACGTACCAGCAGGTCGTGGAGTTCACCTCACACCGGTGAGCCACGCGGGGCGGCGGGCCGGCGAATCCGGCCCGCCGCCGTCACCGGCCGCGCCGGCCGGACCTCACGGCCCGTCAGTACAGCAGGTACTCCTCCCGCACCGCGCGGAAGGCCGCCAGCTCCGGCTCCCAGTCGGCGACCACGTCGTCCACGCCCGCTCCCGCGTCGATCAGGGTGCGCACCCGGGTGGAGCCGGTGAGCTTGTCGATCCAGTTGTCCGGCCGCCACGCGAAGCCCGGCCAGACCCGCTTGGCGGTCACCAGCAGGCCGATGCCGGTGCGGACCGGGTCGAAGGCCGCCCGGTCGTGGACGTGGACCTGCACACCGCCGACCGTCTTCCCCTGGAACTTGGAGAAGACGGGCGCGAAGTACGCCTCCCGGAAACGCACTCCGGGCAGGCCCAGCGCGTTCGCGGCGGCGGCCCAGCGGCCGTCCACCCCCTCCGCGCCGAGCAGTTCGAACGGGCGGGTGGTGCCCCGCCCCTCGGAGAGGTTCGTGCCCTCGAACAGACACGTCCCGGCGTAGACGAGGGCGGTGTCGGGGGTCGGCATGTTGGGGCTCGGCGGCACCCACGGCAGCCCGGAGGCGTCGTGGAAGTCCCGCCGCCTCCAGCCCGTCATCCGTACGACGTCCAGCCGCACCGGCGCGTCCGCCAGGAACTCCCCGCGGAACAGCCGGGCCAGCTCGCCGACCGTCATCCCGTGCGCCTGCGCGATCGGCTCCCGGCCGACGAACGTCGCGAACTCCTTGCGCAGCACCGGGCCCTGGGCGGAACGGCCGGTCACCGGGTTCGGGCGGTCCAGGACGACCACGCGCTTGCCGGCGAGGGCGGCGGCCGCCATGCAGTCGTACAGCGTCCAGATGTACGTGTAGAAGCGGGCGCCGACGTCCTGGATGTCGAAGAGGACCGTGTCCACGCCGGAGGCGGTGAAGACGTCGGCGAGGGCGCGGCCGCTCTTGAGGTACGTGTCGTAGACCGGCAGGCCGGTGGCCGGGTCGTCGTAGCGGCCCTCGGAGCCGCCGGCCTGGGCGGTGCCGCGGAAGCCGTGCTCCGGGCCGAAGACGGCGGTGAGGTTCACCCGGTCGTCGGCGTGCATGACGTCCACGACGTGGCGGGCGTCGCGGGTGATGCCGGTGGGGTTGGTGACGATGCCGACCCGCTCGCCGCGGAGGATGCCGTACCCGTCGTTCACGAGGCGTTCGAAGCCGGTGCGCAGGCGGTGGCCCCGCGGGGCCGCGCTCGCCGTGGTGGCCGTGGTGGTCGCGGTGAGAGCCGCGGTACTTGCCAGGACGGTGCGTCTGGACACGTTCATGCGTGGACCTCCGGTGGTGTGGAGTGCTCCCGCAGCGAGTGTCCCAGGGTGCGGGCCGGTGGGAAGGTGTTCGCGCCCACGCGGCGGAGCCGCCCCGCGGTACAGCCCCGCGCCCCTTCTCCACTCACCCTTCCGCTCACCCTTCCTTGTGACATACCGACCGGTTAGTCTGACGTCTCGCGGGGACTGAGCCGTGTCGCGTCGCGTCGAAGGAGACCGATGGTGGAAGCCGTGCAGGGTGCGGGAGTGGTGGTCACCGGAGCCGGTGGCGGGATCGGGGCCGCGTTGGCGCGGCGGTTCGCCGCCGAGGGGGCCCGGGTCGTCGTCAACGATCTGGACGCCGAGAAGGCCAAGGCCGTCGCCGGGGAGATCGGCGGGATCGCCGTGCCGGGCGACGCCTCCGCCGTCGTCGGCGAGGCGCGCGACGCGCTGGGCGGCGTCGTCGACGTCTACTGCGCCAACGCCGGTGTCGCCTCGGGCGGTTCGGAAGCCGCCGGGGAGGACGTGTGGGCGCTCGCCTGGGACGTCAACGTCATGGCCCACGTGCGCGCGGCCCACGCGCTGCTGCCCGGCTGGCTGGAGCGGGGCGGCGGGCGGTTCGTGTCGACCGTGTCGGCGGCCGGGCTGCTCACCATGATCGGGGCCGCGCCGTACAGCGTCACCAAGCACGGGGCGTACGCCTTCGCCGAGTGGCTGTCGCTGACGTACCGGCACCGGGGTGTGAAGGTGCACGCGATCTGCCCGCAGGGCGTGCGCACCGACATGCTCACCGCCAGCGGCAGTGCCGGGGAACTCGTCCTGCAGCCGACCGCGATCGAGCCAGAGGCGGTCGCGGACGCGCTGTTCGCCGGTATCGAGGAGGACCGCTTCCTGATCCTGCCGCACCCGGAGGTCGCCGGGTACTACCAGGCGCGCGCCGCCGACCCCGACCGCTGGCTGGGCAACATGAACCACCTCCAGCGGAAGTGGGAGGCCGCGCGGTGAGCCCGGGCTACGCCGACAAGCCCTGGCTGGACCTGCTCGAAGAGCACCAGAAGGCGCCCATCGGCCCGGCGGACTCCCTCGTGCACGCCCTGCGGCGCGCGGCCGCCGAGGCACCCGAGCGGACCTTCCTCGCCTACTTCGACGGGCGGCTCGGCTACCGGGAGGCCGACGCACTGAGCGACGCGGTCGCCGGACACCTCGCCGCCCGCGGACTGGAGCGCGGCGACCGGGTCGCCGTGCTGCTGCAGAACTCCCCGCACTTCGTGCTCGCCGTCCTCGGCGCCTGGAAGGCGGGCGCGGTCGTGGTGCCGGTCAACCCGATGTACAAGGCGGGCGAGGTCACCCATGTGCTGCGCGACGCCGAGGTCACGGCGCTGATCTGCTCCGACCGGGCGTGGGAGACGTATCTGCGCGACACCGCGCGGGACTCGCCGGTGCGGATCGTGCTCACCGGCTGCGAACGGGACTTCCAGACCCGCGACGACGAGCGCGTGCTCACCTTCGAACGGCTGCCGCCCGCCGGCGACGCCGACGACCTCACGACCGTGGCCCGCGCGGGCCGCACCGCGCCCGAGGGACGCGACCCGGGGCCCGGCGACATCGCGCTGATCAGCTACACCTCCGGCACCAGCGGCACGCCCAAGGGCGCCACCAACACGCACGGCAACATCATGTACAACGCCGAACGCCAGCGCACCGGGCTCCGGCTGCCCGAGGCTCCGGTGTACTTCGCGCTCGCGCCGCTGTTCCACATCACCGGCATGGTCTGCCAGCTCGGCGCCTGCCTGAACAGCGCGGGCACGCTGGTGCTGGCGTACCGGTTCGAGGCGGGCGTGGTGCTCGACGCGTTCGCCGAACACCGGCCGCACTACACGGTCGGGCCCGCCACGGCCTTCATGGCGCTGGCCGCGCACCCGTCCGCCACCCGCGACCACTTCTCGTCCTTCCGGGTGATCTCCTCCGGCGGCGCCCCGCTGCCGCCCGCCCTCGTCGAGAAGTTCCGGGCCGGGTTCGGGCCGTACTTGCGCAACGGCTACGGGCTCACCGAGTGCACCGCCCCCTGCGCCTCCGTGCCGCCCCACCTGGAGGCGCCCGTCGACCCGGAGTCCGGGACGCTCGCCGTGGGACTGCCCGGACCCGACACACTCGTGCGGATCGTCGACGACCGCGGCGAGGACGTGCCCTTCGGGCAGCAGGGCGAGATCGCGGTCAGCGGCCCGCAGGTCGTGCCCGGCTACTGGCGGCGGCCCGACGCCACAGCCGAGACCTTCCCGGACGGCGAGCTGCGCACCGGGGACATCGGGTTCATGGACGAACGCGGCTGGCTGTACGTCGTCGACCGCAAGAAGGACATGATCAACGCGTCCGGGTTCAAGGTGTGGCCGCGCGAGGTCGAGGACGTGCTCTACACGCATCCGGCGGTGCGCGAGGCGGCCGTCGTCGGCGTGCCCGACGGCTACCGCGGGGAGACCGTGAAGGCGTACATCAGCCTCCGGCCGGGCGCCGCGGCGGACCCGGAGGAGCTGGCCGCGTACTGCAGGGAGAGACTGGCCGCCTACAAGTACCCGCGGCAGGTGGAGGTCCTGCCCGACTTGCCGAAGACGGCGAGTGGGAAGATCCTCCGTCGGGAACTGCGTTCCCGCACGCTGGACAACCGGTAAGGCAAGGCAACACGGAAAGGCAGGTGGCGGCAGTGCCCAGGACGACGGACGGAGACGGGGCTCCTGTGCCGCAGCGGCTGCTGGCCGCCGCCACCCGGCTCTTCGCGGAGCAGGGTTACGACCGCACCTCGGTGCAGGAGATCGTGGAGGCGGCCGGCGTCACCAAGGGGGCGCTGTACCACTACTTCGGCTCCAAGGACGACCTGCTGCACGAGGTGTACGCGCGCGTGCTGCGCCTCCAGCAGGAGCGGCTGGACACCTTCGCGGACGCCGACGAGCCGGTGGAGAAGCGGGTGCGGGACGCGGCGGCGGACGTCGTGGTCACCACGATCGAGAACCTGGACGACGCGGCCATCTTCTTCCGCTCCATGCACCACCTCAGCCCCGAGAAGAACAAGCAGGTGCGCGCCGAGCGGCGGCGCTACCACGAGCGCTTCCGCGCGCTGATCGAGGAGGGCCAGGAGGCGGGCGTCTTCTCCACGGCGACCCCGGCGGACCTGGTGGTCGACTACCACTTCGGTTCCGTCCACCACCTGTCCACCTGGTACCGCCCCGACGGCCCGCTCACCCCGCAGCAGGTCGCCGACCACCTGGCGGACCTGCTGCTGCGCGCGCTGCGGCCATGAGATGAGCCAGCAGGGCCCGTGCCGCCGGATTGCGCGGTGCGGGTCCCCGCCCGGCCAGCACGACCGTGCGGCCGGGCTCCGGCTGCCGGATCCGCACGCACGGCAGCCCGGCGCGCTCCCCGATCTCCCGGGGCACGAACGCGACACCGATCCCGGCCCGCACGAGGTCGACGAGCAGGCCGATCTGCGTGACGTCGCAGGTGATACGGCGCTCCAGGCCGCAGTGGGCGGCGAGGCGCCGTACGGCCGTCTCCAGACCCGTGCCCGCGCGGAAGTCGACGAAGGGCTCCTCGGCGAGGTCCTTGATCAGGGTGCGGCCCGCGGCGGCCAGCCGATGGCCGGGCGCGGTGACCAGCACCAGTTCCTCGTGCCAGGTGGCGTGCGCCGTGAGCCCTTCCGGCAGCTGCCCGAGGTCCGGCACCAGATACGCCAGATCCAGCTCGCCCGCCCGCAGCGCGTCGGTCAGTTCGGCGACCGGGGCGTCCCGCACGGACACCTGGATGCCGGGGAACTCCGCGTGGAACGCGGCGAGTTCGGCGGGAAGGTCCACACAGGTCAGCGTCTGGATGGTACCGATGGCCACGCGGCCGGCGGCCAGGCCGGTCACCGCCGCCACCGCCTCCCGTGCGGCCTCCGCCCCGGCCAGCAGCGCGCGGGCCTGCGGCAGCAGGGCCCGGCCGGCCTCCGTGAGCACGACGCGGCGGCCCGTGCGGTCGAACAGGTCGGCGCCCAGCTCCCGTTCCAGGTTCCGGATCGAGGTGCTGAGCGCCGACTGCACGATCAGTTCGCTGCGCGCCGCCGCGGTGAAGCTGCCCTCGGTGACGACCGCCATGAAGTGGCGCAGCTGGCGGATCTCCATCCATCTATTTTATGGAATGCCGGCAGCGAAACCATCTGTTGGACCGCTGGGGGCGGGCCGCACGACGCTGGACGCATGCAGCGCACACCGCCTCTCTGGTCCCGCTTCGTCGCCTTCGTCCGCGCGCTGGCCCGCGCGGACCATCACTACTTCGGGGGTTACTAGGCGTACTTCCTCAGCTCCCGCCGGGCCAGTGAGCGCTGGTGGACCTCGTCCGGGCCGTCGGCGATCATCAGGGTGCGGGCGCCGGCGTACAGCTCGGCGAGCGGGAAGTCCTGGCTGACACCGCCCGCGCCGTGCAGCTGGATCGCCTTGTCGAGGATGTCGACCACCGCGCGGGGCGTGGCGATCTTGATGGCCTGGATCTCGGTGTGGGCGCCCCGGTTGCCGACGGTGTCCATCAGCCAGGCCGTCTTCAGCACCAGCAGCCGCAGCTGCTCGACGGTCACGCGCGCGTCGGCGATCCAGTTGTGCACCACGCCCTGCGCGGCCAGCGGCTTGCCGAACGCCTCGCGGGAGACCGCCCGCCGGCACATCAGCTCGATCGCCCGCTCGGCCATGCCGATCAGCCGCATGCAGTGGTGGATCCGGCCGGGACCGAGCCGGGCCTGGGCGATGGCGAAGCCGCCGCCCTCCTCGCCGATCAGGTTCGACACCGGCACGCGCGCGTGGTCGAAGACCACCTCCGCGTGGCCGCCGTGCCAGTGGTCCTCGTAGCCGAAGACCTGCATGGCGCGCTTGACGGTGACGCCGGGGGTGTCGCGCGGGACCAGCACCATGGACTGCTGACGGCGGATGTCCGGCCCGTCCGGGTCGGTCTTGCCCATCACGATGAAGATCCTGCAGTCCGGGTTCATCGCCCCGGAGATGTACCACTTGCGGCCGGTGATGACGTACTCGTCGCCGTCCCGCTCGATGTGCGTGGTGATGTTGGTGGCGTCGGAGGAGGCCACCTCGGGCTCCGTCATCGCGAACGCCGAGCGGATCTCGCCCGCGAGCAGCGGCTGGAGCCACTGCTTCTTCTGCGCCTCGTCGCCGAACTGGGCGAGGACCTCCATGTTGCCGGTGTCCGGCGCGGCGCAGTTGGTCGCGGTGGGCGCGAGCTGCGGGGAGCGGCCGGTGATCTCGGCGAGCGGGGCGTACTGCAGGTTGGTGAGGCCTGCGCCGTGCTCGGCGTCGGGCAGGAACAGGTTCCACAGTCCCTGCCGCTTCGCCTCCGCCTTCAGCTCCTCCACCACGGCCGGGGTCTCCCACGGGGAGGCCAGCCTCTGCCGCTGCTCGTGGGCGACCGCCTCGGCCGGGTGGACGTACTCGTCCATGAAGGCGAGCAGCTTCCCGCGCAGCTCCTCGGTGCGCGCGTCGAACGCGAAGTCCATGTGTCCTCAGCCTTCCTGAAGGGTCGACAGACCGTGGTCGATGAAGACCGGCACCAGCTCGCCGATGCGGTCGAAGCCCCGCCCGACCGTCTGGCCCAGCGTGTAGCGGTAGTGGATGCCCTCCAGGATCACGGCGAGCTTGAACCAGGCGAACGCCGTGTACCAGGAGACCGCGGACACGTCGCGCCCCGAGCGCGCGGCGTACCGCTCGATCAGTTCGGCCGGGGACGGGTGGCCCGGGGCCTCGGCGGTCGTGGAGACGGGGGAGCCGGGCAAGCCCAGCGGCATGCTGTACATCACCAGCAGGCCCAGGTCGGTCAGCGGGTCGCCGAGCGTGGACATCTCCCAGTCGAGGACCGCCCGGATCCGGTCGTCGTCCCCGATGAGAACGTTGTCCAGGCGGTAGTCGCCGTGCACCACGGCCGGGGCGGGGGAGCGGGGCAGGTCGCGGCCGAGCGCGGCGTGCAGCTCGTCGATGCCGGGCAGGTCGCGGTTGCGGGAGGCGTCCAGCTGCTTGCCCCAGCGGCGCAGCTGGCGGTCCAGGAAGCCCTCGGGGCGGCCGAAGTCGCCGAGGCCCACCTCGGCGGGGACCACGGAGTGCAGCTCGACCAGGGTGTCCACCAGACCGAGCACCACCGCGCGGGTGCGCTCGGGGCCGAGCGGGGCGAGCTGGCCGGCGGTGCGGTACGGGGTGCCGTCGACGAAGTCCATGACGTAGAAGGGCGCCCCCAGCACCTCCTCGTCCTCGCAGAGCAGGACGGGACGGGGCACCGGCACGTCCGTCGGGTGCAGGGCGCTGATCACCCGGTGCTCGCGCTTCATGTCGTGCGCGGTGGCCAGGACGTGGCCGAGCGGGGGGCGCCGTACGACCCACCGGGCCGTGCCGTCGGTGACGGCGTAGGTGAGGTTCGACCGCCCGCCCTCGATCAGCCGGCCGGTCAGGGGGCCGTGCACGAGACCGGGGCGCTCACGGTCGAGCAGGGCGCGCAGCCGGTCCGGATCGAGGCCTGGCGGGTGGTCGGAACTCATCGTCGCTCCTACGGACGGGGGAACGGGTTCCGACTCATGATGCCGACCGGTCGGTATGCCGTCCAGTGGGCGGAGCGAACGTGATCAGGGCCACGATAGGCGGACGGCTCCCCGCGCGGGTGCGGGGAGCCGTTCCGACATGCCGTGCGGACGGTGCCTCAGTGGTCGTCCCAGTGGTCCTCGTGCTGCGCGTGCCGGTGGCCGTCGTGGAGGTAGTCGACGTGGTCGCCGTGCAGGACGGTGGCGTGCCCGCAGTCCTCGCCGTGCCGGTGGTCGTGGTCCGGGTGGGCGGTGTGCCCGTCGGCCTCGCACTCGTCCCAGTGGCCGTCGTGCTCGCGGTGCAGATGGCCGTTGTGCGCGTAGTCGACGTGGTCGCCGTGCGGCACCTCGGTGTGCCCGCAGTCGGGGCCGTGAGTGTGGGGGTGGGCCTGGTGTTCCTGGTGGAGCGTCGTCATGGGTCTCACTTCCGGTGGAGGGCGGAGGAAGAGGGGCATTCCCGGCAATCAGGGTGGCATGACGTCCGCGTACCCCGCAGCGCCGAGGCAACGCGGCGCGGCGGGACGGGGCGGGGCGGGGTGGGGTGGGGCCAGGGAGTGTCCCCCTAGGTGGTGTCCGCCTAGAGGATCAGGGCGGCCGCGCACACCGCCAGCGCCACCGTGCAGGCCGTCGCCGCCGTCGCGTGGCGTGGGGGCAGGGCGGCGGGGCGGGGGGTGGTGGCGAGGGCGCGGATGCGGTGGTGGGCGAGGAGGAGGAAGCCCAGCCAGAGGGTGAAACACAGGGCGCAGGCGAGCAGCGCGGGCGTGGTCGGGCCCTCGTGCAGCGTGGTCCGCACGGCGAGCACCGCCGCCACGGTCAGGGAGAGGGTCGTACGCCGCCAGGCCAGCCGGGTGCGCTCGGGCTGGAGTCCGGGATCCCGCTTCCCGGGCGCGGCCCCGCTCATCCTTCCCAGCCGAACAGCACGACGACGACCATCGCCACGGCCACGACCGCGACGACCAGGCTGAGCAGCGCGGGGAACCGGGACACCGGCAAGTCCTCGCCGCGCCGCATGGCCCGCTCGCAGCGCAGCCAGTGGTTGACCGCCCGCAGGGAGCACAGCACGCCCGCCGCCAGCAGGGCGAGTGCCAGCCCGATCCGCCAGCCCCACCGCAGGTCCGGCAGGAACTGGTCCACCGCGAAACCGCCGCCGATCAGCGCGAGCGCGGTGCGCAGCCAGGCCAGGAAGGTGCGCTCGTTGGCCAGCGAGAAACGGTAGTCGGGGGTGCCGCCCTCGTCCCGTATCCGGGCGGGGGTGAACCACAGACGGACGTTCCGCAGGACTTCGATCACTCGTACGACAGTACCGGGAGGGGTGCGCGGCGGCAGATCAGCCCGTCGGCCGGTGGGCCCGCAGCCGCTCGTACGCGGCGAGGCCGTCCGGGACCCACTCCCACTCGGGCAGCCGCCGCAGCAGCTCGTCCTCCGGCAGGAAGGCGTGCCAGGCCACCTCCTCCGCCTGGGGGCGGATCGGGAGGTCGCAGCGCACCTCGTAGACGGCGGACCACCAGGACCGGCCGGCGCCGTCGTCGTAGAGGAACGTGAACAGGTGGCGCGGGCGGGGCAGCCCGCTCACGCCCAGCTCCTCCTCGGCCTCGCGCAGCGCCGCGTCGTCGTACGACTCGCCGGCGCCCACCACCCCGCCGACGAACATGTCGTACAGCGAGGGGAAGACCAGCTTGGTCGCCGTGCGCCGGTGGACGAAGACGCGGCCCCGTGCGTCGCGCGCCTGCACGAACACACAGCGGTGCCGCAGGCCCTTCGCGTAGACCTCCCCGCGCGGGAGCCGCCCGATGACGCGGTCGTTCTCGTCGACGATGTCCAAAATCTCGTCCGCAGCGCTCATGCATCCATCCAAGCAGCCGAGGCTTGCACTGCGGCAGCCAGCGCCTGCGTCCGGGCGGGGCGGCCTGCCTTCCGACGGCTCGCGCCTGTCTTACGGCAGTCCGCGCCCGCGTTCCGGAGGTCGGCGCGTGCCGCGCGGCGGCTCGTGCCCGCCTCCGGGCGGCCCGTCTCCGGCGGCCCGGGCCTGCCTCGGGGGCGGCCCGTCTCCGGCGGCCCGGGCCTGCCTCCGGCAAGGCGGGCAGTCTTCCGGAGGGGCGGCTGTCGTTCGGGCTCAGCCCGTCTGGGGGTGGGGCGATGCGTGTCGGGGCAGGGGTGCCCTGGGGGAGGGCTGGGTGCATGCCCAGCAGGAGGTTGGTGGTGATCACGGCTGTCAGGCCGCTCGCCTTCCGGTAGGGCGGTCCCTCTGCCGGCGGCCCGCGCCCGCCTCCGGGCGGTCCGTTTCCGGAGGCTCGCGCCCCCGCAATACGGCCCGCCTTCCAGTGGGGCGGCCGGGGCTGCGGCTCAGCTCGTCTGGAGGGCGACGCGTGTCGGGGCAGGGGTGCCCTGGGGGAGGGCTGGGTGCATGCCGAGCAGGAGGATGCCGGTGATCACGGCCGTCAGTCCCGCCGCCTGGCCGGCCAGGGCCGCCGCGTCGGTGTGCAGCCGGTCGCCGAGGAAGCCGACGCCGCAGACGATGCCGGCCAGCGGCTGCGCGGCGGTCAGGGCGGGCAGGCTCTTGCGCAGCGGGGCCGTCTCGAAGGCGCTCTGCACCAGGATCAGCCCGGTAACACCGAGCACCAGCACGGCGTACGGCTGCCAGCCGGTCAGCAGCTCCGCCCACCCGCCGGCGGCCAACCGCTGCCCGCTTTCCCGGGTGAGCGCGTCCTGGACGCCGTACAGCAGCCCCGCCGCCACCGCGAGCAGCACCGGAGCGGAGCCGAGGCGGGTGCGGCGGGCGTATCCGGTCAGCAGCAGGGCCGTACCGGTCATCAGGCCGATGATCAGCCAGTGCCGCAGCGGATCGGCGACCGCGTGGCCGCCGCGCGGCTCGCCCGCCATCAGGAACGCGGCCACGCCGCCCGCGAGCAGCGCCAGGCCCAGCCAGCCCTGGCGGCCGAGCGGCTGCCGGGTGCGGCGCCTGGACAGCGCGAGGGCGAAGAGCAGATGGGTGGCGAGCAGGGGCTCCACGAGGGAGATCTCGCCGTGGCCGAGGGCCACCGCGCCGAGGGCCATGCCCACGGCCATGAGGCCGATGCCGCCGAGCCAGCCGGGCATCTTCGCCAGATCCAGCAGCAGCCGCGGCGAGAGGAAGTCCGCGAGGGGCGCGCGCTGGGCCGCACTCTGCTGGAGGACGAAACCGAACCCCAGGCAGCAGGCGGCACTCAGGGCGAGCACCAGAACCATGATGGACAAGCCGCTCCCTGGGTGATCATTCGGCAGTGCCGGGCAAATGGGATGCTTCCGGCCATGCTGAGCGGTGCGGCGAGGCTGCGCTATGACGCGCGTCACATCGGGGTGGGGTCCGGTGCGGGCCACACCCCCTCCGCCTGCGTAAGTCCCCTGGGTGTGAACGGCGTTGACGCGTGTCATGTACCAGTGGCGCTTGACGGAGAGCCTTGGCTGGGGGTTTGCTGTGCGTGATCGTCTGATGGCAGAGCACATCCTCGGCCGGCCCTGAGCCCCCTCCGAGCCGCCCGAGCCGACCCGAGCCGACTTCGAGCCGACACGAGCTCAGCCATCAGTCATCAGCCCGCAGTCCGCCCCTGCCGACCCCGGCCCCGATCCCAGCCCCAGTCGCCCCGAGTCGCCCAGAGAAAGCCCCGAGGAACGTCCGAGGTGTCCCCGCCCCCGCCTCCTCTCGGCCGCCGCAAGCGCGCGGACCGGGGTCTCGACTCGGCCCTCGACGACACCGAACTCACCGCCGCCCGCGCCGCCCTCGCGCAGGGCCGCTGGCAGGCCGCCCGCTCCCTGCTCGCCCGCACCGGCGACGACTGGGACCTGCGCGGACACCGGGTCACCGTGCTCGCCCACGAGCCGTACACCGCCGCCTGGGCCCGCGAGTGGCTGCTCGCCGAACCCGACTCCGCGGACGCCTCCGTGCTGCTCGCCGTGGCCCGGGTGTCGCGGGCGCTGCGCGGCAAGGAGAAGCCGGACCGGGCCCGCGACGCCTGCCGGGGCGCCGCCGCACGGCTCCCCGCCGACCCCACTCCCTGGCTCGGCCTGCTCCTGCTCGAACGCCACCTCGGCGAGCAGACGGAGGTCGTACGCACCTTCGAACAGGTGCGGGCCCGGTACGCCGACCACCACCACGCCCACCACCTGGTGGTCGCCCGGCTCGCCGAGCGGCGCGCCGACGCGGGCCCCGACCCGCTGCACGAGGTGTACGACTTCGCCGCCTGGGCCGCCGAGCAGGCCCCCGCCGACTCGCCGCTGGCGATCCTGCCGGTGGTCGCGCACGCCGAGCGGTACCGGGTGCTGGCCGCGCACGGCTTCGAGCCCGCCGACCCGGCCGCCTCCGCGCACTGGACCGGCCGCCGGGCCCGGCAGGTGATGAAGGCCGCCTTCGACTGGTGGCTGGAATGGGAGCACGACGGCCATCCGCGCCGCCTCGTCGACCTGAACTACCTCGCCCACGCCAAGTACTGCGAAGGCCGCTCCGCCGAGGCCGCCGCCCTGTTCCACCGCATCGGCGAGCGCCCCACCCCCGAGCCGTGGTCCTACCCGGACCGCGACCCGCTCGCCGCCTTCCGCGCCGCCCGGGGACGGGCGCTCGGCACGGGGTGAGCCCGGATCCGCCCCGGTGACCGCCGCCGCCTCCCCACGAGGCACCCGGCCCATCCCCGCCCCCGGCCCATCCCCGCCCCCGGCCCCGCCCCCGCCCCCGCCTCCGACCCCGCCCCCGACAGCGCTCACCCACCCACAGCCCTCACCCCCCAGCCCTCACCCCCAGCGCTCCCCCCGACCCTCACCCCCGACAGCCGGCAAGGACGGTCCACACGATGACGACGGGCAGTTCCCCTACGACACCGCCGAGCACCGGCGACGGCGCCGCCGACGGCATCAGTACCTTCAAGGGCGAGGAGCGCGCCCTGCGCGCCGGCCGGCTCGGCACGGGCGGCCTGCTGCTCTCCGTGCTCGCGGCGACCGCGCCCCTCATGGTCGTCGCCGGTGTCATGCCCACCACATTCGCGGTGATGGGAATCGTCGGCCAGCCGCTCCTCTTCGTCATCCTCGGCGTCGTACTGGTCCTCTTCGGCATCGGCTACGCCGAGATGAGCCGCCACGTCCACAACGCGGGCGCCTTCTACGCCTACATCTCCCGCGGCCTCGGCGGCACCGCCGGAGCGAGCGCCTCCCTCGTCGCCCTGGTCGCCTACAACGCGCTCCAGGTCGGCATCTACGGCATCTTCGGCTTCGAGGTCGCCGGACTCCTCGCCACCTACGCCGACACCGAGATCGCCTGGTGGATCCCCGCGCTGGCCGCCGTGGCCGTCGTCGGCGCGCTCGGCTGGCTGAAGATCGACGTCAACGCGCGCGTGCTCGGCGTGCTGCTGCTCATCGAGCTGGCCCTCGTCGTCGTCTTCGACGTCGCCGCCGTCGCCGACCCCGGCCCGCAGGGCCTGTCACTGGCCGCCTTCGACCCCGGCACCCTCTCCGGCGCGGGCGTCGGCACCGCGCTGTGCTTCTGCATCGCCGCCTTCACCGGCTTCGAGCAGGCCCCCGTGTACGCCGAGGAGACCAGCCGTCCGCACATCCTCGTGCCGCGCGTGATGTTCCTCGCCGTCGGCTTCGTCGCGGTCTTCTTCGCCCTCAGCTCCTGGGCGCTCACCGTCGCCACCGGCCCGGACCACATCGTCGGCACCGCGCGGAAGCAGAGCGCCGGACTGCTGTTCTTCCTCACCGAGTCCCGCCTCGGCGGCACCTTCACCGACGTGCTGCACGTCCTGTTCGTGACCGGCATGTTCGCCGCGCTGCTCAGCTTCCACAACGTCGTCGCCCGGTACGCCTTCGCCATGGGCCGCGAGGGACTGCTGCCGCGCGCCTTCGGCCGGACGCGGGGCGCCAGCGGCGCGCCCGGCACCGGCTCGCTGCTCCAGACCGTCGTCTCCGGCGTGGTCGTCACCGCCTTCGCCCTCGCCGACGACAGGCCCGCCGGCGACCCGACCGAGCCCGTGCTGCACCTGTTCACCTGGTTCGGCAACGTGGGTGCCCTCGGCGTGATCCTGCTGATGGCCACCGCGTCGCTGTCCGTCGTGGTCTTCTTCGCCCGCCGCGGTGCCGCGGGCACGCAGGCCTGGCGGCTGGTCACCTCCACGCTCGCCGGACTCGCGCTGCTCGTGATCGCCGGCTTCACCGTCAAGGACTTCGACGTCCTGGTCGGCGCCGGCCCCGGCTCCGCGCTGCGCTGGATACTGCCCGGCATCATCGCCGCGGCGGCCGCCGCCGGCGCGGTCCTCGGCCTGATCCTGCGCTCCCGCGCCCCCGAGACCCACGCCCGCATCGGCCTCGGCAACGAGGCGTTCCAGCTGGACAAGGCAGCGACGGACCGTCCGTAACACCGGGGCGCCGGGCGCCGGGGGCCGGGCGCCGGGGGCCGGTGCGACAGGGGACAGCGACAGCCACCACCGGCCGGTCCCGCCGGCCGTCCCTCCGCCCGCCGTTCCCCCGCCCGGCCGTTCCCGCCCGCCGTTCCCGCGCCCGGGCCACCAGCACGTCGACGATGTCCGGGCCGGGCCCGCCACGGCGGACGAGAGAAGGGCCCACCCCCGGGGGAGGGGTGGGCCCTTCTCGTCCGCGGGCCGGAGCCGAGCCTTACGGCGCCGGCCGGACCGTCGTACGCCGCCGGCCGGACCGTCGTACGGCTAGATGATCAGCGACAGCAGCAGCACGAACGCGCCGGCCACCACCGAGATGATCGTCTCCATCACCGACCAGGTCTTGATCGTCTGCCCGACGCTCAGCCCGAAGTACTCCTTCACCAGCCAGAATCCGGCGTCGTTGACATGGCTGAAGAAGAGCGAGCCGGCGCCGATGGCGAGGACCAGGAGGGCGGCGTGGGTGGTGGACATGTCGGCGGCCAGCGGGGCGACGAGGCCCGCCGCCGAGACGGTCGCCACCGTCGCCGAGCCGGTCGCGAGGCGGATCGCGACCGCGATCAGCCAGGCCAGCAGCAGCGCCGGGATCGACCAGTCCTCCGAGATGTCGAGGACCATCTGACCCACACCGGAGTCGATCAGCGTCTGCTTGAAGCCGCCGCCCGCGCCGACGATCAGCAGGATGCCCGCGATGGGCGCGAGGCCCTTCTCGACCATGCCCGAGACCCGCTCCCTGGAGAAGCCGGCCGGGCGGGCGAGGGTGAAGATGCCGAGCAGGACGGACGCGAGCAGCGCGATCAGCGGCGAGCCGATCACGTCGAAGACGCGCTGGACGGTGGACTCGGGATCGTCGACGACGATGTCCACCAGGGCCTTGGCGAGCATCAGGACGACCGGCAGCAGGATGGTGGCCAGGGTCGCGCCGAAGCTCGGGCGCTTGTCCAGCTCGTCGGAGGCGCGCTGCGGGATCATCCGGTCCGGGGCGGGGACGTCCACCCAGCGGGCCGCGAACCGGGAGAAGACCGGACCGGCGATGATCACCGTCGGGATGGCGACCAGCACGCCGAGCGCCAGGGTCACGCCCAGGTTGGCCTGGACGGCGTCGATCGCGACGAGCGGGCCGGGGTGCGGCGGGACCAGGCCGTGCATCACGGACAGTCCGGCGAGCGCGGGGATGCCGATCCGCATCAGGGAGTAGTTGCCGCGCTTGGCGACCATCAGCACGACCGGGATCAGCAGCACGACGCCGACCTCGAAGAACAGCGGCAGTCCGATCACGGAGGCGATCAGCACCATCGCCCACGGCATGGACCTGCCGCGGGCCTTGGCGAGGATGGTGTCGACGACCTGGTCGGCGCCGCCGGAGTCGGCGAGCATCTTGCCGAGGATCGCGCCGAGCGCGATCAGCACGCCGACGCCCGCCACGGTGGAGCCGAGGCCGGTGGTGAAACTGGCGATCGCCTTGTCCAGCGGCGCCCCGGCGAAGGCGCCGAGCGCCAGTGACCCGATGGTCAGCGCCAGGAAGGCGTGCAGCTTGAACTTGGTGATGAGCAGGACGATGACGGCGATGCCCGCCAGCACGGCGATGCCCAGCCGGCCGTGGCCGGCCGAGGTGATGGGCTCGACGGCGTCCGCTGCCAGCATCTCGACGCTGAGTCTGGTCACGGGGGTTCCCTTGCAGGTACGGGGATGGGGGAGGGGGCGCCCGGACGGTCCGGGCGAGGGGGGTTAAGGGGGTTGAGGGGGGTGAGGAGGGTGAGGGGGTTGAGGCGGGTGACACGGGGGACGGCGGTGACGGTTACCGGGCCGGGCCGGACAGCTCGTCGAGCGCCCGCACCGCCCGCTCGGTGATCTCCTCCGGGCTGCCGGAGACATCCACGGCCACGCCCGCCTCGTCCGCCCCGAGCGGCTCCAGCGTGGCGAACTGGGAGTCGAGCAGCGCGGTCGGCATGAAGTGGCCCCGCCGGTGCGACATCCGGTCCTCGATGAGCGCGCGGTCACCGGTGAGGTGCACGAAGACCAGTCCTGGCGCGGCGGCCCGCAGCCGGTCCCGGTACGACCGCTTCAGCGCGGAGCAGCTGACCACCCCGCCGAGCCCCGCCCGGCCGTCCGCCCAGCCGCCGATGGCGTCCAGCCACGGGAGGCGGTCCTCGTCGGTGAGCGGCGTGCCGGCCGACATCTTGGCGATGTTGGCCTGGGGGTGGAAGTCGTCGCCCTCGGCGTAGGGGACGCCGAGCCGGGCGGCGAGCAGGGGACCAATGGTGGTCTTGCCGGTGCCCGCGACGCCCATGACCACGACGACGTGGGGGGTCTTCATCGCTGCCTCGCTGTCTTCGTCGACACGGTGATGTCGGCATACTGAAACGCATTAGGTACGACGAATTCAAGAGCCTGTGATGAATAAGTCTGACTTTTGGTTGCGTGATCCGCCTCGTACCCTGTGGTGCATGAGCACACCGGGCCGGGGGCTGCACGGCCATGTACTGGACACCCTCGGCCCCGAGATCACCGCGGGCGAGTACCCCCCGGGCAGCGTGCTGCGTACCGACGAACTCGCCCAGCGCTTCGACGTCTCACGCTCCGTGATGCGCGAGGCCGTACGGGTCCTGGAGTCCATGCACCTGGTGGAGTCCCGCCGCCGGGTGGGCGTCACGGTCCGCCCCAAGGCCGAGTGGAACGTCTACGACCCGCAGGTCATCCGCTGGCGGCTGGCCGGCGCCGACCGGCCGCACCAGCTGCGCTCGCTCACCGTGCTGCGCTCCGCCATCGAACCGGTGGCCGCGCGGCTCACCGCCCAGCACGCCACCGCCGAGCAGTGCGCCCGGCTGACCGAGTGCGCCCTCGGCATGGTCGCGCACTCACGCGGCCACCAGCTGGAGGGCTACCTGCTGCACGACATCGCCTTCCACCGGGTCATCCTCACCGCCTCCGGCAACGAGATGTTCGCCCGGCTCGGCGACGTCGTCGCCGAGGTGCTGACCGGCCGCACCCAGCACGACGTGATGTTCGAGGACCCCGACCCGGCCGCCGTCACCCTGCACGTCCGGGTCGCGGAGGCGGTCCGCGCCCGCGACGCGGACCGCGCGGAGCAGCTGACCCGCGAGATCACCGTCGGCGCACTCCAGGAACTGGACATCCTCGCGCCCTGAGGGGCCTGAGGGGCCTGGGGCCTGAGGGGCCCGGGGCGCGGGGCCTGCGGGGCCTGAGGGGCCGGGAGCGTGAGGGTCTCGAGGTCCGAGCCTTGCGCCTCGAGGCCTGCGACCTGAGCCGCCCCCGGCGCCCCTCACCCCTCCGGGAACTCCCCGTCGACGTACACCCACGCCCCCTCCACCCGCTCGAACCGGCTGCGCTCCAGCAGCGCGCCGCCCCGGAACGAGGCCCGGAAGGTCACCGTGCCGGTGGAGTGGAACGCGGTGCCGTCCGTGGTGTCCAGGATCTCCAGGCCGGTCCACCGTGTCCCCGGGTCGAAGTCGATCCGCGGCGGCCGGGTCCGCGGGTGCCAGGTCCGCAGCAGATACGCCTCGTCCCGCTTCACGAAGGCGCTGTAGCGCGACCGCATCAGCCGCTCGGCCGTCGGCGCCGCGCCCTCACCGCGGTGGAATCGGCCACAGCACGTTTCGTAGGTCTCCGCGAGACCGCACGGGCATGTGGCCTTGCCGGCCGGTGCGGAGGCGGTACGGCGCCGGAGATGCGAGCTGCGTCGGGACATACCCGCCATTCTGCTGCACCACGGCCCGTGGCGAGAGTGTGAAGGCCTCGTCGTGACACGCGCACATCGTGTGTGAGTCGTGCGCGCCGCCCTCCACGGAAACTCCCGCAGAGGTGGCGTGAAGGCGCCTTGTTGTCCCAACTCCCCACCGAGGAACGTGGGTTGCGCACTTGAGCATCAGGAGTCACAAGCGCGCTGCTTGGCCCGGACGGCCGTACGTCCCGCGTGCTGACGGGGGAAGCTGATGCGGTGCCCACCGATCGGGGCTGTCCGACCGCGCCCCGCTGACGTTCGCACACGCCGCCCTCCTTCTTCGCCGTCTCTTGGTGCCCACGACCGGTGCCCGACAAGGGATTGGAGGGGGAATGCCGACGAACCCAGTGAGCGCCGCCAGGCCGACGTATCCCGGCGTCCACGTCGAAGAGCTTCCCAGCACCACCCGCACCATCTCCGCCGTGACCACGTCCGTGACGGCCTTCGTCGGCCACACCCGGCGCGGCCCGCTGAACGAGCCGGTGCGGGTCACCGGCTTCACCGAGTTCGAGCGCCGCTTCGGCGGCCTCGGCTCGCAGAGCGCCGTCGCCCACGCGGTGCACCAGTTCTTCGGCAACGGCGGCTCCGTCGCCGTGATCGTCCGGGTCGCCAGGGCCGGCAGCGGCAAGGCCGCCCGCGTCGTCCTGGAATCCACCGACGGACACAGCGAGAGCCGCGTCCTGGAGGTCCACGCCAAGGAGTCCGGCGTCTGGGGCAACGGCCTGCGCGTCGCCGTCGACTACGACACACCCCGCCCCGACGAGACCTTCAACCTGCGCGTCCACGACGCCAGGGGCGACATCCGGGAGAGCTTCACCGGCCTGTCCATGGACGCCGGACACGGCCGCCACGCCCCCACCGTGATCAACGCCGGCTCACGCCTCATCCGCGTCGAGGCCGTCGGCGAGGGCCGCCCCGACCCCTCCGGCACCGTCTCCAAACCGTTCGGACACCAACTGCCCGACCTCGCCGTCGACCTCACCGTCAAGATCGGCGACGTGGAGCGCGAGTTCACGCTGCACGACCCCGACTGCGACGGCGAGGCCCCCACCACCGTCGCCGAACTCGCCCTCCTCCTGGAACGCAAACTGCGCGCCCTGCCCGACGCGCCCGGCAAGCACGCCTTCGCCGGTACGGAAGTCACCGCGTTCGGGCGGCGGTTGCAGGTCGTGTCCGGCTCCACCGACCCCGGCGACGTCGTCCGCTTCCTCGGCGAGTGCGCCAACGACCTCGGCCTGGAGGCCTCCGTCAACCCGCCGGTGTTCCCGCTCGCGGGCGGCGAGGACGGCGAGGCACCCGGCCCCCGCGACCTGATCGGCTCCGAGGCCGGCAAGACCGGCATCCAGGCGCTGCGCTCCGTCGCCGACGTCAACCTGCTGGCCCTGCCGGAGATCGCCGCGTACGAGAAGACCGAGGACATGCTCACCGTCGTCTCGGCCGCCCAGCGGCTGTGCGCGGAGCGGCGGATCTTCCTCCTCGTCGACGCGCCGAGCAGCTGGGTCGGGGTGGACGCCGCCCGCGCCGGGATCGCCGCCTTCGACGCGGTCCGCGGCGACCACGCCGCCCTGTACTTCCCGCACCTGCAGCTCACCGACCCGCTCACCGGGCGGCTGCGCGCCTTCCCGCCGTCCGGCGCCGTCGCCGGCGTCATCGCCCGCACCGACTCCGAGCGCGGAGTGTGGAAGGCGCCCGCCGGCACCGAGGCGCGCCTGGCGGGCGTGCACTCGCTCACCGTCGACCTCACCGACCGCGAGACCGGGCTGCTCAACCCGCTCGGCGTCAACTGCCTGCGCACCCTGCCGGTGACCGGACCGCTCGTCTGGGGCGCGCGCACCCTCGCGGGCGCGGACGCCCTCGACAGCGCGTGGAAGTACGTGCCGGTGCGGCGGCTCGCGCTGCACGTGGAGGAGAGCCTGTACCGCGGCCTGCAGTGGGTGGTCTTCGAACCCAACGACGAGTCGCTGTGGCAGCAGATCCGGCTGTCCGCCTCCTCCTACCTGCACACCCTCTTCCGCCAGGGCGCCTTCAAGGGCACCACCCCGCGCGAGGCGTACTTCGTCAAGTGCGACCACGAGACCACGACCGCCGAGGACGTCGCGAACGGCGTGGTGAACGTACTGGTGGGCATCGCGCCGGTGCGCCCGGCCGAGTTCGTGATCGTCAAGATCCAGCAGACGTCCGGGCAGTTCGAGCTCTGACCGCGCCCACGAGGATTCCGAGGACTGTTTTCGATGGCTGAGTTCACGGTCAACGCCCATCGGTTCGACCCGTACAAGAACTTCAAGTTCCTCGTCCTGTGGGACGGTCGTACGGTCGCCGGCATCAGCAAGATCTCGCCGCTGAAGCGGACCACCGAGGTCGTCAAGCACCGCCACGGCGGCGACCCCTCATCGCCGCGCAAGTCGCCCGGCCGCTCCGAGTTCGAGGGCATCACCCTGGAGCGCGGCGTCACCCACGACCCCGAGTTCGACCGCTGGGCCAACAAGGTCTGGCAGGTCGGCGCGGGCCTGGGCGCCGAGGTCTCGCTCACCGACTTCCGCAAGGACATCGTCATCCAGGTCCTGAACGAGGCCGGCCAGGTCGCCGTCTCGCACAAGCTGTACCGGACCTGGCCCAGCGAGTACCAGGTGCTCGGCGAACTCGACGCCAACGCCAACGCGGTGGCCATCCAGTCGCTGAAGCTGGAGTGCGAGGGCTGGGAGCGGGACTACGAGGTGCCCGAGCCCACCGAACCGTCGTTCCTCGACCCGGCCTGAGCGGAAGCGGAACGGACGCGATGGCCATGGCGATCACCGGCGCGGCCGGACTGCTGGCCGCCTGGGAGGCGGGACTCGCGGCGCCGCCCGCCGGGCGCGCGCTGCTGCTGCACCGCACCGCGCGCCCCGACCTCGACGACGGCACGCTCCCCGAGCTGCCGGTCGGCGAACGCGAGGCGGACCTGTTCGCGCTGCGCCGGGCACTGTTCGGGGAGCGGATGCAGGTGCGTCTGGAGTGCGCGGCGTGCGGCGCGGACATGGAGTTCGAGCTGGACGCCGGACAGTTCGCCCGCACCCCGGGCGACCGCCCCGAGCCGGTCGTCCGCGTCGAGCACGAGGGCTGGCGGGTCGTGTTCCGGCTGCCCGGCGTCGCCGACCTCACGGTGGCGGCCCGGACGGCGGACCCGCGCGCGGCGCTCCTCGCCCGCTGCGTGGTCGCCGCCGAGCACGGCGGGCGGGCGGTGGCCGCCGCCGACCTGCCCGCTCCCGTGCAGCGCCGGATCGCCGAGGCCGCCGAGGCGGCCGACCCGGGCGCCGACCTGACGCTCAGCGTGGCCTGCCCCGAGTGCGGGCAGGCCACCCGCGCCGAACTCGACATCGCCTCCTACCTGTGGACCGAACTGGACGCCTGGGCCCGCGACCTGCTCCTGGACGTGCACCTCCTCGCCACCGCCTACGGCTGGAGCGAACCGGAGATCCTGGCGCTCAGCCCACTGCGCCGCCGCTACTACCTGGAGCTGTGTGCCGATGCCTGACGACACCACCGCCCGGAGCGGCGACTTCCTGGACCGCCTGCTCGCCCGGCACGCGCCCATGCCCCGCACCGGCGTGACACGGGTACGGCCCCGGCTGCCCGGCCCGTTCGAACGGATCGAGGCGGTACGCGCCCGGGACGCCGGCGCCGACGGGGAGGACGCCCTGGTGTGGCCCACGGCCACCCCCTCGGCCGACCCCCGCGACCACGATCCGGCGCGCCCGGCGCCCGCCGCCGACCCGGCCCGCCTCCTGATCGAGCGGGAGCGGACCGTCGTACGCGCCGAACCGCAGCCCGACGACTCGCGGCCGCTCCCCCCGCCCGCGCCCGAGCCGCCGCCGCTGCGGCCGGCGGCCACGGTGACGCCCG